>CAYOSU010000032.1:0-2452 GCA_964406735.1 uncultured Clostridia bacterium | reverse complement strand
AAACCAAAAAGCTGATCGGATGACCTGAACAACCTGAATACAAAATTGCTTAGGCACACCCGAACAACTTGAATACAAAAAAATTGCGGATAGAGAAATCTATCCGCTTTTTTTATGCCTTGACGACCGCCACGGTTCCAACCGCCGTAAGCCCTTTCCTACTGAACAATTTTACCGCAAACTGCAAAATTGTTCAGTGCTACTGAAAGATTTTTCGCCATTTAGTCAAATTGTTCAGTGCTACTGAACAATTTTCTTGACTTTCGTATGATTATTGTGCTATAATCACATTCGAGGTGAATAAAGTGATACGAAGAGAGCATTACATCGAAAAGGTCAGACCGTTTTACGAATCCGACCTCATCAAAATAATAACAGGCATTCGCAGATGCGGCAAGTCCGTCATAATGGAGCAGATCATGCGCGAGATATCCGAGAAGACGGACAATATCGTCTATCTGAACTTTGAGGACAAGCGCACATCGTCAAACGTAACCAACGCCGAGCAGCTGCTCGAATACGTAGACCGCCACAAAAAAGCGGGCAAGTGTTACCTTTTTTTCGACGAGATACAGACGCTCGACGGCTGGCAGGAAGCGTGCAAGACGCTGCGTTTATATGACTATTCGCTGTTTATCACGGGCTCGAATTCAAAGCTGCTGTCGGGCGAGTTCGTCAAGGAGCTTTCGGGCAGATACGTTGCGTTCAAGGTGCGCCCATTCGTATATAAAGAGATCGTCGAGTATTGCGCCGAGCTTGGCAAAACGCCGTCGCATACCGACTACCTCGTGTGGGGCGGATTCCCCAAGCGTTTTGAGTTCGACGAAATCGAAGCGCAGACACGCTATCTGAGCGACCTTGACGATACTATAGTCATAAACGACCTGATTATGCGCTACAAGATACGTAAAGAGGGCTTGTTCAAGAGCATCGTCAATTATATTTTGCGCAGTAACGCACGCATTTTTTCCGCCAACTCCATTCGTGATTACGTCAAACAGGAGCACCCCGAGTGCTCTGTGAACACCATTTTGAAGTATATCGGCTACCTTGAGGAAGCGTATATCATTGAATCGGTCAAGCTTTATTCCACCAAGACCAAAAAGGAGCTTTCATATTACGCCAAGGTGTATAACGAAGACGTTTGCTTCAATTCCCTGCGTTGCCCGAATAACCGCTTCGACCTTACGCATAATCTCGAAAATATCGTATACAACGAGCTGGTCTATATGGGCTACGAGCTTTACGTTTTCAACAATAACGGCAAGGAGATCGACTTCTTGGCGACCAAAGGCAACTTGCAATATTACGTGCAGGTGGCGTATAGCGTAGCCGAGGAAAGGGCGTATAACCGTGAATTCGGGGCGTTCGCTAATATCGACGGACTGAGCCAAAAAATCCTTATCACGAACGACGACGTGGACTACTCGACCAGCACAGTAAGGCATATCCGCCTGAAAGACTTCTTGCTTATGGAACGCTTATAAGCGTTGCCTTTTCCGTTGTCCGCTGTCATTCTGAGCTTGTCGAACTTTCGTGCGTTAAGCACGAAAGCGCAAGGTATAAGCCTTTCGGAATCTCGGGCAGCGCAAGTCTAAATAAAATGCAAACCTTATGACGGCTCCTTTGTGTAAAGGGAGCTGTCTGCGTAGCAGACTGAGGGATTGTCTACACACTAACTGACTCCTCAAACTCTGGATAGAACTCAAAACATCATTCCCCTAAAAACTCTAAATAATAACTCATCCATATAAAAAGCCTCCTTCTAAAGAGGGGAGCTGTCTCGGCGCTCAAACGCCGAGACTGAGGGATTGTTCTAATAAAAAACACAACCCGATTTATGCCTCCCTCCGAGAGGGAGGGGGACCGCGTTAGCGGTGGAAGGAGACTAACGGAAGAAATTACTTCCTCAAACTCCGCTTTCCCACCACCGCCACGGCTACTATATAATTATAATAATTCTCCCCTCAAACTCCGCTTTCCCCTCCCACCAACCCTATATTTTTCCAAAAAACTACACAAATTATACGTCGGCGAGGGGCAGTTGTGGGAAATTCGTTGAAAATTCAACCGAAATCGTTGAAAAATTAACCAAAAATACATACAACGCCCCGAATATATGTTATAATAAGTATGCAGAAATAGTAGATATATGACGGCGTTCATCGCCAAGCTCACCAAACTCCGATGATTTGCCCCGAAAAATATTGAAATTTCAAACAAAAAAATGAAAACAAACTATTCAATTTAATTGGAGGTAGTTTATGAAAAACAAAGTTTTACGTTTGGCAGTTGTTGCAATTCTCGTAGTTGCAATGGTGCTGACAATGGCTGCTTGTAAGCAGGATACGCCGGATCCTTCTCCGTCGCCTTCTGAGACAGTAAAGCCTTCTGAAACGACTAAGCCTTCTGAAACGACGAAGCCTTCCGAGACGACTCAGCCTTCTGAGAC
>CAYOSU010000031.1:0-4682 GCA_964406735.1 uncultured Clostridia bacterium | reverse complement strand
ATAGTCGTTACCAAGCTCGTTTGAGTGTCTTGTTATTCTGTAATACTTTCAAACTATTATGCTTAATGCTATCATTTTTTTTGTGTTTGAGTGTCTTGTTATTCTGTAATACTTTCAAACATCATTATTGACGAGTTCGCCGACCTGATGGTTTGAGTGTCTTGTTATTCTGTAATACTTTCAAACAACGAACGGCACCGCCGAACGGCTCAAACGGTTTGAGTGTCTTGTTATTCTGTAATACTTTCAAACAAAAGTTATAGTAATAGTTACTTCACGAATGTTTGAGTGTCTTGTTATTCTGTAATACTTTCAAACAGATAGCCAAACATGCATAACGATGATCTCTTTCAACAAAAAAAATAAAACGTTCAACACGTTTTCTTTCCCAACCAAACAAAAAAAGCGTAGCGATCTATATCGCTACGCTTTAACTTTCTTAAACATTAAACCTGAACAGCACAACGTCTCCGTCCTTAATAACGTACTCCTTGCCCTCCGAACGGACCTTGCCCTTCTCCTTAGCGGCGTTGAACGAGCCAAGCTCCAAAAGCACGTCGTAATCGACTATCTCCGCCCTGATAAAACCCTTCTCGAAGTCGGTGTGTATCTTTCCTGCCGCCTGAGGCGCTTTCGTGCCCTTAACGATAGTCCAAGCCCTCGTTTCCTTCTCTCCTGCGGTTAGGTAAGAAATAAGTCCCAACAGCCTGTAGCACGCCTTAACGAGCTTAGAAAGGCCGCTTTCGGTAAGTCCAAGGTCGGAAAGGAACACTTCACGCTCCTCGGGGTCGAGCATCGCAAGATCCTCTTCTATCTTAGCGGATATAACGCAAACGTCGGCGTTTTCCTCTTTAGCCCTTTCTTTTACGGCAAGAACGTAGGGGAGATTCTCACCGTTTGCGATGTCGTCTTCCTTGATGTTGGCAACGTAGATAACAGGCTTGTCGGTAAGCAGGAACATATTGTCGACGAACGCCTTTTCCTCGTCGTTGAACTCCATCGTGCGTACGGGCTTTTCGCTTTCGAGCTGGTCGATGATACGCTTGCAAAGTGCAGCCTCTGCGTCGTACTTTTTATCGCCCGACTTTCTCATATTGACCGCCTTGTCGTAACGCTTCTGCGCAGTTTCAAGGTCAGCGAGGATAAGCTCGATGTTGATGGTGTCCATATCTCTCACAGGGTCGACCGAGCCGTCAACGTGTGTGATGTTCGTGTCGTCGAAGCAGCGAACGACGTGTACGATAGCGTCGCACTCCCTGATGTTCGAGAGGAACTTATTGCCAAGACCCTCGCCACGGCTTGCGCCCTTAACGAGACCTGCGATATCTACGAACTCGATCTGCGTAGGAGTTATCTTCTTGCTGTTATATAAAGCCGCCAGCTTATCAAGCCTTTCGTCGGGAACGTCAACGATACCGACGTTTGGCTCTATCGTGCAGAACGGATAGTTTGCCGATTCTGCTCCTGCCTTAGTGATTGCGTTAAAAAGAGTGCTTTTGCCGACGTTCGGCAAACCAACTACACCTAATTTCATGTTTTCGTCTCCGTATAAGTTTATCCGAAAGAAAGTATATAATAAAAAAATAAAAAAAGCAAAGAAATAGCCAAAATATTTGATAATACCGTCGATGTTATGTTAAAATAGCTTAGAAAAAAGATAAATAAGGAAGATAATAATGAAAAATTACCCATCGTATATCGAGAGTAAGCTTAAATTTGACGGTGCACCGGAAGATCTTTTCGTTGCGTCCTGCCAGCTTTCACAAAACCCCTTAGCCGATTATACCGTGCCCTGCTTCAAGTTTGCCAAGGCTTTGAGAAAAAGCCCTGCGATGATAGCAGAACAGCTCGTCAACTGCTTTGACGGCGACGATACGTTTGAAAGCGTTTCGGCGACCAACGGCTATCTCAACTTCAAGCTCAACAAAGCGACCGAGGCAAGAGAGGTGCTTTCGGACGTTTTAACGCAAGAAAACTACGGCTCGTCCGATATGGGAAAGGGCAAGACCGTATGCCTTGACTATTCGTCGATAAACATCGCAAAGCCCTTCCACATCGGACACCTTTCGACGACGGTGCTCGGTGCAGCGCTTTGCAGGATATATAAATACCTGGGCTACAACACCGTCTCGATAAATCACTTGGGCGACTGGGGCACGCAGTTCGGCAAGCTCATCTCGGCGTATAAACGCTGGGGCAACCGCGAGGAGATAGAGAAAGGCGGCGTAAGAGAGCTTCTGAAGATATACGTCAAGTTCCACGACGAAGCGGAGAAAGACCCTGCGCTTAACGACGAAGCGAGAGCGTACTTCAAGGCGATAGAGGACGGCGGCGAGGAAGAGCTCAGCCTTTTCAACTTCTTCAAGGAGATAACGCTCAAAGAGGTCGGCAAGACTTACGACAAGCTCGGCGTAAAGTTCGACAGCTACAACGGCGAGAGCTTCTACAACGACAAAATGCAGCCGATAATCGACGAATTGAGGGAGAAAAAGCTGCTCGTAGAGTCCGAGGGTGCACAGATAGTAGACCTTTCGGAATACGGCATGACGCCCTGTATAATCCTTCGTTCGGACGGCGCAACGCTTTACGCAACGAGGGACTTAGCTGCGGCAGAATACCGCTACAATACGTATAACTTCGACAAGTGCCTTTACGTCGTAGCGTATCAGCAGAACCTGCACTTCAAGCAGATATTCAAGGTAATGGAGCTTATGGGCAAGCCCTACGCCGACAAGATGGAGCACGTAGCGTACGGCATGGTCTCCTTGGAGAGCGGCACGCTTTCTACAAGACACGGCAACGTAGTATTCCTTGACGACGTTATCGACACGGCGATAGCAAAGGCAAAGGATATAATAACCGAAAAGAACCCCAACCTTGAGGATAAAGACGAGATAGCGAGAAAGGTAGGCGTCGGCGCAGTTATCTTCTCACCCCTTGTCAACAATAGAATAAAAGACATCGTATTTTCTTACGACAAAGTGCTGTCGTTCGAGGGCGAGTCTGCGCCTTACATGCAGTACACCTACGCAAGAGCGAACTCCGTCCTTTCCAAGGCAGGCAGCATAGGAGATTACGAGGTCAAGGACGTCAACGACACCGAGTTTGATCTTATCAAGAACATCTCCCAGTTCCCCGACGTACTCGTATCTGCGATAGATAAATCCGAGCCGAGCTTCGTAACGAGAAAGCTCCTCGATATAGCGAAGTGCTATAACAAGTTCTACTTCGACTGCCCGATACTAACAGCCGACGATAACACCAAGAACTTCCGTCTTGCGCTCACCAAAGCGACCGCCAAGGTAATAAAGCAGGGCTTAGCGCTCCTTGGTATAGAGGTTCCAGAAAAGATGTAATTTCAAGGCGGTAAAGCGTAGCTTCCGTCAATCACCCTTGGCAACGCCACAGGAGAATAGCATAATGCTGATATACTTCCACACGCCGTTTTGCGTCAAAAAGTGTAAATATTGCGATTTTTCGTCCTTTGAAAATAAGGACGAATTTATTATGTCTTACTTTGAAGCGGCTTCACGGGAGATAGAGGAAAAAGCCAAAAGATACGGCGACGAGAGCGTAGAGAGCGTGTACTTCGGCGGCGGTACGCCGACAGCGGTAAGATCTGAGTATGCCGTCAAAACGCTCGAGCTGATAAAACGCCTTTTCAGGGTGAAAAACGATGCCGAAATAACGATAGAGGCAAACCCCGGGACGTTCGACGGAGAAAAGCTCGTTGCTTACAAAAACGCAGGCTTTAACCGTATAAGCATCGGCGTACAGTCCTTTTGGGACGACGAGCTTACGGCTTTAGGCAGAATCCACGACGGAGAAAAAGCTAAAGAGAGCGTGAAAATAGCAAAAAGCGTTTTCGATAACGTCTCTTTGGACTTAATGCTCGGCTTAGAGGGACAGACGGAAGAAAGGGTAAAGAAAAGCCTTGACGAGGCGATAAAGCTTAACGTCGACCATATCTCGGCGTATATGCTGATAGTCGAGGACGGCACGAAGCTGAAAGAGCTCGTCGAAAGCGGAAACTATAAACCACTTTCGGACGACGACTGCGCAAAAACATACGACTTTGCGGCAAAGTATTTGGAAGAAAACGGCTACGACCGCTACGAGGTGTCGAATTTTGCGAAAAACGGTGCGAGATCCACGCACAACGAGGGCTATTGGCGCATGAAAAATTACGTCGGCATAGGTCTTTCCGCTCACTCTCTCGTGAACGATAGACGCTTTTTCAATACGAGCGATATGGAAGAATATATAAAATCCCCGACAAAAGAGCAGATAGAGGAGACGCTTTCGGAAAAAGACTTCGAGGAAGAGTATATAATGCTTGCGCTTAGAACGACAGACGGCATCGACTTGAACGATTATAAATTGCGCTTCCAAAAAGACTTCAAAAAAGAGAAAGGACAGCAGCTTCAAAAGCTCGAACGCTTTCTTGATATAACGGAAGATTCCGTTTCTATAAGCAAAAACCACGTCTCCGTCGGCACGGCAATAACCGCAGAACTATTAGATTGAAATATAAAAAAACGACAAAAAGCGAGGCATTTACCTCGCTTTTCTAATACAAAACACGCCACGATCTTACAAAATTACGTGTAGAATCTCAAAAACTAAAGCCTCGGTCTCCTGAGGCTTTTTCTGATAATAAAATCGACCTTATGAAAGGCTCC
>CAYOSU010000030.1:0-4731 GCA_964406735.1 uncultured Clostridia bacterium | reverse complement strand
TTTTATTTTTAAGTTATTCGGCTTGGAGTTTGGCGTTCTGGTCGGCTATTGCGAGGGCGTTTATCATCTCGTCGAGGTTGCCGTTCAAATAGCCCTCTAAGTCGTAGCTCGTGAAGCCTATTCTATGGTCGGTTATTCTGCCCTGCGGGAAGTTATACGTCCTTATGCGCTCCGACCTATCGCCCGTTCCCACCTGACTTCTTCTCGCCGTCGTCTGCTCCTTTTCGGCTATCGATCTGAAGTGGTCGTAAAGCCTCGTTTTGAGCACCTTCATCGCCTTATCGTAGTTTTTTATCTGCGAGCGTTCGTCCTCGCAAACGACGATTATTCCCGTCGGCAAGTGGGTTATTCTTATCGCAGACTCCGTTTTATTGACGTGCTGGCCGCCTGCGCCGCCGCTACGGAATCTGTCTATCTTGAGGTCCTTTTCGTTTATTTCGACGTCTACGTCCTCAGCCTCGGGAAGTACGGCTACAGTCGCTGTAGAGGTATGGATTCTGCCCTGCGATTCCGTTTCGGGCACTCTCTGTACCCTGTGGACGCCGCTTTCGTATTTGAGTCTTGAATACGCACCCGTTCCTATGACGTTGAAGACAAGCTCCTTTACGCCGCCAAGCTCGGTCAAGTTCTCGTCGATGAGCTCTACGGCAAATTTGTGCTTATCGGCGTACATCTGGTACATTCTGACAAGCTCTGACGCAAACAGTGCGGCTTCCTCGCCGCCTGCGCCTGCCCTTATCTCCACTACGACGTTTCTGTCGTCGTTAGGGTCTTTGGGAAGAAGCAATATCTTGAGCTCGTGCTCGAGCTCCTCTTTTTTCTTCTTTAAGTCCTTGACCTCTTCACGAAGAAGCTCCAGCATCTCCTGATCGGTCGTTTCTTCTATCTCGGAAAGCGCATCCGAAAGCGCCTTTTCGTTTGCAGTATACTCGTCGTACTTTTCAACGATTGGCTCTAAGTTTGCGTGCTCTTTCGTAAGCTTTGCGTAAAGCTTTCTATCCGATATTACCTCGGGATCGGAAAGGTCTTTTAATATATCCTGAAATTTCTCTTTAAGTTTTACTACCTTTTCAAACATTCTTCTTTCTCCCGACGACGATGCGATCTACGCCCTCTATATCTTTTTTGATCTCGGTCTCAAAATCCTCTTGCAACAGCTCTGCAACAGCCGCCGCCTCGTCTATTCCGACCTCCAAAAACAGCATACCACCGTCGTTTAAGCGTGCACCTGCACCCTTTGCTATTTCTCTATATACGTCCAAGCCGTCCGCTCCGCCGTCAAGAGCAAGCTTTGGCTCGAAATCCCTTACCTCACGCTGCAATCTCATTATGTCTTCCGACTTTATATAAGGGGGATTTGAGACTATTACGTCGAATTTTCCGTCGATTTCCCGGAAAAGATCGGACTTGACGAGGGTTATTTCCTCGCCTGAATTTTCCATATTCTCTTTTGCAAGAGAGAGTGCATCGTCCGAAATATCCGACGCAGTTACATCGAAATTGCCTAATTTTTTGAGTGCTATCGCTATACAGCCGCTTCCCGTGCAAAGGTCAAGCGCACTCTTTTTGTCGCCTGCCATTTCTACGGCGCACTTTACAAGCTCCTCGGTCTCGGGGCGTGGTATCAGCGCTCTTTCGTCGCACTTTATCTCTATTCCGTAAAAGGACGTGTCGCCTAAAACGTACGCAAGTGGCTTGCCGCTCGAACGGGTCTTTACATAACCCATTATCTCGTCGTATTGCTTTATTGAAAGCTCGTCGTAAGGGCGAATCGAGCTTCTGTTCTTGCCAGTTACCTTTGCTATTATCCACTCTATATCCGCCGCAGCATCATCTACGCCGTTTTTCTTGAACATATCCTCTGCCGCACGCTTTGCGTCTATGACGTATTTGAACGTAAGTCTATCATACGTTGGCATATCGGGGTCTGCGTCAAGCTCCTGAACTGCCTTGAACGATGCGATCGCAACCTCTAACATATCGTCGGTCGGCTCTCTCGTCGTTATCTTTTGCAGCAGCATGCCCGGAAGTCTCAACGGGTAGAACAAGAAGAACTTGCTATTTGCTATTACCATCAAAAGCTCGTAAGCAAGACCTGCGGTAAGAGGCAGGCAGACGAGCTTGATGAGTATCCTCAAAAACTCGTTGGAGACTACGCTTTCGGGTAAGACTACCTTGATGAGCGCAAAGACGAGAATGCCTACTAAGATGACAAAGAACAAGAAGGTCGTTCCGCAACGGTTGTGGAACTTTTTGCACTTTCTCGCATTCTCTACGTCAAGAGGAAGCTCGCTTTCGTAGCAGTTTATCGTTTTATGCTCCGCACCGTGGTACATATATACCCTCTTTATGTCCTTCATCAAGGACGTCAGGTAGATATAAAGGAACAGAACCAAAAGCTTTACGCCGGATTCTATCCATATTCTCCCGTTCGACGAAGCGTCAAGCGAGAAAAGCTCGCATAGAAGCTTTGACAAGAACGACGGGAGCACGATAAATAATCCGACCGCTAAGGCAATGCCCAAAACGACGGAAATAGCCATTACGACGTTCATTACGTTTATTTTGAGCTTTTCGGCGCACCACTTTTCAAACTTCGTGGGTTCTTCTTCCTGACCGAAAACGTCAGCCGAGGTCGTCAGCGTGCCCATACCCTCCGTAAGCGAATTTACGAAGCTTATTACGCCGCGAACGACGGGTACTTTGCTCCAAAAGGTCTTTTTCTTCAGACGCCAGGTCTTTATTCTTATTCTCTTTTTTTCGTCACGGACCGCTAACGCCGCAGCAGTCTCTCCGCGCATCATTACGCCTTCGATGACCGCCTGTCCGCCTATTTTACTCTTTTTCATACGATTATGATACCATTTATACGCTCTGCCGTCAATTTTTTTATCGCAACAACGACAAAAAAGAGTTTGATGTTAACCAAACTCTTTCGATTACTATCTTTATTGTCTCTCTTTTTCAGCTTACAGACCGTAACGCTTGTTGAACTTATCTACACGTCCGCCCGTATCAACCAATTTCTGCTTTCCGGTGAAGAAAGGATGGCACTTGCTGCAGATATCTACTTTGATAATGTCTACGTTCTTCGTCGTGCCGGTCTTGAACGTCGCACCGCATGCGCAAACAACGTCTACCTCTTTATAATTAGGATGAATTCCGCTCTTCATAATAGCTTTACACCTCCGTTTTGTCAAAATCTACCTTGTTATTATATAGATTAATGTCCGCCTTGTCAAGGAAATATCACTTTTTTCGCAAAATAATTATTAACAAAAATTCTGTTGCAAATTAACGCCGTTTGGTATATAATGATATTACATATGGAGGAGTTATGGAAGCTTGGAGTACGGTCTCGCCTAACAGCGTGAGGCTTATCGAAAAGGAATCTGCTCCGCTCGAAAAGGGATTTTGTAAGGTAAGAATTACGTCGGTCGCTATTTCGTGCAACGATTTCGACATCGTTAAGGGCAGATATAAAATAAACTATCCGCTTATCTTAGGCAGAAACGCTATTGGCGTTATTGCGGAAACAGACGAGGACTCGCCACTCAAAAAGGGAGACAGAGTCGTCGTTTCGCCTTTTATGCCCTGCCTTAATTGTATAAGCTGCCGTGAGGGCAAGCTCGACGAGTGCCTTGACTTTTCGTACCGTGGAGTTAATTACGACGGTCTTTTGAGGGACTTCGTTACCCTCCCCGTGGAAAACGTCTTCGCTCTCCCCGACAGCGTTTCGGACGACGACGGCGTATTTATCGGTACGATCGCTATGGCACTTACCATCCTTGACAGAGTTAACCTCGAAAAAGGCTCGTTCGTCGGTATCGGTAGCGCAGGCGTTCTCGGTAACGTGCTCGCTAAATTGTGCCTTTATTATCAGGCGATACCCGTGGTCTTCGACAGCTCCGCTGAGCTTTTGGACGAAGCGAGAGCGGCAGGAGTATATTACAGCTTCCTTTCCGACGACACCGCCAAGAAAAAGGTGTTGCAGGCAACTGGCGGTAAGATGCTCGACAGCTTTATCTATTTGAGAGAGCAGGCGGTTAGTCTTTCGGACAGCTTTTCGTACCTCAAACAGTCGGGTGAGCTTTTCGTCGCATCGATCGCAACCGTCAACTCCGCAGACGTTTCAGTGCCCCTCATCAGTATCCTCGAAAAGGACATCAAGATGACGCCTGTCCCCTATCAGAACGATAATTTTATGACGGCGATCAACCTTATCGTCAACAACTCTATCGACGTTAAGAGTCTCGTTTCGGGCGAGCTGGCTTTCTCCGAGGTCGGCGACCTCTTTGCGCAAGTCGGTGAGAACGACGACGCACCGTTTATGGTTAAAATAGTCAGACTTTGATTTTTTGCAGTTTTGCCTCGCTTTTTAGCGAGGCTTTTTTTGTTGTCTGGTTTTTGTTTTAGTGGAAACTTTTCCCAAAGCGGAAAGTTGCACCTAAGACTCTTTCAAACGCTTTTTAGTGTGAGGTGTGCGGTTACGCTGCCCGAGATTCCGAAATAGCACTGCCTTGCGCTTTTGTGTTTTTAACGCAAAAGTTCGACTGACGCTTTAGATACTGCGGGCAGCGTGCGGAGCGGTAGTTTCTATCCATAGTTTGATGGGAGAATTATTATAATTAAGAGTAGCCGTAGCGGTAGTGATAAAGCGGAGTTTGAGGGAGTAGTTACTTCCGTTAGTCTCCTTCCACCGCTAACGCGGTCCCCCTCCCTCTCGGAGGG
>CAYOSU010000029.1:0-5082 GCA_964406735.1 uncultured Clostridia bacterium | reverse complement strand
GTTAGCGGTGGAAGGAGACTAACGGAAGTAACTACTCCCTCAAACTCCGCTTTATTACCTAACTACGGCTATTTTTAATAATAATTATTATACCCCTCAAACAACGGCTAGAAACTACCGCTTCGCAAGCTGCCTGCGGAAACTCGGGCAGCGCTACCGCAATCCCTCGGGTGTTATTATCTCAAACAAACTAATATTTCTTCTCCAACCAACCACATTCTCTAACCTTTTTTATCGTCAACCCTCGGTTTTGCCACACTGCCCCAACTTAAAAGCGTTTGAAAGTGTCCCCTAAAAACACCCCTCTACAGATCGTCCACGTCCTGCACGGGCAGCCCGAAATCCCTCGGCAGTCCCGTATAGCTCCCACCCGGGTCAACGATTATATCGTCGTCAAGCCTCTCGTCGAGGATAAGGTAAGTTGTTTTGAACTTTTTTCTACTCATTTTCCGCATAATTCCTCCTAATTTTCTCCCGAAAGCCCCTCAACGGACACGTTTACCCGATACCGCACGGCTTTCGCATACTCTTCAAAATTTTCCGCAGTCAAAAACCGTTCCCACGCCCGATGCTCGAACGCATTGAGGCTTTTTCCGACCGCCAGCCCGTCGCAATTTGCGCTCGATAGCGCATTCAGCATACCCTCAAATGTCTCTTCAAGCTGCCTCTCAGCTTCTTTTTTAAGCGTTCTCGGAAGCTCGTACGACGTCGTAACGTCAATAAGCGACGAATTAGTGCCGTCCGTGTCGGAAATTTTAACTTTCAGCGCAACGTCGACGTCGCAAACGATCTCGTCGCCCACGATCTCAGGTGAAATATCCGTTTTCTGCCTGATTATCTCGAGCGTAAAGTCCTTTTCAAGCTCGCCCGATCTCTCGCTTTTGACCTCGAAAGTCGAGCCCGTAACGTCCTTTTTGAGGAAGTTGAACGCCTTGGTCTGCTCGTCGTCGAGATACCCCGTCAATTTATCTCCGAAAAACAGCGCCGAATAGGTCATATCGAATAGCCCGAACCTGCCGTTCAGCGTAGACTGCTTGCTTTCCTCGGAGCTTTCCGCATCGTAAGAGGACAGCTTGACCGACGCAAGCACGCTCCCCACGCCGAAGTCGTAATATTTTTTTGTGAAGTCCTTGAGGTTAGAGGTAACGACGTCCGAATAATTGACGTACCGCTCGAACGCAATTTTTTGTAGTGAGAACGCCGAGATGTTGTCAAGCGGAGTAGAGGTCTCGAGTATCGTCTTTGCGCTGTCCCCTCGTGCGATAACGACGACTGCGGAGTCCATCACGGTCTCCGAGCGCAAGAAGTATTCGAGAGCGACCATTGCGCCCTTTTGCGCTATTTTTTCAGATAGCAAAATGAGGTTGCAATAATTTAATTTCGGGTACCACCCCGTCTCGAGAAAGAGGTTAGACACCGCCTCTGCGATAGTATGACCTTTTGCCGAAAGCACCGTCTGGTCGCTCTCCGACGAGCTTTCTCCCGATGCCGACGGCGGAATAGCCACCTCCGCCGACACCTCGTATTCACCGTTTTCCGCCTCGTCAACGCCGATAGCGACGACGATAGCAATTTTATCCGCCGTAACGAGCGAGTAGTCGTTGACAAAAAAGAGAAATACGACGGCTAAGAGCAGGAAAAACAACAGCCTGTTTTTATTAAGTCTGTTCGGTTGAGCTTTTTTCATTTTTATGGCTTAAATTTGAAAGTATGGGTAATACCGTAGGTATAATGATGTTTATAGGCAAAAACAGCACCAAAGCGTACCTTTGCAGGAACTCTATGACGGCGTAGGTCTTAAGGAGCGTTGCGAGCGAAAAAGAAGCGAATATCACGCACAAAACACCCGAAACAACGTGCTTTTTGACGGGTACGACCTCTTTTATTGCCCATACGGCGCACGAAAAAAGTGTGCAGGAATAAAGAGTCGCTCCCAAAAACAGTACGATGATAAACAAAAAGTCGATGCGCCCGAGGTTAGAAAAAGCGATAGAGTACTTCGATATCTTCGAGATCATAAATACCTGCCGTGCCGCCGCAGGGCCGAAAATACCGACCGTGATAGCTAAAAAAGTGGCGACGGTAATTATTCCGACGAAGTACCCGATGGCGATAAAATGCGGCTTTTTCACCCTCTCCGTCTGCCCGAAGAGGGGAAGTAAGAGCGTAAAGTCCCCAAACCACAGAAGATCAGCGATAATTGCCGTTTCGCTCGGATAAGCCCCGTACTCAAAAGCGGGCAACAGCTCCACAAGATCGACGGAAGAGAGCGACAAAAACCCGATTCCGAGAAGGGAAAATATGACGAACGGAGCGAATAACTCAACGACCCTGAAAAGCCCCACGAACCCCGAATAAGAGGCGTAAAACATCGCAATAAAAATTGGGATGAAAAACACCAACTTCGGCGTTGACTCATAAAGAACCTCGTAGCAGATGAGGAGCTGTTCGGCGACAGGCACGACGGCTTTAAGAAGATAAAACGCCGCCAAGAAGAAAAATACGACTTTTTTGCCGACTTTTCCGAGGCTTTCAGATAAAATATCCGAAAAAGCCCTGCCGTCATTTTTGAGTACGGAAAGGAGTGATATCACCGCCAAAAGCTCCAAAATGCCGACAAAAAGAACGCAAAGCCAAGCGTCCTTGCCTGCGTAATAGGTGTATGACGCAGGCATAATAAAAAGCTTCGCTAAGGGTGCAAAAAGTGCGAAAAATAGCGTAATTTGCCGTGTAGTAACGGATATTTTCACTTTTTCCAAGAGATACGCCTCCCGTTTGTGTTAGAAATTGCGTTCGGCCGCTCGTTGGTAACTGTGTACGGCGACTTCAACAGCCCGTCGCTCAGGTCGTTGGAAATTTTCGGCGCAAACGGCGCAAGATAGGGCGTTCCGTAGCTTGATAGCGTCGCTAAGTATAGCGTTACGACGACAGTGCCCGATACAAGCCCGATAAGCCCCAACGACCCCGAGAGAAGCAGGAACAGAAGCCGCAGAATAGAGAGCGTGTTGCGCTCGTCGGGTATAGCGTAAACTGCGATGCCCGATAACGCCATAATGAGAATGGTCGGCGTCGATACGATGCCTGCTCGCACGGCGGTGTCTCCCAGAACGAGTGCCCCGACGATAGAAAGTGCCATACCAACGTACCGAGGCATTCTGATGCTCGCCTCGTTGAGTAGCTCGAAAATGAATAGCGTAAACAGCATCTCTATATTGGCGGAAAGCGGTATGCCCTTTACCGCCGACGCAATGGTGAGAACTAGCCTTAATGGGATAAACTGCAGGTGAAAGGACTGCGCCGCAACGTAAAATCCCGGCATCAGAATGCCTACCAGCATAGAGAGAAAGCGAATGACCCGCAAAAACGATGCGGCATAGGGGATAGAGTAATAATCGTCCGCCCCTTGAAAGTCCTCGAGCAGCATGTATGGCGTCGTCAACACGATAGGCGACCCGTCAACGACGATACCGATACGCCCTTCGAGCAGCTTAGAAGAGAGTATGTCGGGCTTCTCTGTGTCCCCGATCTGCCTGAAAATTGACAGCTTCCGCTCCTTCAGATGCTCTTTGAGATACGACGAGTCAAGAACGCCGTCGATGTCGATAGCGTCGATTCGCTTTTTCACCGCTGAAACCACCTTTTGGTCGGCTATCTCGTCGATAAAGACGATAGCCACCTTGCTTCGGGAGTACCGTCCCACCTCGCAGAACAGAAATTTGAGCGCAGGCGTTTTGAGCTTGCGCTTAATGAGCGAAATATTGGTCATCAGGTCTTCGGTAAACCCCTCCCGAGGCCCTTTGATAACGGAAGATGTCGGCGGCTCTGCGACCGTCCGCTTGTCCCATTTTTTAGACCCGATCGAGAGCAAAAACTCTGCCCCTTCAAGTAAGACCAGACAGTCCCCGTCAAAAACCTTCAAAATAGCGGAATCAAAGTCCGTCTCAAACGTTATCTCAACGTGCGGCAAAACACGCAAAATAAGGGATTTTTCGGGCGCTTTGCGAGCCTTTTCAGCCAAAAGCGGCTCGACGATAAAGCGATCGACAAGCGCTACGTCCGTCAGCCCGTCCGAATAAAAAAGCACCGCCCTTTTCCCGAACGCCACAAATTTTTTCTCCTTGATAAGCGCCTCCTGCGATAACTTCTCCCGTAAAACCGAAGCCCTGTCGTCAAACTCTGATATTTTCCGTCCAATCACCGCATTGCAATTAAGTCCCGACACACGTTTGATTTTCTTCGTGTATTCAGCATTATCAGTGAGCTCGGCGCTACCGCTTATTTTCTCGGCAAGTAGCTTACGAAATCGCTCAACCTTCTTATCAAACTTCAACATATAATTACCCATCTACCGCCCTTTGCAATATAGAGACTAACCCCATTGCCCATATTTCCCTAACTACTCACATAAATTGTGTATTTCTATAACCAAAAACCTATCGTCAAACTCTGATATTTTCCGTCCAATCACCGCATTGCAATTAAGCCCCGATATACGTCTGATTTTCTTCGTGTGTTCAGCATTATCAGTGAGCTCGGCGCTACCGCTTATTTCTCGGCAAGCAGCTCCCGAAATCGCTCAACCTTCTTATCAAACTTCAACATATAGCTAACCCTTGTATTGTCGATTTTTAATTAACCTAAGGACGAATAGTCTTATACACGGTTCACTAATTGACCTTTGCGATACGCTATTTTCCAATATGTTATCAAATTTTGCCAACTTTAACATATAGCTATTCTCTGTTAGAGACCTTATTTTTATTCAACGATAAATCCTTATGACGGCTCCTTTGTGCTCAGCATGCCCAAGACCCAGCTTGCCGACGTTATCCTCGACAACGTAGCAGAGCTATAATAAGTATTCAGGTCTGATAACGAGCGAACCATATGAAAGGCTCCTTTGTGTAAAGGGAGCTGTCTGCGGAGCAGACTGAGGGATTGTCATCTATCGTAATATTACTCTCAAACTAAGGATAGAAAATAAAACTTAGCTTCCTAAAAATTCTAATAATAACAAAATCCTTACTAAAGCCTCCTCATGCAAAAGGGAGGTGGCTCGGCACTAAAATGCCGAGCCGGTAG
>CAYOSU010000028.1:0-5712 GCA_964406735.1 uncultured Clostridia bacterium | reverse complement strand
AACTTTCTGCTCAACAGCTTTATCTAAAAAAAACACATTTCTGCTGTAACAGCTTGATCTAAAAAAAACATTTTTGCTATAACAACTTTTTTGAAATAATACCAACTCAAACTCCGCACCACCGCGGAGTTTTTCGTTACCGTTAAATAAAAAATAAAATCACACCTTGCGATAAGAGAGAGTACGAGAACCAACAAAGCATTGTCTTAATCATTTACCAATTCTCAAAAAATCAACCCCACAACCCTTGAAATAGAGGATAAAAGTTAAAACCAACAAACCACCGCATTCATCACGCCTATAAAACCAAATTAAACTTTTAATCCCCAAAAAATACGGAGTTTTTTGCACCAAAATCAGAAAGAATTGGTAAATATAGCAATTTTCACCCGATAACGCTTGCTTTTCCTCTGAAACCGTGCTAATATAAAACATATGTTGTAAAACATAGACAAAAATACGCTCTCCACAACCCATAGGGCGGTGGCTTGCTGCCGCCGCAGTCTGATAACGAGCAAACCATATGAAAGGCTCCTTTGTGTAAAGGGAGCTGTCTCGGCGCTTAAACGCCGAGACTGAGGGATTGTTCTAATAATAAAAACACAACCTTATTTAAGCCTCCCTCCGAGAGGGAGGGGGACCGCGTTAGCGGTGGAAGGAGACTAACGGAAGCAATTTTTTCCCTCAAACAAATGATAGAACCCAAAACCTCATTATCCTAAAATTCTAATAGCAACAAAATCCGCACTAAAGCCTCCTCATGCAAAAGGGAGGTGATTCGCCGCTAAAACGGCTATAGGAAAGGATCGCCAACACACTAATTACTCCCACTAAACTCCGCTTTCCCACCTAACTACGGCTACTATATAATTATAATAATTCTTCCCTCAAGCTAAGAATAGAAACTAAAACATTCAAGCTAAGAATAGAAACTAAAACATTTATTTTCCCAAAAAATCTAAATAGAACTCAACCATATGAAAGGCTCCTTTGTGTAAAGGGAGCTGTCTGCGGAGCAGACTGAGGGATTGTCTACACACTAACTGACTTCTCAAACTTTTGATAGACCCCAAAACCTCATTTCCTAAAAAGTTTGAATAATACCCCACCCCACCAACTCAAAACACAAAACAAGGAGAAATAAAAAATGCCACCGAAACCAAAATTCACGAGAGAAGAAATGATCAACGCCGCATTAGAGATAATATCCGAAAAAGGCTCTGATGCGCTCACCGCAAGGTCGCTCGGCGCAAAGCTCAATGCGTCCGCACGCCCGATATTCACGGTGTTCGAGAACATGGACGAGCTTCTCGGCGAGGTCAGAAAAGCGGCAATGAAGCGCTTTGAGGAGCATAGCCTCGTACTTTTGCAGGATATGCCCATTTTCAAAAAGGTAGGCATGCAGATGATCTCCTTTGCGATAAACGAGCCCAAGCTGTTCCAGTTGCTGTTCATGACGGAGCACGACCTTTTCACGAGCTTCGAGAGCATGTACGCAATACTCGGCGACACTGCAACGGAGTGCATAAAGGTAATAATGACGACGTACGGCTTAAGCGAAGAGGACGCCAAGACTCTATTTGAAACGGTGTGGATATATACATTCGGCGTCGGCGTTCTTTGCGCAAACGGCGTATGCCGCTTCTCGGATGAGGAGCTTAGCCGCATGCTGACAACGGAATTTCAGTCGGTCTTAGGCTACTTAAAGAGCGGCAGCTTAAACGAAATCGATAAATAACACCTTGCTTTCAATACTAAGCAAGGAAATAATAAAGGAGAAAACAGCCGTGATAATAGGAATTTTCGGCGATAACTGCGTCGGCAAAACGACGGTGGCAAACGAGATAAAGGAAGATATAAACGCAACGGTGTACTGCGGCAAGGACTACCTCAAATTGGCAAAGAGCGAGAGCATGGCGGAAATAGCCTTCAAAAAACTTCTCGAAGAGTGCGAAGAGGGGGATAAAAACGCAATATACGTCATTTCCGAGAAAGACCAGCTCAAATTTTTGCCCGAAAAGGTGAAACGAGTTCTCGTCGTAGCGAGCCTTGAAACGGTAAAAACACGCTTTGCAAAGCGTATGGGCGGAAATTTACCCAAACCCGTAGAGCTTATGCTGGAGCGAAAACACGGCACGTTTGAAACGGAACCCCACGACCTTTGCATAGACACCGACGTAACCGATAAAACGACCTATAAAACCTCCCTTTTATCCCTGCTAAACGCATAACCACAAAAAAGGAGATATATACAATGACAAAAACGTTAAAAACCATTCAAACAATATCAAAAGTAGGCAAAATTTTGAGCAAAATAGCCTTCATATGCGGCATCGTGTCCTTTGCACTGTGCTTTTTCGGACTAATATCCTTGGGGCTTGGCGCAGAGACGCTCAAAATAGGCGGAGTAACAGTCCATAGCATAATAGAGGAAAACGCAGGACTTTCCACGGCTGCGATATACGTATCGATTGCCGTTGCGATGGTAACGGTTGCGGCTGACACCGTGATAGCAAAGCTTTTTGAAAGATACTTTGCCTTAGAGCTTTCCGACGGCACGCCGTTCACATTCAACGGTGCAAAAAGACTTCAGAAGCTCGGAATATTCCTCATTATCATACCGCTAATTGCCAATATCATCGCATCTACGATATATTCAATAGGACTTGAAACGGTAACCGACCTTCAATCAATGAATCTTGACTACACGGGCGGCATCGGAATGGGCTTAGCGCTCCTTTTTGTCTCCCTGATATTCAAATACGGTGCAGAACTCAACACCCAAAAGAGCGAAGCGGAATAATTCCGAGCTCCCGATAAAACGCAAAAGAGAAGTTTTTTCAAGCTTCTCTTTTCTTTTTTCAAATATTGATGTATAATGAAAAAAACTTCAAAAGGAGTCCTGCAAATGAAAACGTCCACCAAGCGTATGCTTGCGTTTATTTTCAATCTTTTAGTAGTCGTCTTAGGCATTGTCGGCTTGATACTCAGCTTCATCGAACACGGCGTCGGCAATATCGCTTTTTACACTCGGGATAGCAACTATCTCGCAATGGTGTCGTGCACAATATACTGCGTTTTCGCAATAAAATCGTATATAAAAAAGACCGAAATGCCGCATTGGGTATATACTTTCAGATTTATCTCGACTGCGTGCCTTATGGTAACGTTCATAGTCGTCGTAGCGGTGCTTATGCCGCTCATGCCCGAACAGCCCTTCACGCTTTTATATAGCGGCTCGATGCTCTATCAGCACACACTTTGCCCGATATTGGCAATAATTTCGCTTCTTGCCTTTGAGACCGAGCAGGATCTGCCGAAAAAGTACGTTCTTTTGTCGCTGATACCGACCTTCGTGTATGCGGCGATCTTGCTTACGTTGAACCTTTTGAGGGTGTTCCAAGGTCCGTACTTTTTCTTAGAGGTCTATAACCAGCCTTGGTATATGACTCTCTTTTGGGGCGTAGTGATACTCGGCATCGCCGCAATAATATCGCTTCTTCTCCGCCTTTTCTGCCACCTCGTATATAAAACCACCGCCGGATAACCTCGCCTTTCCTGCCGCCTTGTATAGACCACAGCACGTAAATAGAGGATTCCACGCACCCAGACCCCAACGCCACAACAAAAAAAGACCTGCAAAACTTGCAGGTCTTAATTTTTTGCGAAAAATTATTTCTTCATTCCGAAAAGCGTCATAACGCCGTCAACGATAAAGATAACGCCGAGGACGATAAAGAACCAGTCGAGCATAAGGAACTTCCCGAGCACCAAAAGGATGCCTACGACGATGGTAAGTATCGCCGAGAGGATAGCGGGAGTAGACTTAGATTTAAGTGCAGTCGAAAGGTCCACGATACCCTGAATGAGCACTGCAACGCCGAGGATGATGAGAGCTATCTCAACGAACAGCCAGCCGCCCAAAAGGATGATTGCGCCGACCGCCATATAAAGCACTGCCTCGGTAGTGCGCTTGAGCGAAATGAGTGCGTAAAGTCCGTAAACAATCAGAATTACGCCGACAGCAGTCATCAGCCAGCTTAGAACCTGCGTTTTGAATACGCAGAACAAGATACCGACGATGATATAAACGATAGCCGACAGAGCGGACTTGCTGAGCTTAATGTCTTTTGCCATAAATATAAAACCTCTTATTGATAAAAATAAACTTTGTCGTCGTATGGAGAAAACCTTGCATCTTCATACGAATAAATTATATCACAAGATCGCCGTTTTAGCAAAGAATTGCGATATATTTTATGAAAAATCGCAGATATTAGTGCAAAGCGTGCGAGAACAAAAACAAATGTTATCAAAACTATTGAAAATTCATTGCGAATATGATAAACTAAATGCAATAAAAAGCAAGCGGCTTTCGTGGTACGATATGCGCAGACAAAAACGTAAACGTTTTTCAACCTGTCGTTTGAAGTGTTTTTCTCGCAGTCTGCTGTATTGACGCACGTCGCAAAATGCCATTGCAAGTAATTTTGATTGTGGCGTAATGGTTTTATCGAAAAGCCGACTTGCAAATTTTCGTATTATGTATTATACTGAATAAACAATCAGGTCTTAGGAGTTAATTATGACGTTTTTAGATGGAAATATATGGTTTTTGCCCTTTGAGGTAGACTTCATCGTGTGGTTGCAGTCGATAGGTAAAGGCACGTTCTTGCAAACGGCGCTACTTTATCTTAACAACTTCCTGTCGATATTGGGCGAGGAGACTTTGCTCGTCCTCATTATGGGACTTATCTATTGGGGCTTAGACAAGAAAAAAGGCGAGAGGATAGCGGTATCGTTGCTTGCGGCGAGCGTCGTAAATCCGCTCATAAAAAACGTGGTCAAAAGACTGCGCCCTTATCAGTCCACGGATAAGATAGAGCTCCTTCGTGACGTAGGCGGCTATTCATTCCCTTCCGGACATTCCTCGTCGTCAGCGGTATTTTACCCGTCGATAGCGTATAATTACAGAGAGAAAAACTGGAAGTGGCTTACTGCCCTTTCGGTAGTAATACCGTGCCTTGTTGCGTTGTCGAGAAACTACCTCGGCGCACACTTTTTGACCGACGTACTTTGCGGTCTTGCGCTCGGCGTACTCGTGCTGTTTGCCGTAGAGTTCATACTCGACAGAGTGTCCAATAAATATTACTTCTATATCGGCATGATAGTCTTTTTCGCAATAGGCTTGTTCTATTGCAAGACGCACGACTACTTCACGTCGTTCGGCATGGTGATAGGCTTCGTCGCAGGTATCGCTTTTGAGGAAAGATACGTCAAGTTCGCAAACACAAAGCTTTGGTGGAGAGCTGCGATAAGAACTCTCGTAGGCGGCGGACTGTACTTGGCTCTCAATGCGCTGATAAAGCTCATTTTCGGAGGACTTTTCACAGAAGATTCCGTAGGCGACCTTGCGTTCAGAGTAATAAGATACGCCGCAATAACATTCGTTCTCATCGGCGTCTATCCGCTTCTTTTCGGCATCTTCGATAAGATCTGGCAACGCCTCAACGTAATAAAATAACGACGAGATAAAATTATAACGAGATAAACAAAATAACGACGAGATAAAATAATAACGAGACCAACAAAAATAATAACGAAATATAATAACAAGAAAAAAATATTAACGAAATAAATTAATAACGAAATAAATTAATAACGAAATAAAGCAAATTAGTAACGAGATAAATCAAATTAATAATGAAAAAA
>CAYOSU010000027.1:0-6364 GCA_964406735.1 uncultured Clostridia bacterium | reverse complement strand
AATAACGAAATAAAGCAAATTAGTAACGAGATAAATCAAATTAATAATGAAAAAAGGACGAACCGCTTCGTCCTTTTTTGTTTAATAAAACTCTTAACTTTCACTCCCGATTTCCACGTTGGAACGGTAGCATATCGTCGTCTTCCTTCGTAACAGTCCCCAAAAGGTCTGAAGAGCTCAGCATCGACGCCTTGCTTATGGCTGTACCGCCGAACTTTTCACGTATCTTGTCCACCGCACTGCCCAGGCTTTTCTCCTCGTCGATGCGGTCGTCGAAAAAGAGCGACGGCTGAAAAAGATCGCCGCCCGACATGAGGTTAAAGGTCGAAACTGTCAGCGTACGAATCGGCTTTTCCGTCGCAAGGTCGTAGTTTTTCTTAAAAAGCTCGAAGCACTCCTTGCCGATCTCGTCAGCGGAGCTCGTAGGGTAAGGGAGAGCCGTTTGCCTGATGAACCCCGAAAGACCGCAGTCCCGAATAGCTATCGCAACGCCGCTTGCTGCAAGCCCGTATGAGCGAAGCCTCGTTGCGACGGTGTCCGCAAGATACGAAATGACCGTCCTTACGTCGTCGTCGTTTACCATATCACGCTTCGTCGTAATACCGTTTCCAACGCTCTTTACGGGCGTTTTTTCGTCGTATTTCAGCACTCTGCCTTCCTCGATTCCACGAGCGTCCTTTTGCATTCTGAGGCCCACAACGCCGAATTTTTGCTTCAACACCTCTGTGTCGGCGTTTGCCAGGTCCCCGATAGTGAATATATTGATAAGGTGCAGCTTCTCGATAGTCTTCCTGCCGATAAACAGCATTTCTTCTGCGGGCAAAGGCCAGACGAGCTGCTTAAAATTCTCCCTCGATATGACCGTCGTAGCGTCGGGCTTTTTCATATCCGACCCAAGCTTTGCGAAAACCTTTGTGAACGACACGCCGACTGAGACGGTGAGGTCAAGCTCGGACTTGACTTTTTCTCGGATCTTGTCGGCTATCTCCTTGCCGCTCCCGAACAGCTTTTGCGAGCCCGTAACGTCCAGCCAGCACTCGTCCAAGCCGAATGTTTCTATCTCGTCGGTAAAGGAATAATATATCTCCCTGACCTTCTTGCTGTAATAAACGTATTTGTTGAAGTGTGGCGGCACGGTAAGAAGATTTCCTCCGCATTTTCTCTGCGCCTCACGGACGGTCTCGCCGGTTTTTACGCCGAGCGACTTAGCGAGCTGATTTTTGGCAAGCACGATGCCGTGCCTGTTTTCGGGGTCTCCGCAGACGGCGAGAGGGCGCAGCAAAAGCTCCGGGTGTCCGATGCACTCGACCGATGCGTAAAAATTATTCAGATCAACGTGAAGTATCACCCTGTCTGCCATAAATTACCTCGAAAAATATATTGATAACGCAAAATATTGCTTGCAATAGGTTGAATGTTTATCGCAAAACGCAGGTTTATTGCGCAAAAAGCTCGAAAACCTGCTTTTTTTGCTTCCGAAAAGCCCTCAACCGTTGCTTTGATATTAGTATACCAAACTTTCTTCTCTTTTCATACCAAAATATTGGACAGTAACCGCATTTTGAGAGATTTTCTACCGCAATATCAGCAAAATATCCCTCAAAACGTCGGACGAAGCAAAGTCTAAGATGGGCGAGAGGTACTCTCCCTTTTTCGGCATAGCCGCACTTTCGACCTTTTCAGTACTTTTTGAAGTACTGTTTTTCATAGAAAGAAGGGCAGGGAGCATCGCCGCAAGGTCGCTGTTTTTCGAGCCTTGCGATAGCGATAAAAGAGAGTTTAAGCCCCCTTTAGAAAGGTCTATCGCAGAAAGCAAGGGCGCAAGCTGCGGATTTTTCTGCAAAATAAGCGGTAAAAGCTCGCTTTTGTTCCCCGATAAAAGCGAGGATATGCTTTTCAGGCTTTCGAGCGTATTCGTCAAGTTTTCAAATGAGTCGTTTCGGTTTTTCATAACTAAAAAATTCGTGTTCGCAAATAATTATATGACGGCATATATTAAAACAGTGCAATTTCAAGGAGAACGGATATGGATTTCAAAAGCTTCAAGCAAAATAAAAATGCTCAGACGACTGAAAATGAGGGTGTAAATAGTGAAAGCGTCAGGCAAGCGATAGACGACTACTCTAAAAAGAGCGAGCAAGAGCTGATGGAAGAGCTTAGCTACCGCTACAAAAAGGAGATAGAAAACGGCATGATGGATAAGGCTCGCTTAGAAAAAATAGTAGGTGTTCTTGACTCGTTTTTGAACGAAACGCAGAGAGAGAAGCTGAAAAACATCGTCGATAATTTAAGCGAGAGCTAAAATGAACTATAAAAAAATATCACCATCGCTTTTTGCCAAGGCGTCGAGCGATATGCTTGCGGTAATATCGCTGAAAAAGCGTATAAGCGTCCCCAAAAGGCTCAAAAAAGTGTGCGCCCTGCCGTTTATATCGTCACTTGCTCTCAGGGGTGATTTTGAAGAAATAGCTTCACTTTCCGCTCTTCAGGCGGTAACCTCGATAGCATCGGTAGACGAACTGTCTTTAGAGACGGTATCGACAAAAAGCGCAATGCAAACGCCCTGTTTTCCGCACTTTTACGGCGACATAGAGGGAATATATACCACCTGTGTTCTCGATTCGGGCGTAAATATGCACCTTGACTTAACGGGCTTCAAAAGCCGTATAATAGAGCGAATTTCCGTCATAGGCGGCAGCGTAGAGGACGAAAACGGGCACGGCACGATGATAGCAGGGCTGATAGGCGGAAGCGGCGTGATGTCGGAAGGCAGGATAACGGGCGTTGACAGAATGGCTAAGATAGTCTCCGTCAAGTGCATGCGAGCGGACGGCAAAGGCGACACCTTAGACATCTTGAAAGGCATGCAGTGGATATACGACAACGCAAAAAGACTTAGGATAAAAACGGTCGCAATGGCGTTCGGAGCGGCATATCAGGGAGCGTTCGACCCGCTGTTGCAGGGTGTCGAGGCGCTGTATAGACAGGGCTTGATAGTAGTTTCCGCCGCAGGAAATAACCCCGTTGACGGCGTAAGATCTCCCGGCGTTTCGCCCTATTGCCTGACCGTCGGAGCGTACGATAGCGAGAGTAAAACGCTCGAGCGAGCGGCTTTTTCGGCTCGTGACGAGCTGATAAAAAAGCCCGAGATACTGCTCCCCGGCGTCAACGTCGTTGCGATAAACTCTCTCGGCGGCTACTCGACCTACTCGGGAACGTCGGTCTCGTGCGGAATAGCGGCAGGCATAACGCAAGCGCTTGCCAAGACCACCAAGGGCTTGACGCTTCAACGCCTGAAAACAATACTCAAAACCGCCGACCACGGAACGGACTTCGAACTCAAACTCCGATGATACGTCCCATACGTCCTCACCGCTTGCCCTTTTTGCAAACGATTGACTAATTGCGCCAAAAATAGTATTATAATATTGCATAGGTTAACGATACTTATTTACTCAGATTTTTCATGCCGATGCGAAAACGCATTCAAGGTGATAAAATATATATGAAAACAGCGAAAAGACTTTCGATAGCGATAGCTATAATACTAATATTGCCCCTTATTTTGACCGTACTTACTGCCTGCAACGACAGAGATACGTTCGATTGCTACTATTTCAGCGACGAGAAAGGAGAATTCGTCCGCCGTTCCCGTGTGCAGATGACGGTCTCCAAGGAAAGGGACTACCTGCATATCAAGGAAGATAGCCACTCCAACGTCAGCGAGGCGATAGAGGTAGACGGCAGAAAGGTCTTCGTCGGCGAGGAGCTCAAATACTACGCTTCCGAATACTTCATTGCGAGCGTAGACGCCATGAAAGGACAAGCTATCGTGGATGAAGATTTCAACGGCAAGCTTATGATAGACGGCTTTTCGTACTATGATCTTTCAAGCGGCGTTATATATACTGAAAGCGGCGAAAAAGTCGGCGAATACTCCGTCAAGAATAACTACGTAACGATAGCGCTCAACGGCACACGCCGTGAGTATATGGTCATGCGCCTTCTTGAAAGCGACGGCGAGACGAGAACGGTAGGTCTTTTCGACGAGTTTTACGCGATGATAAGCGTCCTTGCCGATACCGTCGATAACACGGGCGTAACGCTCAATAAGACGGTGCTTTTAGCAAACTCCGACGACGAGATAATACCGACTCCCAAGACGAGAGGATATACGTTCAGCGATGTGTCTTATGAAGTTATCGAGGCAGATGGCTACGATATAGAGATAGACGAAAACGGCAAATACGACTTAAAGGTAATAAGCAAAACGCCGTCTGACAACATAAAGATAAAAATAACCGCCGACGGACTAACGAAGATATACGACTTCACGCCGATAGCGGTAGCGTACGATAAGTCCCTTATGGTAATGCGCTTTACGGGCGACAGCATAGATTTCGGCAACACGCTTTGGTATCTTTACGCAAACGTCGAACCGAAGTCCGTGCAGATAAAGACCTACGTCGTCCACGGCGAGGAGAACTGCGAGCAAAGCGGCAACGTTCTGACGTTCACGGATAGCGGAGTAGTCGTCGTAAAGATGGTCGCTACGGTAAATATAGACAATGCCGTATACGTATTAACGGACGAAGCGTCGATAAATATTTCGGAGAGATACGTTGAATAAAAAGAGCCTCAAAAGACCAATAAAGATACTGCTGATCGCAACGCTTTTTGCGTTAGCGATAGTATTTTTGTGCTCTTGCGACACCGAAAACCCCGTATTTTACCTTGCCGAGCCTCAGAATCTGAGGATAGACCAAGGTATTTTGAAGTGGGACAAGGTAGAAAAGGCGGACGAATATATACTTTTCATAGACGGCGAGCAAACGACGGTCAATGGAACTTCCTACGATAAGTTAGAGGTCGGCGAAAGTTACGAGATATACATCCGTGCGAAAAACGTTTGGACGACTTCTGAAAGCAGCGAAACGTTGAACGGAAGGATACTGACCGTTCCGCAGAACTTCGTGTGGTTCAAGGATAGATTTTACTACGACGAGGTTGAGGGCGCAACGGCGTATATAATTACCGTCGACGGCGTCGATTACGAGGTTGCTGCAGGTGAAAAGGCGTACTTCGAGTTTTACGAAGCAGGCACGAAGCAAGCAAAGATACGTGCGATAGGGGACGATAAAGCGTACTTCGGATCTCCGTACTCCGACGATATGCCGGTAAGAGTCGAGGACATCTCGTGGGAGAGCATAGAGGCAAAAGAGCCGAAAGGCAAGGGTACGCAGGATAGTCCTTACAAAATAGACTCGCAGGAAAGCATGAAATGGCTGACAAATATGGTCAAAGAGGACTACCTGAAAGCCAAAGATATGTACTTTGAGATGTCGGGCGACCTTGATATGCGCTTTATATCGGGCTTCGAGCCGATAGGAACGTCCGATCAGCCGTTCTTAGGCAAATTCAACGGCAACGGCAAGAGCATATATTACCTTCACGTAACTGCGAATAAGGCAGGAATATTCGGCTGTATAGGCGAGGGCGCAGAGGTAATAAATCTTTCGAGCTACGGCGGCAAGGTAAAGGGCTATACGACTGCAGGCGGCATAAGCGCAAGCAACTTAGGTCTTATAATGAACTGCAAGAACGGATCGGCCGTCGAGGGCAATACGGCAGGCGGAATAGTAGCGGAAAACACCGATTCAAAGCTTGTTCTTTCGTGCGTAAACTACGGCGACGTCTCGGGCGAGAACGTCGGCGGCATAGCAGGCTGGAACTGGAACGGCACGCTCAATCAATGCACGAATTACGCCAGAATAACGGCGATGTCAAACGGCGGCGGCGTGGTGGGAACCAATGCAGGCAACGTCTTTTATTGCGAAAATCAAGGCTCCGTTGACGCCAAAAACGCAGGCGGCATAGCGTATAATAATTTGGGTACGCTCAAAAGCGTAACGAACGGCGGCTATATCTCGGGACAAAAGTCCGTAGGCGGCGTTGCGGCGATAAACAGCGGCACGGTGAAATACGCTTATAACACGGGCTTTGTGTACTGCGACTCGGAGTATTCCGATAGGTACGCAGGCGGCATAGTCGGCAATATGATGGACGGCAAATTGACCGTTTGCTACAACGTAAACACCTACTCGACCCCCTCTGCAAAGTATACGGGAAGGCTCATTGGCTATTATCGCAGCGGACTTCTCACCGACTGCTACTTCGTCCGTGACAGCGGCGATACGACGGAAGCGTGCGGCAATACCGAAACCTTTATCGGCAATACCGAAAACATCACCGAAGAAAGGCTTGCGTCTGTTGAGATTGTCGAGGAATTCAACGCCCTCGTCGATAAAGAAGACTTGACCGTCTTCACGTCCGAGCTTTTCATCCAAGGCAAGACCCACCCGAT
>CAYOSU010000026.1:0-9067 GCA_964406735.1 uncultured Clostridia bacterium | reverse complement strand
TTCACTTGTGGCGAAGCCACACAGGGCTCCTTTGTGTAAAGGGAGCTGTCTGCGGAGCAGACTGAGGGATTGTTCTAATAATAACAGAATCCTTATAAAAAGCCTCCTTATGCAAAAGGGCGGTGATTCGCCGCCAAAACGGCTATAGGAAAGGATCGCCAAAAACTAGCTACTCACTCAAACTTCGCTTTATTACCACCGCCAATCCTCGGGAAATACTTTATTTTCCTAACTCTGAGAACATACCTTTTTAACCACTTTGCCCAACTTTTTTATTATCCACCCTCGGCTTGACTACTCACCTTGTTCAACCGCTATAAAAAACCAGTCAAAAAGCGTTTGAAGAGGTCTTAGGGGAAACTTTACGCTTCGGGTAAAGTGTCCCCTAAAATAAAAAAACAACAAAAAATGCGCCCGTTATCGGACGCATTTTCAATAATATCAACCCTTTAATTTAACAATTTTTCCCAGATGGCGACTGCACTACCGCCCAGATAGCGGTACTTGTCGCTCTGCGCCGAGAACAACAGCCTTTCTGTAGTCGTGCTTGCCTGCAAGAACTTTGACGTCGTAAAAAGTATTGCGCTTCTTATCGCAGGGAACTCGAACGCCTCACCGCACAGCACGATGTCAACGTCCTTAAAGATAAGGTAAAGGTGCGAAAGCGTAAGTGCAAGCTCGTCGATAAGAACGCCGACGGCTTTTTTCGCATTTTCGTCTCCCTTTTCAAATAGCTTAAACACCTCGAGGCAGGAATCCGCCTTAACATCGGCGTTTTCGTTAAAGATATTCAAGATCCTTTGCTCGCTGATCTCCGCTTCGAGACAGCCTGTTTTGCCGCAGGAGCAGGGGATAGTACTGCCCATGACCTGCATATGTCCGATCTCTCCGAGATAAACGTCGCTTTGGGAAGAAAGCGAAATAGGAGCCATTGCAGATCCAAGTCCCGGACCGTATTTCACGAAGATAAACCTGTCGCTGTCTTGCCTGTAAGCAGAAAGGTACTCGCAGGACGCCAACGCCCTGACGTTGTTGTCGATAGAGACGGGGAGACCGAACGCCTTTTCAAAGAAGTCCTTGAGGTCAACGCTCGTGCCTTGGGCGTTAAGCTCAAAGTGCGTGTTGTCTGGGATGCCCACTGCGCCGACGCCGACGGCGAAGAAATTAGTCTTTCCAAACGCCCTGATAAACTCGTTGCCCTTGTCCTTAATGAACTTCAGCTTTCCTTGAATATCACCCTCGTCGAAGTACTCAAAAACGCCCTCAACAGGCTTGTTTTTGGCGTTAGAAACTCCCACGCTGACACGCCTTTTCCCAAGGTATACGCCGAGGAAAAGGGCGAAATCGCCGTTAAAAACGAGAGATTTCTCCTTCGGTCCGGTCTTAACGACGGTCTCGATGGTAGGCGCTTCCGAGATTATCCCGTCTGTAAGCATCTTGCCCGAGATGATAGAGATCATCGCAGGGGTACAGTTCTGCTTTTTGGAGAGCTGTCCCCTCGTCATCGACGGGTTGAAGTAGAGGTTACGAAGCAGTGCCTTAGCGTTCCGTGTGTTGTAGCGAAAAAAATCGATCATATCAAAGCTCTAAGTCGTCAACGGAATAATTTTTCCCAAAAAGCCCGACGTAAGCTCCGTCCTCGACCATTTTGGTGTGCTCCTTGTGCGCAATAAGCCACTTGTTGGTCATAAAGTGCGTACCGACCTTTTCTTCGGGCGACAGGGGATAGTTAGTGCCCTTAGGGAGAACTATTGCGACCTTAAAGCCCTGTTTTGTGATGTCGAGCGGCGCAAAGTGCAAGGTCTTGCCGAAAAGCACGACCGCCTCGCCCTTTTTGAGAATGAACGGCACGAGTGTAGCGGTGTTGATGTCGTCAACGCCCTCATATCTCCCGAGGAATAAAACGACGTCGTTTAACGCAACGTTTATCTCGTCGGAGAGGTGATACTCGACGGAATTTAATTTCGTGCCTCTGCCGTTGCAGTAACCAACCTGTATCTCACCGTCGAAATATTTAGAAAACGCTTCGGATGAGACTTCCTCTAATGCGCTTTCAGACGGTGAATATTTATTCATAACGTCGGGGATAGAGAAGGTATCGAGAACGGGAAGAAGCCTTTCGACGGTCTCTTTTTCGTCGATGACTTTACCGTACTTCAAAAATTCCTCATCGTGAACGGAAAGCACCTTCATATTACAATACCTCCAATCCGTTTATTCTCGCAAAGGTGTCGAACGCCTTAGCGTGGTCGCCGTAAGCGTAAGCCACGTGATGAGCAACGCCCGTATAGATGACCTTTTCAAGAAGAGCGTTCGTGCCCTCGTCAAAGCGTACCTTGGAGTACGTTCCCTTGATCTCCTTTTTGACGCTCTCCGCAGTTCCGAGAGAGGTCAAGAGCCTCGTCTTGCCACGAGCGGTGTCGATACGAGCGATAGTAATGCGGCCGGGTTTAAGCGTAAAGTCCGCCGTAACGCCCTTTCCGCCTGCAAAATAGGTGTCAAGGCAAGCTGCGCAGTTGCCGTCGCAAAGCGAGGGAGCTGCAACGCCGTCGTGCCACATAAGAGCAAAATCCTCTTTGAGGTCTACCTGCGAAAGGTCTGCAAGGAAAGGGGTATCCGTTCCGATTGCCTTGAAGCAGAGCATGGAGAGTGCGCCCTCCAAGTCTCCCTCGCACGCTAAGATATAGCCCTCGTCTGCAAGGATAGACATAGCGGCGCAGGGCGAAATGCCGTAGTTTGCGGCATGCTCGGGCCAGCACCTGACTGCAGCGCAAGAAAGTCCGTTCGAGTCGAGGAAGTCCTTTGCACTTTCGGTGAGGTTAGCGAGAAGATCGACCTGCTTTTCGGTGATTCCGGAGGTATTGAACGTTTTCAAGATCATCTCCTTGCGAGCGGCGATCTTTTCTTCTGCGACCTTGCGACCGAAGAAGTCCGAAAGCTCGTAATGGTCTACGAGTATGCCGAAATTCCTGTACGGCGAGAGTGCCTCGACGCCGAGGTTGAAAAAGCCGTGTGCGTGATAGCCTATCATCGCAACCTTAGTATTTTTAAGTGCCGCCGTCATGCGTACTGCGTCAATAAAGTCAGTAGGTATCTCGCTTCCGACGTGTGCGCAATAACCGTCCACGCCCGCCTTATAAAGGTTAGAAGCGTTGAGGTTAAGACCGCAAACGGAGTTAAGACGTATCTTTCCGCCGTCGTAGGGAAGCTCGTCGAACGCCCAGAGAAGCAGGGGAGTGCCGACAAAATACTTTTGTGCCGTCAACGCAAGATGGCCCAAGTGGAACGTAGCCGATATAATAACGAGTCCGTCTACGTGCTGAGCGGAAATAGCCTTTGCCGCTCTTTCTGCGTCTTCCACCTCGATAACGAGCTTTTCCTCTGCGATTATCTCGCAATTCTCAATGCGTCTTAGGTCATCGAGCGTTTTAGTATAGATCTTCTGCGCTTCGTTCCAGTCGAAAGTCTTTCTTGCGAGGGCGATAACGCCGAGCTTGATGTGTTGTTTCATATGATGTTCTCCTTATTCGTCAAGTGATAAAAATAGCTCCGTGAGCCTTTTCTCCGTCATTTCGACGGGGTTGTTTGCTGTGTTGGCGTTCAAAGACGCCTTAGCGATAAGCGGAATGTCGTCCCGTGTTATTCCTGCATCTTTGAGAGTGCATTTAAGCCCGTATCTTAGCTTAATTTCAAGAATTTTGGCAGCTAACGCCTCAACGCTTTCAAATCCGCAATCGGCGGCAAAACGGTAAATTCTTCCGTCCTCAACGTCCTTGTTGACAAGTAGCATCTTGTCTGCGGTAAAGGCACACGCCTCTCCGTGCGGCATGTTGAACGCCGTCGTCAGGATATAAGATATCCCGTGCGGTGCGGCAGTCTTCGGGATGGCGAACGCAAGCCCTGCCATGTTAGAGGCAAGCGCAAGCTCGTCGAGTGCGTCTTTGTCGCCCTCAGCCGCCATGTCGATATTTTTCAAAATAGTCTTAACGGCGTATATCGCAACTGCGTCGCATATAGGCTGATGATATTTTGAATAGAACCCCTCGAGTGCGTGGCAAAGTGCGTCGAGTGCGCAGATAACTACGGACTTTTGAGGCATAGAGTAGGTAAGCGTCGGGTCAATAACGGCGGCGTTTGCGAAGAATAAGTCCGTTCCCAAGGGAGCTTTCTTGTCGTCGCTTGAAAGCACTGCGACTTTTGTAACCTCCGACCCCGTTCCGCTCGTTGTCGGGCATAATATGGTAGGAAGCTTTTCAGAAAACGTTTTCTTGCCGCAAAAATACTCCGTCATGTCAAGGCTGTCTTCGGTAACAAGGCAAGCCGCCGCCTTTGCAAGGTCCATCGTCGAGCCTCCGCCGATAGCGATAACGCAGTCTGCGCTTGAATTTTTCATCTCCCTTGCCGCTTCTTCTACCTCCGTAAGCTTCGGGTTAGGGGAGATAGAGTGAAAAACTCCGACAAGCCCCAAGCTTTCCAGCGTATTTTGAAGCCCGATACCGAAAAAGTACGGATCGACGACTAGGAACGGTCTTTTCGCCGAAAGAGAGGAAAGCTCTTCTTTTAATGATTTTTCGAGTTTGTTTTTCCCGTATATTATCTTGACGGGCTGACTGTAACAAAAATCCGTCATGCGTCGAATTTCCCGTCGAATGAGTCTTTTTCGACCTCGAAGAAGGTCTTAGAGGAGTTTGTGAGGAATTCCTTGCGCCAAGGCTCCAAGTCCTGCAACCACTCGGTCTCGAGGAATGCTTTTGCCATAGCAACTCCCATTTCAGGCCCGATTATCCAGCCGCCCATAGTGAGTACGTTTGCGTTGTTTATCGCCCTTGCCATTTTAGCGGCATAAACGCTTTCACAGCAAGCGGCGTAAATGCCCTCGAATTTGTTTGCGGTAATAGCCATACCCATACCCGTTCCGCAGATAAGAATACCTCTGTCGAATTCGCCCTTCTTGAAGCCCTCGCCGAAGCGTTTAGCCGTCTCGACGTAAGGCTTGGGAGCATCGAGCGTGATGCCGAGATCGACGAATTCGATGCCCTTTTCCGTTAAATATGACGTGATTGCCGTTTTCAACTGATAACCGCTCTTGTCAGAGCCGATAGCAAGTTTCATTGTGATATATCTCCTTAAAATTGTTGTAAAAATATTTCAAAAACGCATATTTTATGTCGAAATTTGTCGAAAAACAGCGTTTTCTGTCTGTATAAGATTTTATTTGATGCTTTCAAAAAGCTCCTTGTGTGCGCCGTTTGGCATAAAGAACACCGCAGGCTGACCCATCGGAACGTCGATCTCGTGCGTACCCTTCTTATAAAGCTTTTTGGTGAATAGGTGTACCATATCGCAAGGGAGTGTAACGGAACGCTTCACCGCACCTTCCTTGATTATGGGGCAGACTAAAAGCTCACGGCCTGAGAAGAACTCGTCCTCGATCTTAGCGTACTCTTCCTCCTCGAAATCGGAGTATACCGAGCGGATGATAGGTGTAGCCGTCTCGTGATAATAGCTCTCCTCGTCGATGAAATAGGGTTTAAGCCTTGCGTAGATAGAAGAGAACCTTGCCGTTCCGTCCATAGCCTTTTCCGACTGATCGAACTGGAAGCTGTCCCAAGGACGGTTGCCCTCGTGGGAGCGCAGGAAGGGCATAAAGGCGTTCATTTCAAGCCACCTCAAATAAAGCTCTTCCGTTCTTGAAAGGGGTGCGATGGTGGTATAACCGCCAACGTCGGAGTGCGACGTTCCCATACCCGAATATCCGAGCGATATAGCAGCTATAATTGCACTTCCAAGCCCGTAATCTCTTGTAAAGTCAACGTGCTGGTCGCCGTTCCACATAAGGGTGTTGTATTTCGCAGCTCCCAAGTATCCCGAACGCATAAAGAACGTTACCTTTCCTAAAGAGTTAGTCTCCTCGAGAGCCTCTCTGTTGCACTTAGCCCACAGAACGGGGTAGATGTTATGAACGTCGTAGCCGCTTCCGCCGTACAAAACGCCGTCGGTCGGGAGATATTCACCAAAGTCCGCCATCCAGCCTGCAAGCCCGAAACCGATCATATTCTGCTTGATGTTTTCCTTGTACCAGGAATACGCCTCGGGGTTGGTGAGGTCGACCGTTCCGAACTTAAAGGTAGACATAGAGAGAAGATAGGTAGTGCCGTCGGGCTTTTTAACCAGCCAGCCGTTTTTCTCCGCTTCTTTGAAAAGGTCTCCGTTTTCGTTGAGATAGGGGTTGATGTAGCCGTAGAAGCCGATACCCTGCTCACGCCATTTTTTTATATACTCCGAAAGCTCGGGATAAAGCGTAGGGTCGTGCTTATAATTCCAGAACACCTGCTTACCGAAGTCGGTAACTATCTCTCCGCACCAGTCCTGCGCCCAGATACCGTTTATCTTTGCACCCTTAGAAATGAGCTTTTGCACCTTGTCGTCGCAGACTTTAGTACCGCTTTGAATGCCGAGTATCATGCCGTCGTAAATATCCTCCGAAAGCTTAGGAAGCATACCGAGCTTTCTTGCGAAATAACGCTCGCAGTCGAGCACGCTGTCGTGGAATTTAACGGTTATATCGAGCGGAAGCTCAAAAAAGTCGAGCGAGGTGATGTCTGGCTTTTTGAAATCGAAGAAAGCGATACGCTCGGAGCTTGCGATAAGGGTCATATTTTTATTGCTTTTCGGGTCGCTTGCAATAAAGGTCGGCTGAACGTAATAGTTTTTATATTTTGAATAAGCGTGCGGCTTGTCGGTGTTTAAGTGGAGTTTAAGACGAATTATCTTCTTAGCGATAGGCATAACGCTGATATGCTCCTCAACGAACACTCTGAAGCGTTCTCCTTTGAGGTCTGCCGCCTTAAAAGACTCTCCCGTTCCGAATATATGCTCAGACCTACTTGACGGCATATTGAGCCTTATCGCCAAGTCCTCGCTTGACGAAAGCGATACTTTAAGCTCCCCGTCCTCGTTTTCGGAAAATTCCGCTTTGGCTGTAAGCTCGTTTGCAGAAAATTCAAGCAAAAGCGTATCGCCCTTTTGCTCGACGCTTGTTATCCTCGAGGGGAAGAGGCGAGTTTTATTTGAGAACTTAAAGTCAGGGCAGTTAGAAATATCGACGGCAGGGCGTCCCAATAAGAGCATAGGGGTCTTTTTCGTCTCAACGAATACCTCTTTGCCGTTAAAAACGACCGCCTTTTTGGCGTTTACGTCAGAAAAACTTATCATGTCCGTTCCTCTCTTTTAATTATTAAATGGATTAAACTAATTATATCATCACGTATCTATTAAGTCAATATATACCGCAAATAAATAAATGATTTAACAATTTTTTCGGAGTGAATTTTTCAACGCTCCCACAACGCTATTGACAAACGAAGTTAAAAGTATTATTCTTGTAGTATAAAAAACTCACTTTTTATATAAAAAAGAGTGAGTGTCCAACTTATCGTACAGCGTTTTGCCTTAAAAAATGAGGGAAAACGGGGGATAGGGCGGAGTAAATAAAAAATTCAAGAGGTCAGAAATGAACGAAGAAAAGAGGCTTTACAATCGCAATAAGTGGTGTTACTCTCTCGGCGGCTTGAGAGACGTTCACTATCAATTCGTATCGATGTTCCTGCTCGTATATATCCAGTATACGATGACGCTCACCGATGCGCAGTTTGCCGCAATAGGCGTAATAATGACGCTTTGCAAGGTATGGGATGCGATAAACGACCCGATGATGGGTACGATAATAGAGAACGCCCAGCTGAAAAGCGGCAAGTTCCGTCCTTGGGTATTGATAGGTGCGCTCGCAAGCGGACTTATCACGGCGTTGATGTTCCTCGTTCGCTCCTTTACGGGCTGGGGCTTTGTAGCCTTCTTCGGCGTATTGTACCTCTTCTGGGGTATGACGTTCACGATGAACGACGTAAGCTATTGGTCGATGCTCCCTGCGCTTTCAAACGACGCGGACGAGAGAAATACGCTCACAACGCTTATGAACATCTTCATCTCGATAGCGGCTTTTGCGATAGCGGCAGTCGTTCCGATGTATACGGGAACGGATAAGGTAAGAAGATACGGCATCTCGGCGATAGTCGTCGTCGGCATCTTCGTAGCCTCTCAGGTACTCACCTTCGTCGGCGTCAAGGAACGCCCGAGAGATCCGCTTTCAAAGGCAGAAAAGGTGTCTTTGGGCAGGATGCTTGCGATAATAAAAGGCAACGACCAGCTTCTTTGGATAACCCTTGCGGTATGCTGCTACTACTTGGGATCGGGCTTACTGTTGCAGTTCGGAATGAACTTCTGCTACTTCGAGTTCGGTTACGCTCAGGGCGGCTCGGTATACATGGTCTTTGCGGTAGTATACCTCGTTGCGACGCTCGCATCACAGCTTACCTTCGCACCCTTGGTCAAAAAGCTTGGCAGACATAAGCTCATAGGTCTTGGCGCAATTATTTCGATGGTCGGCTATATCGTCCTTATGATGTTCGGCTACGTAGTTCCCAAGTCCTTGGTATTCATCATAATTTCAGGCATCTGCGTATTCGCAGGTCAGAACTATATGTACTTGGCGCTCCTCGTTCAGATGACGAACACTATCGAGTATAACGAGCTTAAAACAGGCTCGAGAAACGAGGCGATCGTATTCTCCTTGAGGTCTTTCTTAGCAAAATTAACGGGCGCATTGCAGACCACGATAGTAACTGCAGTTCTCATAGTCTCCGGCATCAAGGTCTCCACCGATAAGATTGCGGCGTTAGAGGAGCTTTCCAATAAGGGCGAAATGGTAGCAGAGGAAGTAACGGCAAACGCCGAACAGATAATCCTCGCAACCCCCGACTCTGCAAGATTGATACTTAGAATTTGCATGGTCGCAGTCCCCATAGTCCTCATTGCATTAACTTACGTCGTCGTCAAGAAAAAATATACGATAACGGAAGAAAAATACGACGAGATCTTAAAAGAACTCGACGCCCGCAAACAGGCAGAATAAACCACGCAGATATTAGCGGTATCTCGGATAACCATACTATCAACTTTCTGCTCAACAGCTTTATCTAAAAAAAACACATTTCTGCTGTAACAGCTT
>CAYOSU010000025.1:0-10335 GCA_964406735.1 uncultured Clostridia bacterium | reverse complement strand
GTCGCACATTCCGTGCAACTGGTCTTTGTTTTGCTTGGGACAGTAGGATACTACTTTATAAAGTTCTTTAGATGATTATATCATAAAGCAACGCCAATCAAATCGACAATTGATTTTGAGTGCCAATTTTAGTAAATATAATAGATTGCTTTGAGGCGAAATAATAAGGATAGAGTTAAATTAAGAGGGCCATATTCTTCTAGTTGTATAAGAAAAAAGGCCGTGTGTATTGACAAGAAATGTTCGTGAGATAGTAAAAAACGCCTTAAAATCGGCAACAAACGTAAAAGTTTATGGGGGGGGAAGAACCCTATAAAATAATTGACAATGCAAAATAGCAGTGCTAAAATGCAGATAAAGTTAGTTGAAACGAAAAAACGAAGTTTTCAGATGTGTTGCCAAGAGCTTAAAGAGACACAACTAACATTGTTTTTGTTCGTAATATCTAACTAATACGCGTGAGGAGAAAGAAGCTTGGATAGTTATTATTTAATATTTCTATTATTCGTTGTTCTATTTTTGCAACAGCGAACACGAAGAAAAGCGAACGCGGCGGCAACAATAAAAAGATTAAAAAAGAGATCAAAAGAGGAGATGACGGTAATGAAAGAGTTAGCAAAAAGATTTTTGGAAAAGGATTGCCTCGTATATACGATAAATGCCGACAACAGCGCAATAAAGGGCAAGCTTGTTGAGGTAACGGACGAGGGTATTCTCATTGATTACAACGGCAATTTGCAAATAGTAAACCTTGAATACGTTACGAGAATACGTGAATGGCCGAAGAATAAAAACGGCAAAAAAGCAACGATATTCGAGTAATAAGTGTTTGTCTGCAACAACGGATAAAGACCACGGTAAAATCGCAAATTTAACCGTAAAAACGGCGGTTTAGGGAAAGTAAAAGAATTGCAAACACAACAAATTAATTACTTAATAATATAGCAAGAATAACCCTAAATGAAGGGAAAGTAAAAGACCCCGAGCATGGCTCGGAGTCTTTCTTTTTATGGGCAATTATAAAGTAATTATTTTCTCTTGTTTGCCTTTTTGTTGGCTTTTGCTTCGGCTTTAAGGCGCTTAGCTTCTTGTGCATCGAGATATTTCTTATTCTCGGCATCAAAGTCAAGACCTTTCTTAGCGCATTTTGCTTTAAGTTCAGCGACTCTGTTTTCTTCAAGCTCGATCGTTGCTCGTTCAAGGTCGATGCGGTCTTGTTCTTCGGGTGATATATATATTTCGCCTCTCGCCTCTGCGGCATGCTTTTTGCGAAGTTCAAGCTCTGCACGGATCTCGGGCATCTTTTTATCGAGAGTAAAGAAGATACAAACGACTAAAACGAGTGCGGCAAACAGCGCATAGCTTCCGTAATATGCCGCAAGTATCCAGTTGTTGACTGCCTCGCTTTGAGCGAATACCACGCTTATCTTTCCTGCGTCAATGCCTGACGTGATGGGAAGCGCGGAAATGTAATCCGTTTCAGCAAGTGCGGCGAACGCTTCTGCGGTAAGGTTTGCAGGTGCTTTGAAGCCAAATAGCGAAAGACCTGTTTCATATAATCCTGAAATAGGGGTCAAAACGAGAGAATATATAGCAACAACGATAGCGTATGCAAGCGTACCTTCTATTCTGAAGCCGTGCTTATATTCGATGTCGTCGGCAGCCATCTGGCTGAAAACATTGTACATCGTCGTAACGGCGAATATACCGCAAGCGAATATAAAGCCTCCGCCCATTGCCGCACCGAGGTTACTTGGAGCGATCATCGCGATAGCGATACCTGCAAGCACGATCACGGACGAAATGCCCATAATTTTACGTGCGCTATATTTTTTTGCGAGAATAGGAGCAATAATGAGTCCCAACATCATCGGTTGCATCGTTACCATAAGGAATATACCCTGGAGTGAGCCGTCTTTGTCGCCGAGGATGTATTGGATCATATACACACGGCTGTTCGAGCCTTGCATATAGTCGTAAAAGACTGCGCCTGCCGCAACGACTATGCTCATGATAAAATACTTATTCGTGAGCATGTATTTTAGCTGAGTCAAAACGGGTACTCTTTCGGTCGTTTCGTCGGTATCGATAGAATGGATGAGCCTGTTGTCTTCGGTGATACGCTCTCTCGTGAAGAAATACTGCAATATAGCACCGATAAAGCCCAAAATGCCGGTTATAAGGACTAAAAGCATCCAGTATTCACCCGTTACGTTGGGGATAAGCACGCTATTCCAAAGGATCATATCGACGACGAACATCAAAACGACACCGGGGATCATGCTGCTTATCGACGACGACCAGCTTGTCAGGTGTCCACGCTCCAAAACGTTACGGGTGCTTACCGAAACGACGGAATAGCGTAGATTGAACATATTTACGGCAACGCCGATATATACGGTGTTGACGACGTATAGCCAAACAAGCTGTGGAACTGTTCCGAACGGGAAGGGCGACCAGAAGATGAATACGCCGAATACAGCCATGAGAAGCGATCCGATAAGGGTATACGGACGGAAACGACCAGCTCTCGAGACCGTGTGTTCCACCATGTAGTTAAGATAAAGCCCCAAAATGATGCCTATGACATTTGCGACGGTGTTCATCGTTCCGTAAGTTAACGGATTGTTGAACAACTCGTTAAGAACGTTGATCTGCATGTAAAAACGCTCTCTCAATGAGGTTATCATCGTAAAGTGCAAGCATGCAAGACCGGGGCCTAACGCATATCCGAGCCATTTTTCGGCTTTTGAGATATGGTTTGATTTGATCTTTGTCTGCATGAAATCTTTTTCAAACAGACCACGACTTAAAAAAGTGCGTTGTTTGCTCATATCTTTCCTCTCCTTTTTCAGTTGTTGTTATAGCAAACAAATTTGTTATAAGGATATTATACAAAACAAACAGACAAATTGCAGTGATAAATTTTATCATATCTATTGACAAATTTTAAGATGTATTATAAAATGAATAAAAACTGAGGAGGGGCATTATGGCTTCAGAAAAATTGTTGCGTTATCTGACGACACTCAACGATGCGGAGAAGATATATAAGGAATACAACGAGATTAAGGACGATCCGAAAAAGGCGGAGCAGTTTATCAATGCACTGACGCCCGAGCAGCGAGTTCTCGTTATGTTGCCGCCCAAAAAAGCTACTTTTGAAGCCCCCGTTGAGTATTCGGAAGCCGATTATCTCGGAGACTATTATTTTAACGAGAGCGAACGCAGAAGCGTTTATATCTGGAATATATTTAGATATACGCCGCCCGTTATACATCGCCACGACTTTTTTGAAATGATGTACGTCGCAAAAGGGCAGTGCATACACAGAGTCGACGGTGAAACGACTGTGATGACGGAGGGTACATTTTGCCTGTTTTCGCCTGCTTTTACTCACTCTGTATACGTCGGCGACGACGAGAGCTTGGTGATACAGTGCTTTGTAAGAAAAAGTGCGATAGAGAACACATTTTTTGAGCTGATAAGTCGCCACGATGTTCTGGCTTCATTTCTCATCAATAGCCTTTACGTAGTCAATTACGCCAACTATCTTGAGTTTCAAACGCAGGGCGATGAGTCGATAAAGGAACAGCTATTGCAGCTTTACGAAGAAGAGCATTACAGAGACGAGTTCACGGGGTCTATCGTAAACGGAATGTTCATGACCTTTTTGTTGCGTCTTATTCGCAACTACGGTTCGACTATAAAAAGTCAAAGTGACGTTGCAAGTGATCCGACGGTCATGAAGCTGTACCATATTCTCATTGAAAAATACGATAGAATAACGCTCCCCGAGCTTGCTAAAGAATTAAATTACTCTACGCAATATTGCTCGAGCTTTATCAAAAAGACGGTAGGCTTGACCTTTTCGCAGCTTCTCAGGACCATACGCATGCAGAAAGCAAAAAGGCTACTCACAACGACGAGCATGAGCGTCGCGCAGGTAGGTTTGCAGGTCGGATATGAGTATCCCGAAAGCTTTATACGCTCGTTCAGAAAGGAAGTAGGCGTAAGCCCGTCGGAATATAAGGCAACGCAACGATAAAGCAAAATAGTATATAAAAACAGCGCAATATTGACAATTTACCCTATAATATCAGCAATATTGCATGGTAAAAGCAAAAAGAAAACGCATCGCAAAAAAGCGGTGCGTTGCTCTTTATCTAATAGCAAAAGCAAAGAGTCAATTGCTCGAATGCTTTTTCTTGAACGAGAATCTCGAAATTGAGTTTGCAGGATCTATTTCGCCTGCTTTCGTCAGAGCGATCTTCGTCGCAACAGGGCCGATCAGCTCGTATATAAGCGTTGCGCAAAGAACAACAGTGGAGATCTGCGTACCAAGCGACGGAAGCTCCGATAACACCATTTGTGCCATACCTATGGCAACGCCTGCTTGCGGAAGCAAGGTAAGACCGAGATACTTCTGGACGTTCTTGTCTGCTTTAACAGCCTTTGCTCCGAGCATTGCGCCGAAGTATTTTCCAAGCGACCTAGCGATAAGGTAAACGATGCCGATAACGCCGACGGTAGGAATTACCGAAACGTCAAGCTCTGCGCCCGAGATCACGAAGAACAGCATATAAAGCGGATACGTCCAACGGTCGAGAATATCAAGAGTAGGCATGCTTGCGTGGAAAAGGTTAGCGTAAAGAGCGCCGATCATCATGCAAACGAGAAGATCTGAAAGTCCGAGAAGATTAGAAAGCGCAAGTCCTGCAAATACCGTTGCAAGAATGATCGTCAAACGGTTGGATCTTGACTTAAAAAAGCGAGAAACAAGCGCAGAGAGCGCTCCCAACGCACCGCCGATCACGAGAGATAAGACAATCTCGATCAAGGGCTCGACGAGAACGGCGTTAATGGTAAGCTCCGTGCCGTTAGCAAGCACCTTTGCGATGGCAAACGAGATCGCGAAGACCATAAGACCTATTGCGTCGTCGAATGCAACAACCGGTAACAGGGTGTTTGTAACGATACCCTTAGCCTGATATTGCCTTACGACCATAAGGGTAGCGGCAGGTGCGGTTGCCGTTGCGATAGCGCCGAGCGTTAACGCAACAGGTAAGTCTGTCCCAATGGCGATAAGGGCTATATCAACGAGCAAAACTGCCCCCAATGCCTGAATAAACGTGATAGAAACGATGCTTTTTCCTAATGTTTTGAGGTGTTCGAGCTTGAACGATGAACCGATAGAGAACGCAATAAATCCGAGCGCAACGGTGGTTACGATGTCGAGAACGTCGAGTGCGTCGGGCGTTATGAGATTAAAAACGTAAGGACCGATAAGAAGACCTGCGATAAGGTATCCCGTAACATTTGGAAGACCGACGAGCTTCATAATGCGCGTAAACAAAAGACCGCAAGCCATAGCGACTGCGAGAATAAGTAAGATGTCCATATTATTTTCTTGCCCCCGGTACCTCGTGATAGATGACGGGCGTTGCGAAAATAAGCGCTACGTCGGTCGGATTGTCCTTGGTCGCGTTGATTATGGCGTCGCGAGTAGGCTTGAGTTCGTCCTCGTTCATGACAAGAAGGATCGTCGTTTCAAGGTGAGCAGGGTCGTCTGCAAGCTGACGAAGTCCGCCGAAGATAGGCAACGGCTCAACGTCGTCTTTGAGAAGCGAATGCTTGATAGAGTTGGTTGGAATGACCGTTCCGTTTTTGTCGATGGCGCGCATAGCGCGAAGCACTTTGTGTTTGCAGTTGTCGTTCTTCAAAACGACCACCATCAGAATTTCATTCATAGTTACACTTCCTGATAAAAAAATTTTGTCCGAGAAAGTTATAGTCCTATCCAAATAAAAAAGCAAGCAAAAGAGGGCGGTAAAATCAATTTTAGAATAAAAAGTTGTATTTATTTTTATTAAATGGTCGTATGCGGATAAAAAATATTCAATAAAGAGGAAAAAATGCACAATAAGTTCCGATAAGGTGATACTTTCGGTTGCAAAAAGCTGTTTATTTTTTATAGAATATATTCAGAAAAAACTGACGTAAATTTTTCTATATATAATAAGGATATAGGAAAAAGCAAAAGCAGGCCTCTTTTTGAGGCTTTTGGAATAAAAACAAGGACGAAAAAATGCTACAGGTAAAGAACTTAAAAAAATCGTACAGGTCAAAGCGTGCAGGAGAAACGCAGGCGCTGAAGGGAATAGATCTCACATTCGGCGATAAAGGACTTGTATTTATTTTAGGAAAGTCCGGTTGCGGCAAGTCAACGCTTCTTAATTTGCTTGGCGGTCTCGATTCCTTTGACGAGGGCGAGATAATCATCAACGGCAAATCGAGCAAGGATTTTACCAAGGCGGACTTTGACTCGTACAGAAACACCTATTTAGGCTTCGTTTTTCAGGAGTTCAATATCATCGAAAGCTTCTCGATAGCGAAAAACATTGGGCTTGCGTTGCAGCTGCAGCACAAAAAGAGCGATAAGACGGCTATCGACGAGATCTTGAAAAAGGTGGAGCTTGACGGATTCGGCGAAAGAAAGCCCAACGAGCTTTCGGGCGGTCAGAAACAGCGTGTTGCGATAGCGAGAGCACTCATAAAAGACCCCGAGATAATTCTGGCAGACGAGCCGACGGGCGCACTTGATTCCGCGACGGGCAAGGCAGTCCTTAATATGTTAAGGAAGTTGTCTGAGGAAAAGCTCGTGATCATAGTGTCGCACGACAGAGAATTTGCCGAAGAATACGCAGACAGAATAGTAGAGCTTAAAGACGGCGTTGTAATATCTGACAGAACGAGAGTCGAGGACGACGATAACGCCAAGTGGAAAGAGGAGATCGTCCCGATAAACTCCGAGATAATCAGGATACCAAAGGGCAAGCCTCTCGACGAGCAGACGATTAACGAGATAAACGAAACGCTGCTTAACGCTAAAACGGATACTTATTTGATGCTCGGCGAAGAGTCGCATGCGGAAAAAGCGTATCCCGAGGTCATGGAAGAAGTAAAGGCAAAGGGCTACGTTTCGGCAAATACCTTCGTAAAGACCGAGGAAGATCAGATAAAGTCCGACAAAAAGGCGATGGCTCTTATTAAGTCCAAATTGCCGCTCAAAGACGCCTTCAAGATAGGTGCAAGCAACTTCGGGGCAAAGAAATTCAGGCTTGTGTTTACGATCTTTTTATCCGTGCTTTCGCTGTGCTTCTTTGGCTTTGCCGATATTTTCGCAAGCTACGACCGTGCAGAAACGTACGCAAACGCTTTTTACGAGGGCGATGCGTACTATATGAAGATAGGAAAGACTGCAAATTACGGCAGCGGCGGAATATTCGACGGACTTATGTCGACGGGTATCGCTTTCTCAAAGAGCGACGTGGAAAAGCTCGAGGAAAGATACGGCGACTCACTTATGAAGTGTTATCGACTCGATAGCTATTCGGTCAGAGCAAATTTCTTCAAATCTTCGTCCGATCAGTTCTTTCAACCGAATTATTATAACGGTTACATCGTTATGGAAAGGAACGACGATATTGTTGCCTACGGAAGATTCCCAGAAACCTACGACGAGATAATGATCTCCGACTATATGGCAAAGGGCTATATCGACCTTTCTGCGTCTGTAACGACAAGCAATGGCACGAAAGAGTATGTTTTCGACAATTACGATCAGCTAATGGGGCACATCCTTAATATCGACGGAAAAGACCTTACCATCGTAGGTGTGTTCAAAACGAGCTTTTATCACTTGTACGACAAGCTTTCAAGCTACAACGAGCACGATCTTGCGTCGAACGCAGAGGCGCAGGTGATGAGAGAGGCGTACAACTCCGACCTTTCGATGTATTACGGCAAGGTCATAGTCAAAAAAGGCTTTGAGGAAGAGATAAAAGACAAGCGCACGACGTATGATGCGAATATCGTCGTCAATATACCGCTCGTAAACCCTACTGATTACGTTTACAGAAATACGATATCCGTAACAGTCGACCCGACAGGTCAGCTCAAAAAGGGTGAAGTAATAATCCCTGCGTCGTATTATAAGGAAATGAAGTATGGCTATTATACAGCCGATGGCGAGTCGAATAAAACGTACGTAGCTATCTTGGAAGAGTTCAACTCGCCGCAAGAGTTCGAGTGCTACGTTCCGATCTTTGCCTGGGAGACAGATCCTGAAACGGCTGGGACAATATTTAGAAAAAACTATACCGTAGTGTCGGTATACGACGACGGGATGCTCGATGAAGAGGGGTATTTCTATTCAACCGTTTATGAGGACAAAGTCGCCTATGCAAAGCAATACGAGGGCATAGGCGAGCAATATCGCACGACGATGTATATGTCAAGAGAGGACTTTGACGAGCTTCTCGACGAGGTATACACGCCAAACAGCGTATTGATAGATGCGAGGATGTCGGGTGCGGAGCTGCACGACGAGATAAGCTATTTGTTTGAAAACAACTATTCCGTTGAGGGAAGAAACGAGGGCGAGCTTTCGATAGTAGACTCTCTCATGGGGACGTTCGTAAGCATATTCTACATCGTAGCGGCGGTGCTTGCGGTATTCGTTATACTTTTGCTTTATAACTTTATGTCAACGTCTGTCGTTAACAAGAAGAAAGAGATAGGAATACTTCGGGCAATAGGCGCAAGAGGTATGGACGTTGCGAAAATATTTATAGTCGAGGCGCTCCTTATCGGTGCGATCGTACTTGCAATAGTCTTCCCGACGATAATCGTCTTGACGGACGTACTGCAAAACGCATTGCTTTCGGCAGTTGCGGTAAAAATAATTTCGTTTAAGGTAAGGCAGGTCTTCACGATAACGGGTATCACTCTTCTAATATTGATTATATCGAGCGTTATACCTGTTGCGAGAATATCATCTAAAAAGCCTATCGACGCAATACTTAATAAATAAAGGAGGACAGCGTTATGAAAATGAAAAGAGCATTGGCGATAATATTGGCGACGCTTTCCTTGCTTTTGCTGGCGTCGTGCGACAATATAGATAGCAAGCCGCAAAAAGAGTACGGCGAGTACCCTGCGCTTTCGGGAGCAACGGGATATACGGTAACAGGTAAGATAACCGACCAAAGAGGCAACCCTTTGCCCGGTGCTGTCATAACTTTTGGCGACAAAGAAAAGGTTCGCGGCGTTGCCGACAAGGATGGAACGTATAAAATAACGGGCATAGAAGGCAACGTAACGCTTATTCCGTCGTTCAGAGATTATACCTTTGATGAAAAGGAGATCTCCGTGTCGGGCGGCGGCGAAGTTAATTTCGTAGGCAAAAACTCGTATACGACTATGGCGACGGCAAGAGACGGCAATAGCACGCTATATCAGATGTCTTATATAGTTGACGGCAAGATATACCAGTCGAAAGGCAATTCCTTGGTGTATTTCGACAACAGAAACGGGCTTACGAGAATTACGCCGCAGGCGGACGGATTTGATTTTGAACCGCAATATCAGGACGTCTACGGCGGTGAAATGGTAACGTTTACCGCAAAGCCAAAGGATGGCACGTTCTCCGTCAAGGGCAAGATAGACACGTCGAAGATCGGCAAGAATGACGAAGTTCCGTCGCTTTATATAACGGTCAACGGCAAAAAGTACGTTGACGTAGTGGTGAATTATACCTACGACTATAATACGGACGAAGAAAAAATGTCGATGAGCTACGAGGTCAAGGGGCTTAAAAAGGGCGAGAAGTACACGATAGCGATGGTTGACGAGAGCGGAAACACGGCGGCGGAAAGCTATACTGTGTCCGAACAGGCTAATGATCTTAACTTCAAGCTCAACCTCACCCGTACTTTTGATATAAGGGTCAGACCTTTGAACACAAAGACAAAGTTCGACGATCTCGGCAAGACGTTCGAGTGGCGCTACTTTGACTATAAGCTCTACGTCGTTGACGAGAACGGCACAAGACAGGAGAAGAACTACTATGGCGACGATGACTTTGTCGAAAGCGTCAGAGTGTGGAGTGGTTGCAAGGTGTATATAATAGGGGAGTATTACGACAGAGCAAACGACGTACACTACTCCGTTGAGGATTGGCTGCCGATAAGTGCCGCCGATATCAGAGACGCCGAAACGACCGAGCTTGAAATGACATTCTTGTTTGAAAAATACATCGAAGAAGGGTAAGAATAGGCAAAATCATTAGGGAAAATGTGAGAAAAAGGCGTTTTTAAAATTTTTCAAAATTTTTCAAAAAAGTTTGAAAAACTTGCGAAAAACGCTTGACTTAAATAATGACAAATGCTATTATAGTTAGGCTGTCAGCGAAAGACAGCCTTTCATTTAAGAAAGAAGTCGCACATTGACAACTGCATAGAGCAAAGAAAAGAAATACAAGGCAAGAACATT
>CAYOSU010000024.1:0-10550 GCA_964406735.1 uncultured Clostridia bacterium | reverse complement strand
TCCTGTTATCCGCACCATTTAAAAACACGATGGTATTGTAGCAAAACCATCGTGCTTTTATTTTGAAATCAGCATATTCATCGATATACTTTCGATGCAAGATAATCATTAGACCCGACACTGCAAAGCGTAAATAATAAAACGAACGAACTTCCTGCTATGCCTTGGTTAAATGATTATTTACTTTTCCGACTTTACAATTCTTGAAATAAATATCACTAAAGCCACGGCGATGGCGAGCAAGGTGAAAAGCACGTTCCATTCTACTATATAGTTCGTAACGACTACGGGATCGCCGGTTATTATCTCTCCGCCTATCTCCTCTATTATGCCCCAAGTCGAACCGTAAGTAGTATGCTCCATCAAGGTCGGCGCAAGGCAAGCAAATATTATCTGCGGTATCGATACCAATAGGTTTGAAAGTCCGTACTTTTTGTATAGCGTATCATCGTCGTCACTTCTCGAACATGAATAGTATATACCAAAAGCTAACGCCGCAGATAATAAGCATATTGCCAAAGCGACGAAGAAGTGATACTCTATCGCTCTATAAGAAGCGAAAACATAGGGTAAAATTATCGATATTATCGCTACAGCAAAATACAAGCCGAGCTGATAAGCATTCATTTGCGATATGCCCTTTTGACATATCGAGCATTCGGAAAGCGAATATTTTTCTGCGGCGTTTGCTATGAATAATTCTCTGAATGTGAAGTAGCCTATCAACAAGGGATATATCAGCACGATGAAAAATTCAATATAGCTTGAAAAAATTAAAACACTGTTTGCATATACACTATCTATCGCAACAAGCGGAATGGTAAGCACTATTGAAGAAAAAGCAAGGTACGCACAGTTATAGGGCGTTTTACCGAGAGCGTTAAGCAAGCGTTTTTTGAGTGAAACATCTATGCCGTCTATCAGCTCATTTGCATCTATGAACGTAGCAAGTTGATTTGTTCCGATAAGAAGTGCTACAAGTGCTGCTACCGCAAATATAACAAGGAGCGAAAAACCTAAGATCGGCTTATAAAAGCCGTAAGAAATGCCAAAGCAAAGCACTAATCCTACGAGCACACAAGCAAGCGAACTGTAGACGAAATACTTATTATTTGAAAGTGCACGGTTTATCAAGCCCTTGATGTTACGTTCGACTTTTGGCTCGACCGTCCTTTCTTCCGTAGAAGTTATGCGTTCTCCTTTCAGTAGCTCGTCGCACGTTACGTTAAAGACCTCTGCTATAATAGGTATGAGCGATATATCAGGAGCACATTCATCTCTCTCCCAGCGGCTTACAGCCTTATTCGAGACGTTGAGCTTTTCCGCCAACGCTTCTTGCGTATAACCGTTGGCTTTTCTGAGTGCCGCTATGAATGCGCCTATAGTTTTCTTTTCCATAAAATACCTCCGTGGTGTCGTTTTATACTTGCATTCTACATTTCCGAGAGACAGAATTCAAGGGCGAGAACCGAGAATATCTCTCGCATAGCGAGAATTTCGGGAAATTTTCTTAAAAGAAAAGCCGAGCGGCACAAAAACCCTATACCACTCGGCTAAAAACCGTTTTTAAGCCATAAAATGCTTTAATTTATCGACTTATTCTCTACGTCTGCTCTGAGTCTTGCCGCAAATTCTTCAACTGTCATTGCGCCGATATCGCCATCTTTGCGTTTTCTTACGGAGACAGTACCTGCGTTTACTTCGTTTTCGCCTACTATCAAGGTATAAGGAAGCTTCATTAGCTGAGCTTCTCTTATCTTCTTGCCGATAGTCTCGCTTCTGTCGTCGAATTCTACTCTGAAGCCTTCTTTTTCAAGCTTTACCTTTACGTCGTTTGCGTAGTCGTTGAACTTATCGGATATCGCAAGAATTCTGACCTGATGAGGTGCTATCCAAGCGGGGAACGCTCCTGCAAAGTGCTCGGTGAGTATTCCGATAAATCTCTCAAACGAGCCGTAAAGCGCACGGTGGATCATGATAGGACGCTTCTTATCGCCGTGTTCATCGGTATATTCGAGGTCAAATCTGAGAGGCAACTGGAAGTCGAGCTGGATAGTACCCATCTGCCATTCTCTTCCAATGCAATCCTTCATCTTGATGTCGATCTTGGGACCGTAGAATGCACCGTCGCCCTCGTTTATTCTGTAATTGTCCTCGCCGCAAAGCTCGTTCAATACCTCTTTTAGCTCGCTTTCAGCCTTGTTCCAAAGCGCTATATCGCCCATATAATCCTTGGGACGGGTTGAAAGGGTGAGAACGTAAGGAAGACCGAAATCGCCGTACAGCTTGCTTGCGATAGCGACTATCTCCTTCACCTCGCTCTTTATCTGATCTTCGGTAACGAAGTTATGGGAGTCGTCCTGACGGAACATTCTTACTCTGAAAAGTCCGTTGAGCTGACCTGATTTTTCGTTCCTGTGAATTACGTCAACGTCGTTGAAGCGGAGCGGCAAGTCTTTGTAGCTCCTCATTTTGAACTGATATATCTTTATAGAGTTGGGGCAACTCATCGGCTTTAATGCCTGCTCAGTGCCGTCTGCGTCTTTGAGCACGTACATATCCTCTTTGTAGTGATCCCAGTGTCCCGAAGTTCTCCAAAGAATGCTGTTATTTACCTGAGGTGCAGAAAATTCCTGATAGCCGCACGCTCTGTGGAGCTTTCTCCAATCGTCGATAAGAAGATTCATCATCGTGAAGCCGTTGGGAAGCCAATAAGCCATACCGGGAGCGGTCTCGTCGAAGAAGAAAAGCTCCATCTCCTTGCCGATCTTTCTGTGGTCACGCTTTTTAGCCTCTTCAAGCATATTGAGGTAGTCTTTTAAGGTCTGTTTATCCTCAAAGCCGTATACATATACTCTTTGAAGCATCTTATTCTTTACGTCTCCTCTCCAATATGCGCCAGCTACCTTGTTGAGCTTGAACGCAAAGCTCCTCAAGAACTTCGTATTCTCAACATGAGGACCTCTGCAAAGGTCTACGAAGTCGTCGCCCAAATAATAAAGGCTTATCTCCTCGTTCTCGGGAAGCTCGGTTATTAATTCGACTTTATATTGATTATCCTTAAAGACCTCAAGAGCCTCTTCTTTCGTTACGACCTTTCTTGTGAAATCTTCGTTTTTGCGAAGTATTTCGTCCATCTTTTTCTCTATCTGTTTGAAGTCCTCAGGGACGATAGAGCGTTCCATATCTATGTCGTAATAAAAGCCGTTGTCTATGGCAGGTCCTATCGTGAGCTTCAAAGCGTCGCCGTATATCTCCTTTAACGCTTTAGCAAGAACGTGAGCCATACTATGCCTTTTCATTTGCAGCATTTCGTTTAATTCTTCCATGATTTATCTCCTTTATTCTTTTTCTAAAATAAAAACGCCCTTTGCATTTGCAAAGGACGATATCAACCGTGGTTCCACCTTTATTCGTCAATTAAATTGACCTCTTTGCCGAAAAACGCTCGGCTAATGCGTTACGGTCAAAAAGCGGTTTCGACTTGCGCTCAAGCTATCTGCATTGCACCGCCACAGACTCTCTGAAAACCGAATTCGCAAGCTACTTGTCTTTTCTCAACCCGTATTAACTTTTTTATTATAATAAACCCACACGTAAAATTTGTCAAGCAATTTACAACGTATCGTTATCTCAATGGCAAAATATTACGTTAAAGATCTCTGATTAAAAATTCTCAATTTCAGTATTGACAACTAAATCAAAATATAGTATGATAACGGTGATCATAAAAGGAAATTGTGATCGACAAAATTATAGGAGACGGTATTATATGGCAAAAAAGAATTCTAAAAAAGCATTGTTTGATCTCGTAACATTGGTTTTAACGGGCGGCATCTACGGACTTTTGGCTCTTCCCTTCGTAAAAGCTGAAGCTTCGGCTTTGGGTTGGTCTACTTCTTCCGTCGCCAGCGGTTATTCGCTCCTCGACTTCGAGGCTAATTCCGGCGTTGCTACGGTCATTCTTTTGATGGTCATCTTCGCAGGTATCGCTGCTTTCTCAAGCTTGTGCAAGCTCGTTTTCGACGGTGGATTCCTTAAATCCAAGTCAGCTTCCAAATTCTTGGGCTTCGGTGCAGTTCTATTCTCCCTCGCTCTCGTCGGCGCAGTAGTTGCGGCTATGATAGTAATCCCGCAGAACTGCTCTTCTTCGAGCCTTGGAAGTCTTGCATCTGCAAGCACCAATCCTCAGTGGGGAACTTTGATCGGCTGCTTGGCTGTAAGCTTGCTTGCACTCGGCACGAGCTTTAAGGCTAGTAAATAATCATTAAGCAAACTAAATTGCCAACGTGTATTTACGTTGGCAATTTTTCTACTCGAAAAGCAGGTCGTACGACCTGCTTTTTTTATTACGCAATTTGTTTATATTGACTATTGTAGATCTCAGTATAAAGTCCGCCGTTGCGAAGCAGCTCTTCGTGCGTGCCCTTTTCCACTATCTCGCCGTTGTTTACGACTAAGATAAGGTCGGAATTGACTATCGTAGACAGCCTATGCGCTATAACGAAGCTCGTTCTGTCTCGCATTAGCTCGTCCATCGTTTTTTGTATCAAAAGCTCGGTTCTTGTATCGACGTTACTTGACGCCTCGTCGAGAATGAGCATATCTTTGTTAGCAAGGTACACTCTTGCGATGGTGATAAGCTGCTTCTGACCGCCTGAAACGTTGGCTGTATCCTCGTTCAGCACAGTATCGTAGCCACGAGGCAAGCTCTCGATAAAACGGTCAATATGGGCGTTTTTGGCGGCGAGCTTTATCTCATCAAGCGTTGCGTCGCTTCTGCCGTATGCAATATTTTCTGCAACCGTTCCCGAGAAAAGCCAAGTGTCTTGCAAGACCATTCCGTAAAGATTTCTGACCGACGCTCTCGAATATTTGCTTACGTCCTTGCCGTCAACGAGTATTCTGCCGCTGTTTGGATCGTAAAAGCGCATGAGCAGGTTTACTATCGTCGTTTTACCGCCACCCGTAGGCCCGACTATCGCTATCTTCTGACCCTTTTTTGCCTTAAAGGACAGGTCTTTTATGAGCGGTTTTTCGGGATCGTATGAGAAGCTGACGTTTTCAAACTCTACGTCACCAGACTCTAAATCAGGGAATGAATTTCCCTCATAGGTATCGGCCATCTCTTTTTCATCGAGAAGCTCGTACACCCTCTTTCCTGCGGCAATTGTATTTTGCATGATGCTAAGACCGTTTGCAATGCTCTCCAAAGGTCCTGAGAACATCTTTGCATAGAACACAAAGCTAACGAGAACGCTTAGCTCGATAACGCCTTCTGTTGCAAGGTATCCGCCTACAATGCAAAGTGCAACGTATACCAGGTTATTTATTAGTACGATTATCGGGTTTACTATGTCGGATAAGAACATAGCTTTTGCCTCAACGACTTTCCTATCCTCACTTATCTTATCGTAGCGCTCGGACTGAACCTCTTCAAGACCGTACGCTTTGACGGTGTCGAAGCCGCTGAAATTTTCTTCCGTGACGGAATACAGCTTGCCGTTGAGCTTACTCGCCTCAGTGAATTTTGCTTCGCTCTTTGAAGCGATAACTGCGGAAAGCACAAGCGAAAACGGTACGAGCGCCACGACGATAGTTGCCATAACGGGGTTTATCGCAAAAAGTACTACGGTGACCAAGACGAATTTTATTACGCCATTGACGACCATATCGAATATAGTATGAAGCGTATTGCCTAAGTTTGAAACGTCGTGCATCATACGGGAGATTATCTCGCCGTTGGGGGTCTTATCGATGTAACTTATTGGCAGATTTTTAAGCTTTTCGCTTATTCTTATCCTCATTCTGCAAGTATAGAAGCGTGAAACGACGTTGTTCATTATGAACATCGTGAGCCACGAGCAAAGTGCAGACAACAAATATATACCGCCGAGAACCAAGCAAAGCGTTAGGACGCTATTTACATCGTACACGCCGCCGAACTTCCATACATCGTAAAGCATATTGGTAAGGTCGCCCAAGATATATGGCGACGCAACCTTTGCTAAAACGCCGACGATGCTTATTATAAGGCTCAAAAACAGCCATCCGCGGATGTTTTTTGCGTCCTTGAGAAGTCTGAATATTACAGAGAAGCCGCCTTTTACGCTATTATTTTTCTTCATGAGCGACACCTCCGTGCTGTGAATTGTATATTTCTTTGTATATCTCGCAAGACTTCATAAGATCGTCGTGCTTTCCGTGTCCGACTATTTTACCGCCCTCTAAGACGTAGATCTTATCGCAGTGCATGGCAGTAGCGGAGCGTTGAGTAACGATTATCTGCGTCTTGCCTTTTAGCTTTGCGTTTAGCTTGCTACGGAGCTTACTTTCGGTTAAATAATCAAGCGCAGAGAAGCTGTCGTCGAATATATATATCGGGGCGTCCTTAATAAGCGCTCTTGCGATCGCAATACGCTGTTTTTGTCCGCCTGAGACGTTTGTTCCAAGCTTTGCAAGCCTATGGTCATACCCATCGGGCTGAGATTCTATGAACTCGGAGATCATAGCTATGTCGCACGCTTCTTTGATATCATCAAGCGTTGCCGAGGAATTTCCGAATCCTACGTTTTCTCTGACCGTACCCTCGAATATCATACTCTTCTGAAGGGCTGTCGAGAACGCAGATCTGCCTTCCTTGATACCGCAGTTTTTGTAATTTCTGCCGCCGACTATTATATCGCCATAGCTTGGATCGATAAAGCGAAGAAGCAGCTTTACTATCGTAGATTTTCCGCTACCCGTCGCACCTATAATTCCTATTATTTCACCCTCTTTTACGTCCATAGATACGTTTTCAAGTGCAGGAGCGTGTGCATCGGGGTAATAATAGGTTACGTTCTGAAGAGTCACGTCGCCATTTGTTATCGGGTCACTTAAAATTTCTTTCGGTTCGCCCTTGAAATCGATGACCTCTTGTATTCTCTTTATGCATACTGCGATATGCGGAAGTCCCATTATCGTCCAGCTTAGCGTTAAAAGTCCGTTCGCTGCCAGCGAAACGTATTGCAAGGCGGAGACTACGTCGCCTGCTTTCGTGATACCTTGTCCGACACGAGGAAAGCTGAGTGCGATTATCGCAAGTGTTACTATATCGAGCATAAAGGTGCAGACGCTCGATATCGAACCGCTTCTAACATTAGCTTTGATGATGTATTTCGCCATCATCTCGGTTGCCTTGGATATCTTTTTATGTTCCCTTTCCTCCGTATCAAAGCTCCTTATTACCCTGATACCCGAAAGACGTTCACGGACGGTACTGTTCTGAATGTCGGTGTATTTATCGGAAAGGTCCCAAAGTCCGTTCATATTTTTTGATACGATTATTACGATGACGAGAACTATCGGCGCTGCAACTATCATCGTTACACCCAAAAGCCAGTCTTTTATCATCGTGAGTATCATTCCGCCGATAAACATAACGGGAATAGACACTATCGAATACAATAAGCTTGATACCATCCATTGGAGATAGAATATATCGTCTGTAGAACGGGTTATTAATCCACCTGCGCCTATTGAGCTAAACTCGGCGTTCGTAAGAGAGTTTATTTTGGCGAACATCTTCTTTTGAAGGTCGCAAATAAACCTCGTCTGGTTGCCCGAATTTACCTTTGATACGAGTATTCCCGTGCAAAAGGAAAGTACGGTCGCTCCCGCCATCAGTAAGCCTTTTTCTATTATATAAGCCATATTGCCTTCGGCGATACCGTAATTGACGATATTGCCTACTTCATACGACAAATAGAGAGCAAAGACCGTCTGTAAGACGTATAAAAACGCCATGAGAACAAATCTGCCTCTGTATTTTTTCATTGTTTCTAGTATTACTTTCATGATATAAGTTAAAATTCAATTTTTTCAGTTAACAGGACTGAAATACAACTCTCATACTAATCGAAACGACAAAATACCTTGCAAGCTATGCAAAGCACGTTTCGAGTCAATGATAGATTGGTTAAAGCGAATTAAATCAACGGCTTAAGTCGCACGTTCTTTTCAACACTTAATGCCATCTATCTCTCCTGCGTTCATTGTGCCGCTTAAAAATGCGTTGGTTAAAATATATGAATTGCTGTTTGTCCTTAAATTCTTTGATATTATCAGAACGTTCTTCACGTTATTATTAAAAATCGTCATGTTTATTCTCCTATTTTTATTCCTTATATCGTTTCGATCTATTTTATCTTAGCACTTTGCTTCAATGATTGACAAGAAGTTTGACGCCGTTTTTCTCAACTAAAAGTTGAATTTCCAACACTTTGTTCGATTTTCAACACTGCGTCTAATAAAATAAAGAACCGATTTTTGAAAAATCGGTTCTTTTATGTATTTATACAGCGTTTTGCCGTTAAAACTTTTGTTATTAAGCTTTTATATCGTTACCAAATAATTACACGGTTCTTGGGTGCGATATACATCTTATCGGTAGGCTTTACGTCAAAGGTCTTATACCATACATCGAAGTTTCTCGGCTGCATGTTTGCACGCAAGCAAGCAGGAGCGTGAACGTCTATCTGCAACAAGAGCTTCAAGTATTCGGGACGGCCTTTCAAGCACCAAACACGTGCCCAGTTGCGGAAATATGCCTCGTAGTCGGCGTTTTCCATATTGGACATGATGTCGAGCGTTACCGCCATACCGCCGTTATCTGCGATATTTTCGCTTACGATGAAGGTTGCGTTTACCTTACCCCATTCAAGCTCGATGCCCTCGAATTCCTTTATCATAGCCTTGGTCTTCTGAACGAACTTTTTGTTATCTTCCTTCGTCCACCAGTTGTTCAAATTGCCGTTTTCGTCGCACTTTGCACCGTTATTATCGAATGCGTGGGATATCTCGTGTCCGATGACTGCGCCGATACCGCCTAAGTTTTCACTTCTCGACTGATTGATGGAATAGAAAGGCTTTTGCAAAATAGCCGCAGGGAACGTGATGTCGTTAGAAGTAGGATTGTAGCAAGCGTTAACGATATGACCTGCCATTACCCACTCGGAGCGGTCTACAGGCAACCAAAGTTTTTCAAAGTTATCTGTAAGGTGAGCGGCAAGTATTTCTTTTACTGCACCGTAGAAAGAAGCACGAGGTCCGAAATTAATCTTATCGTAAAGCTTGTTGCACTCGTCAGGATAGCCCATTTTGACAACTATCTTATTGAGCTTCAAAATAGCTTTCTTCTTGGTCTCTTCGGAAAGAATGCTATTGCTCTCCAAGCGGACCTTGTAGGTATCGATTATTTCGTGTACCATCTCTACGACATCTTTCTTTGCCTCTTCGCCGAAATACTTTCTGCCGTAGTAAAGTCCTACAGGTTCAGCCAACAATCCGGAAGCCGTGTTATACGCTTGCTTTTCAATGCTGGAAAGCTCATTAACGCCCGTCAAAACCTTTCTGTAAGAAGAAGACAGCTCGCGAAGCTCTTCGCTCAAATATCCGCATGCGGAAAGCAACGTGTCGATGTACGCCCAGGATTTGTAAAGCTCAAAATTTTCTTCATTGAACAAGGTGCTGAAACCTTTAAGGAAACGAGGCTCTGCAACTATGATAGTTTCGGGGAGTTTATCTCCATAGAAGCTTGTAAGAAGTCTTTTGAACTTTATGGGGCGAAGTAACGTGCAAACTCTGCGAGTGGTCATAGGATTATACGATTTGACGTATTCGGACCATTCTTCGCTGCTCTTTACGAGCGTTGCAATGATAGCATCGAACTTCAATGCGTTTTCAAGATAGCTCTTCTGCTCCTCTTCCGTCAAGGTCGTGCGCTTCAAAAGCTCTGCAACCATCTGAGACCAAACGCCGATAAGCGCGTCATGCTGAGGCTTCATTTCTTCTTTATAATAAGTCGTATCGGGAAGAATTGGCGAAGGGCCGCGCAAAGAGAAAGCGTGGCGAGAAGTGTCTTTCATATCGTCGTCAACACCTACGCCAAAGGGCAATGCAATTCTGCCGAGAACGAAGTCTTTGAGTTTTCTGTTGAGGTCGGTAACGTTTTTGAGATTATAGATCTTATCCAAATCCTTTTTAACGGGCTTCAAGCCTTCTGAATTACGTCTTTTTACGTTCTTAGCAAGCTTGAAGAGCCTTACCGCTTTCTGCATATTCTCATCAGGAATTTCCATTCTTCCTCTTGCCATTTTGTTGAAGTCGCCTATCATAAGCTTCTCAACATCGTCCGAAAGATTGATAAATCCGCCAGTCGCAGGTTTGTCGGCAGGAATAACCGCTTTATCAAGCCATTCCTTGTTTACGTGCATGTAGAGATCGTCTTGAATTCTGATCGTTTCAGCCATAGTTTATTTCTCCTTTTTCTCGTTATCGAAACATTTCGTACCGAGCTTTTGAAGATATTTTATCACAATAATCAAATTTTGCAAACAACTATTTGCTTGTATGATAAAAAAGCCTGAAAATAATGGCTAAAACCGCTGATTTTATGCATTTAAAGCATTTGTGGGAGGTGAAATGCGCATTGTTTCTTTATGATAATTGCTCATCTTAAAATTAAAAAAAGAACTAAACCTTTTTGGTTTGGTCCTTTTTTTGGCGGA
>CAYOSU010000023.1:0-13237 GCA_964406735.1 uncultured Clostridia bacterium | reverse complement strand
GGAGGCTTGTGTGGCTTCGCCACAAGTGAATAGTGAAGAGTGAAGAGTGAAGAGTGAAGAGTTGTGGTTGGGTTATTATTTAGACTGCGACGGGAGCAAGCCATCGCCATACGTGTATGTGTGGGGAGGGAGCGGCGTTAGTGCGATGGGTAAAGCGGAGTTTGGTGAGAGTAATTATTATAATTAAGAGTAGTCGTGGCGGTGGTAAAGCGGAGTTTGAGGGAATAGTTAGGTTTTGACAATCCCGAAGTACACTTCGACGACAGCTCCCTTTACACAAAGGAGCCTTTCATATGGTTTGCTCGTTATTAAAAAAGACGCTTTGAAAGCGTCTTTGAGGGTTTTGGGTTATCAATTTTATTCCGATCTGGTGGTGTTGCGTTTGAGTCTGGAGTGGCTATAGCCTCTTGCCAAGCCGCCGTCAGAGGTCTCCCTATAGCGGACGTTTATGTCCTTGCCCGTCTGGTACATCGTCTCGACGACTGCGTCGAACGACATCTGTCTCGAGGTCGAGAGGAAGGTAGCTAATGATGCGGAGTTTATCGCTCTCATCGCCGCTACGGCGTTTCGCTCTATGCAGGGTATCTGCACCAAGCCGTCTACGGGGTCGCATGTAAGTCCCAAGTGGTGTTCCATGGCTATCTCTGCGCAAAATTCTATCTGGTCAAAGTCCATGCCGAAAAGCTCTGCCGCCGCCGCTGCCGCCATCGAACACGCTGTGCCGCATTCCGCCTGACAGCCGCATTCTGCGCCGCTTATCGAGGCGTTGGTCTTGACGATATTGCCTATTATTCCTGCGGTTTCGAGCGCGTCAACTATCTTCTCGTCGGAGAAGTTATGAAGCTCCTTTTCGTACATCAAAACGGCGGGAAGTATGCCCGACGCTCCGCAGGTAGGTGCCGTTACTATGCTCTCGCCTGCCGCATTTTGCTCGCTTACCGCAAAAGCGTATGCGCAAACGAGCCTGTTCTCCCTCGTCCTTTCGTTCTCGCTTGGGTTGCTCTCCGAAATGAGGATCTTCGCACGGCGTTCGGTATTAAGGCCGCCCGGCAGTACGCCGCTTGCCTTTAAGCCATCCGCTATCGACTCTCTCATCTGCGCCCAAATGGCTTTGAGGTATACCCTTATATCCTCCCCCTCGAAGCGTTCGACGTAGCGTGGAAGTGTTATATTCTCCGCTTCACAGTATTGCCTTATCTCCTCGAACGTCTTATGCGGATAAACGTCTATCGGCTCGAAGGACTTTTCTCCCTCTATCTCTATCGCTCCGCCGCCTACGCTATATACACGCCAATAGGAAAGCGTTTCGCCATCCTTTTTAAGGGCGTACATATCCATAGCGTTGGGGTGCCTGAAATTCTGCTCCTCGTCGCAGAATACAACCGTGCAAGGCTTGTCGAAGGTCTTTTTGAGTACCCTGTCCGTACCGTGTCCCTTGCCCGTCTTTGCAAGCGAGTCGTATAAAACCACCTTATATTCCGTGGCGTTTTGCGTCTTTTGCATAAAAAGCTTTGCGGCTTTCTCGGGACCTATCGTGTGGGAGCTCGAAGGGCCTCTTCCTATTTTATATAATTCTTTCAGACTTTTCATATCGTTCACCTATTTTTAAGTATACCCTAACGCCGTCCGTTTTGCAAGGAGTTTTTGCAATAAAAAAGCCGCTCCTTTTCAAAGCGGCTCTTCTTTTTGATATACTTGTCGCTACTCGTCGTTTGCGACTATGTTTTTGAGTACGAACTCGTTCCCTTGCAGTAGGTACGTCCGCTCGCTTCCGCAATGCGGGCATATCTTGCCGTGATTTACCGTCTCGTAGGTCTTTTCGCAAGCCTCGCAGTACGTTATCGCAGGAATGGTCTCTATGACAAGCTTTGCGTCCTTTAACACCGTCTCCTTTTTGACCGCCCAGTTCCAGCAGTCCTCGAGATAGTACGGCAGAACGCTCGATACCTCGCCAAGCTCTATCGTAACGGCGGATATCTTCTTTACGTCGTTCTCCGCCGCTATTTTGTTTACGCTTTTTATTACGTGAAAGACTACGCCAAGCTCGTGCATCTTACTTTTTCTCTTTCAGCTTCTTGCCGACGTTGTCCTTGTTGCCCAAGATCTTGAAGCCTCTCTTTATCATATGAGGAAGAAGTGCGCCCATCTTGTCTTCCGCAACGGTCATCTTGCTTGCCTCGGGCATATCACGCTTTAAGTGAATTGCGTCGAACGCACACTTCGTCGTGCAGATGCCGCATCCGATGCACCTGTTGAGGTCTACTATCGAAGCGCCGCAGCCTAAGCATCTCGAGGTCTCTATCTTGACCTGCTCTTCGGTGAGCGTCAAGTGGTTATCCTCAAAGCCCTTGCCGTCGATAGAGGTATCTATGCTCTCTGTCTGTCTCGAGGAGTTGTCGTAGCACTCTACCATGATATTGTCGGTGTCGAGCATGTTGAACTGTCTGCGGTTTCTGCCTATCGTCATATGACCGTTCTGTACGAACCTATGCAAGCTCTCTGCAACCTCGTGGCCTTGCGCTATTGCGTCTATCGCAAACTTCGGACCTGTGAAGACGTCGCCGCCTACGAATATATCGGGCTCTGCCGTCTGATAGGTGAGTGCGTCAGCCTCGGGATAGCCTGCACGGTTGGTTACTACCTTGGTGTTTTCAAGGAGCTTGCCCCATTCTACCGTCTGTCCGACAGCGAAAATTATCTCGTCGCACTCTATCTCGACCGTCTCATCGTCGTTATACGTCGGCGCAAATCTGCCATCGTCGTTGTATACGGAGAGGCACTTTCTGAACGTTATCGCAGTAGCCTTGCCGTTTTCTGCAGTTATTGCCTTGGGTCCCCAGCCGTTCTTTACGATAACGCCGTCGGCTTTCGCCTCTTCGACCTCTTCCTTGCTTGCGGGCATTATATCCTCGCCCTCCAAGCACAGCATCGTAACGCTTTCAGCTCCGCTTCTTCTTGCTACTCTCGCCGCATCTATCGCAACGTTGCCGCCGCCTACTACGACCACTCTGCCCTCGGTCTTTCTCTGACCGCAGTTAGCCGTCTTCAGATACTCTACGGCGGTCGTTACGTTGTCGCTGTCTTCTCCGTCAAGACCCAAAAGTTTGCCGCCCTGACAGCCTATTGCAACGTAGAACGCCTTGTAACCTTGCTTCCTTAACTCCTCTATCGTTACGTCCTTGCCGACCTCGACGTTGAGCTTTATCTCTACGCCGATCTCTTTCATTATCTCTATCTCGGCGTCGATGACGTCCTTTGAAAGCTTATATGACGGGATTCCGTATGTGAGCATACCGCCTGCACGCTCGTTTTTCTCGAATACCGTCGGGTAGTAGCCCATCGTAGCCAAGTAATACGCCGCAGAAAGTCCTGCAGGACCGCCGCCGATTATTGCTATCTTTTCCTGCCATCTGCCCATATTGGACGCAATGACTATCTCGGGTACGAACCTATGCTCCGCCTTGAGGTCTTGCTCTGCAATGAACTTCTTGACTGCGTCAATGGAGACCGCTCCGTCTATCTTGCCTCTCGTACAAGCCTCCTCGCAACGCTTGTTGCATACTCTGCCGCAGACCGCCGGGAAGGGATTTTCACGCTTGATAAGCTCCAATGCCTCTCTGTATTTGCCCTGAGCCGCCATTTTGAGGTAGCCCTGTACCGCTATGTGAGCAGGGCACGCAGACTTGCACGGAGACGTTCCCGTCTCGTGGGTGTTTATTCTGTTCTTGTCCCTGTAATCCTCACTCCACATATGCTCGCCCCAGCTGTTGTTATCGGGAAGAGGCTGTTTGGGATATTCTACCTTGCTGCCGTCCTTTTGGCAAAGCTTTTGTCCGAGCTTTACAGCTCCTGCTGGGCAGTACTCTACGCATCTGCCGCACGCAACGCAGGATTCTTCGTCTACGTGCGCTCTGTAAGCAGATCTCGACATATTTGGCGTATTGAAAAGCTGAGACGTTCTCAATGCGTTGCAGATATTGACGTTGCAGTTGCAGATCGCAAAAATCTTGCCCTCGCCGTCGATGTTGGTTATCTGGTGTACGAATCCGTTATCCTCGGCACGCTTCAATATCTCCATCGCCTGCTCGTAGGTTACGTCTATGCCCTTGCCCGTTTCACGGCAATAATCCGCCATGTCGCCGACACCTATGCACCAAAGGTTGCAGTCGTCCGCACAGCCCTCGTCGAGGAGCTTTCTTCCGTATCTGCACGAGCACATGCTTGCGCCGATGTGTCCCTCGTATTTTTTGAGCCAATACGAGATGTGTTCGATGTCTAAGGTCTCGTTCTCAAGCGATATTGCCTTTTCTACAGGGATCACGTGCATGCCTATGCCTGCGCCTCCGGGAGGTACCATCGCCGTGATATGTTCAAGCGGCAGGAAGGTCATTCTCTCGAAGAACATCGCAAGCTCGGGATGTCTATCCATAAGCCCCTTGTTCATGTTGGTATATTCGGCAGAACCTGGAACGAAAAGGGGTATCCAGTACTCTCTGTTCTCCTTGCCCTCTCTTATTACGCCCTCTATCGGGCCGTCTTTGGTGTATTTGTCGCCGTAGTCGTATTCGAGCATACCCAATACGCCGAGCTTTTCTAACAGGGAATCAAACTCAGCCTGCTTTTCTGGCGTATCTATTTTTGCAAGCGTCAACAGCTTGTCGTATTTATATTTCGTCCTCACCTTCATCGCAAGCATGAGATCGAGCGCCATCTCGGACTCGGCCTTTGTCAGCTCGTCCTCGAATATGCAGGCAAAGCCCCAATATTCGGGGTCTTCGGTCGTTATCCCCTTTATCTTTGCAGGGATCCTGTCTGTTATCTTCCTTACGAGCTTGATAAGCTTCGGATTGGGATTTTCGTCACCGTAATGCTTCGGGACGAATTTTTTGCTCATTTCGGGCATACGTTTTCTCCTTTTCGTTTATCTTAACAGCGTTTTTCTACGCTTATTGCCAATTTTTTGTTATTTTAAGCTTTTTTGAAAGCCTCTATCTCGTTGCAAAGCCAGTCGCAGAATACCTCTATTCCGTCGCCCGTCTTTGCGCATACGGGAATGACTTTTGCTCTCTCGTTACGCATTTTTACGTATTCCTTGCACTTTTCAAGGTCGAAGTCAAAGTATGGCGCAACGTCTATCTTATTTATCATGACAACGTCGCATACGGAAAATATCAGCGGATATTTGAGCGGCTTGTCGTGTCCCTCGGGAACGGACAGTATCATTGCGTTTTTGACTGCTCCCGTGTCGAACTCCGCAGGGCAAACGAGGTTGCCGACGTTTTCTAATATTACGACGTCAAGGTCGTCTATGCCAAGCTCTCTCAAGCCTTGTCTTGTCATATCGGCGTCCAAATGGCACATTCCGCCCGTGTGGAGCTGTATCGCCTTTGCGCCCGTTTCGGCTATCGTTTTTGCATCTACGTCGCCGTCGATGTCCGCTTCCATGACTCCTACCCTATACCTTTGCAACAAAAGGGGTATAAGCCTTTTAAGCGTCGTCGTTTTGCCGCTTCCGGGGCTTGACATCAGATTCAAAAGGAAGACTCCTTTTTCTTTAAGCTCGCCTCTGAGTATCGCTGCGTCCTTGTCGTTATCCTCGAAAACGCTTTGCTTTATCTCTATTACTCTGAAATTATCCATTTATTGCTCCGTCCGTATTCCTTATTATAATAGGAATTTTTGTGAATGAATCTCAAATAATTTTAACATAGCAATTTCCCGTTGTCAATACGGCGGACGAGTAATTGTTCAAATAATGAACTTAAAATGCGGCGATAAATTATTAAATCCTTTAATATTTTTTGTTTTTAAGGCTTTTTCCCTTAATTCAACACGAATCGGTTTTTGTGTCGGGCAGGTTTTCCCTGAACTCGACACAATTTGCTTTCGGTGTCGCCTGACTTTTAAGCTTTTTGGTGTATACTACATAACGTAAGGGACGGAAAAACAGGTCGCCCCTCGAAAATAAGAAAATAAAATTTCAGGAGATAAAAACAATGAACACAGACAAAATTTTTGCAGAGCAGGTAGCTAACGATTACGCACCCAAGAAAACATCTAAAGTAGTAGAGCTTAAAAACCTCGACAAAAAGGCTAAGCTTCCCGCAACGGTATTCACCTATACTTTCGGTTCTGTCGCATCACTTATTTTAGGTACGGGAATGTGCCTTGCTATGAAGGTCATCGGATCCGGCACGACCGCTTCTATGGTACTTGGAATCGTCATCGGACTTGTCGGAATGGGACTTATGTCGATAAACTATCCTATCTACACGAAGCTTTTAAATAACGGCAAGAAAAAATACGCAGACGAGATAATCAAGCTTGCAAAAGAAATAAGCGAAGAAGAATAATCAAACCACATCTTAAAAATACAACACAAGGAGAAAACACAATGAATACGGATAAAATCTATGCAGAACAGATCGCTAATGAATACGCACCCAAGAAGGCTTCTAAGGTAGTAGCTCTCAGAAAGCTCGACAGAAAGGCTAAAATGCCTGCAATGGTATTTACTTATACCTTCGGCGTTATCGCTGCACTCATTTTCGGTACGGGACTTTGCCTCTCGATGAAGATAATCGGCGCAGGCACGACCGCTTCTATGGTGCTCGGAATCATCATCGGACTTATCGGAATGGCTCTTATGACGATCAATCCCCCTATCTATCAAAAGATATTGGCTAAGGGTAAAGAGAAATACGCTTACGAAATAATCGAGCTTGCCAAAGAGATAAGCGAAGAAGAGTAATGACGGGAAAGAGATTTCTTGAGATATTGAAAAAAATTTGCGAGCCGCCACGCCTTTTAGCGTGGCTAGTTTGCTTTGTGTCATTCGGGCTGTTATTTTACGTCTTTTACGACGATACTGCACCGGAATATCTGCACTACGTCGCATACGTTGCGTCCGCATACGCTCTAACCGTCGCAGTTTTCGGCACTATCAGGCTTATCAAAAGCGCAAAAACGGGGTTTGAGGACAGCAAGGTCGTTACGAGCTTCAAAAATACGGCATTCTGGAAACGTTACAACGAGGACGTGGCGTTTAAATCCAACGTTCTGCTCTTGGAGGGAACGCTCGTTAACCTTGCCTACATGGCGTTTAAGTTCGTTACGGGATTTATGTACTCGTCGGTGTGGTCTATCACGATCGCAGGGTATTACCTGCTTTTGGTGGTGATAAAGGGGCTTTTATTCGTCGTTTCGATGAAGGCGTCTCAAAGAGAGGACGGCGAACTTTTTCTCTCGAAAAGAGTGATATTTTTGTCCGTGCTCCTCTTTTTGGTCAACATTCCTGCTGTCGGTATCGTATGCCAAGTCGTATTTCTCAACTCGTCGTACATTTATCCGTCGTACGTCATATACCTTTCGGCAGCACACACCTTTTATACCTTTACCAAGGCTATTATCAACATCATCAAGTACAGAAAGGTCGGAAAGCTATCTATCACCTTTTCGAAGGTGATCAACGTCGATACGGCGTTGATGTCGCTGTTTGCGTTGCAGACCGCTATGATAACTACTTTTTCGCAAAACGACGAGTATTTCAGGCTTCTGATGAATACCCTTACGGGAGTCGGTGTCGTCGTTTTGATTGCTTTCTCATCCGTTTTTATGTTATATTTTTCATCAAGGAAGAGAAGATCGCTCGTAAATAAGGAGAACTTTTTTGAATAAATCGGAAAGTAAATATTTTAATACCGCTAAAAAGATGGACGAGGCTCTCATCAGGCTTTTGGAAAACAAGGACCTTGACTTTATTACCGTCAAGGACGTTTGTATCGAAGCCGAGGTCAATCGCTCGACTTTTTATCTGCACTACGATAACACTTACGACCTGCTCGAGGAGAGTATGGCGTATATGAGCGACGTCTTTATGTCCTATTTCGACAAGGACGGTGATGATTTTATTAAAAAGCTGTCGACGATGGATAAGTCGGAGCTCGTTCTCGTTACGCCCGAGTACCTTGCGCCGTACCTTAACTTCGTCAAGGAGTATAAGAGGGTGTTCTTGGCTACTATCCAGCACCCCGGGAGATTCAACGTCGCAACGTCTTACAACAAGATGTTTAAGCACATTTTCGACCCTATTTTAGAGCGGTTCGGCGTTCCAGAGGACGAAAAGCGATACCTCATTGACTTTTATATCAACGGCTGTTCGGCTATCGTGTCGAGGTGGATCGAAAACGACTGCAAGGAGCCTATCGAAAAGATAACGGGGCTTATCGAGCGGTGCTGTATCGGACCGAGAAATGCTTTTTAAGTGAGAAAAGCCCTTTACAGGGCTTTTTGTTTTTATTAGAAAAGGCAGAGAGTGTTAGCTCTCTGCCTTTGTGAGTTTTTGTTGTTTGTTCGCTGCTTGTTAACTCCAATTTGCGTTTGGCGTTGCGTTATTTCCTGACGTTTTCGACGTCTATTTTGACGCCGGGGACGTCTACGCTTACGTGGTCTTTATCCTTTGAGATCACTACCTTGCCGTCTTTATTTTTAAGCTTGACGATATGTCCGTCGTCGTCATAATCGTCATCGTCGTCGTTCTTGCCCATCGCTTTTTTGATAAGCTCGACTATTATGTAGTATAGGGGAATGAGCGCAAACTCGATCCAGTAGGGATGCCAAAGTCCCCAGTGCATGCCGCCGAACAGATATGCGAATGCTATGAGGATCGGGAATGCGAAATCCTCTGCGTCTCGGACTACGATGGCTTCCGCCAAGGAGCCAAAGACAGGAATCAGTATGAAGAGCGTCCAACCTATCGCCCAGCCACGCTTGGTCGTGAAGCCGAGTACGAGGTACGTGATCATTGCGAGAACTGCCGTTATACCTGCGACAGTGTCCCCTATTTTATCGCCCCTTACGTGGCGGTTTTTCGAGCTCTTTTTCGCCTCGGTCTTTATCTTATTTTTTATAGCATCGTCAAGACCGTCAAGGTCAAGCACTATTGTACTGTCGTCGTCTTCGCCGTTATCGTCCTCGTCGTCTTTCAAGTTTTCGAGATCCTCTAAGGCATCGAACACCTCGTCGTCGGACTTTTTTTCGCTCGCATACGACGTATCTACGCCTGCGCTTATGCCTACAAGCTCATCAAGCGATACGCCGTACAGGTTTGCAAGTGCTATCAGATTGTCCGTATCGGGGCTGGACTCAGTCCTCTCCCACTTGGATACCGCTTGCCTCGATACGCCTATTTTGTCGGCAAGCTCCTCTTGGGAATAGCCGTGCGCTTTCCTTAAGCTCGCCAATCTGTCGCCGATTTCTACCGTCATAATAATTTCTCCTTTCGTTCCGATATATGTATTTTTATTTTAGCACTAAAACTTGTTTATTTCAAGGGCGAAGGGTGTTTCGCTTCCTTGTTTACGACTGCATTTTAACACCGAAAAGGCTGTTTCGTCCACCGATTTTAGATTGAATTTTCCGCAACTATAGGTTGCGAATGCGATTTTTTGTTATATATTGCCTTACATTTGCCAAAACGTGCATATTTGGCGTGGGAAAAACGCTTTTTTAATGCTTTTCCCTTGCTTGCGGTGGGATTTAATGGTATAATGAACGAAACAGCAAAATCGTTCGTTTTCGGGCGGCGAAGTGAGAGCGTAAAGCAGAGCGAGAGCGGAAGCGAAGCGAGAGCGGAAGCGAAGTGAGAGCGGAAGCGAAGTGAGAGCGTAAAGCAGAGCGAGAGCGGAAGCGGAGTGAGAGCGGAAGCGAAGTGAGAGCATTGAGCGGAGTGAGAGCGGAAGCGAAGTGAGAGCGGAAGCGAAGCGAGAGCGGAAGCGAAGTGAGAGCGGAAGCGAAGCGAGAGCGGAAGCGGAGCGAGAGCGGAAGCGAAGTGAGAGCGGAAGCGGAGTGAGAGCGGAAGCGAAGTGAGAGCATTGAGCGGAGTGCGGAGCGTTGAGCAGAGTGAGAGTGTGAAGCGGAGTTTGTTGGGAGTAGTTACTTCCGTTAGTCTCCTTCCACCGCTTACGCGGTCCCCCTCCCTCTCGGAGGGAGGCTTGTGTGGCTTCGCCACAAGTGAAGAGTGAATAGTTGTGGTTGGGTTATTATTCAAACTTTTTAGGAAATGAGGTTTTGGGTTCTATCATTTGTTTGAGGGAAGAATTACGGTAATAAACAATCCCTCAGTCTGCTCCGCAGACAGCTCCCTTTACACAAAGGAGCCTTGTGTGGCTTCGCCACAAGTGAAGAGTGAATAGTGAAGAGTGAAGAGTGAAGCGTTGCGGTCGAGTTATTAGACTACGGCGGCGGAATAAATTTTTGGAAAATATAGGGAGAAGGCTATGAAGATAAAAAAGAGCGAAAAGAGTCTTGAAGAGGTGTTGGCGCTTGCCAAGAACGAGGTGTTCGTGCCGAAGAAGCCGAGCATGCTGTTCAGGACGCTGCTTAAGGTGGTGTCTTACGCCGACCTCAAGGCAACGAATTTTTCTTACCGTGAGTTCGGCATGGAAAGGCTTGGCAAGGACGAGCCGTGCATAATTTTGATGAATCACTCGGCGTTTATCGACCTCAAGATCGCAACGTCGGTGTTTTATCCCCGACCGATGAACATCGTATGCACGTACGACGGTTTTGTGGGCAAATATTGGCTTATGAGAAGCCTTGGGTGCGTACCCACAAACAAGTTCATCACGGACATAAACCTCGTTAAAAACATCCATTATTGCCTTAAAACGCTGAAAAGCTCGGTGCTTATGTACCCCGAAGCGAGCTATTCGTTCGACGGGACGGCTACGCCACTTCCCGAGGGCGTCGGCAAGTGCCTGAAATATATGAAAGTGCCGGTCGTTATGGTCAAGACATACGGCGCATTTGCGAGAGATCCGCTTTACAACAATCTGAAGCTACGCAAGGTGAACGTCTCGGCGGACATCAGCTATATCTTCTCACCCGAGGAGCTTGAAAAGGCGAGCGTCAAGGAGATCAACGAAAAGCTCAAGGAGCAGTTCACGTTCGACAACTTCCGCTGGCAGCAGGAGAACAACGTCAAGATTGACGAGCCGTTCAGAGCCGAGGGGCTGAACAGGGTGCTATATAAGTGCCCGCACTGCGGCAAGGAGGGCTTTATGGAAGGCGCAGACACCACTATTCGGTGTAACGCCTGCGGCAAGAGCTACGAGCTGACGGAGTACGGCTACCTCAAGGCGCAGGACGGCGACACGAGGTTTGACCACGTGCCCGACTGGTACGCCTGGGAGCGTGAGTGCGTGCGTGAGGAGATATTGTCGGGGAGCTATAGCCTTAAATGCGACGTGGATATTTTTATGCTCGTCAACACCGACTCGATATATAAGGTCGGAAGCGGCGTTTTAAGGCACGACAAGGACGGTTTTAGCCTCGTCGGCTGCGACGGTAAGATAAACTACTCGCAAAAGCCTATCAGCTCGTATTCGCTTTATTCGGACTATTTCTGGTACGAGATCGGCGATATGATATGCATCGGCAACGGCAAGGAAACGTATTATTGCTTCCCAAAAAATTGCGGCGACGTCGTGGCAAAGACAAGGCTTGCGACGGAAGAGCTGTATAAATTGACGAAAGTGTGAAAAAAGCCCTTTACAGGGCTTTTTTTTGTTGTCGGGTTTTGAGTTTTATTAGGCTCGATCAGTTGTGGGTGGGTTCGAGAAGGTCTTCGAGCTTACAGCCAAGGGTCTTAGCAAGACGAAGAATGACGTCAGCTTGGGCTTTATTTACGTCGTTGCGGCGCTGTTCATACATCTGAATGCTACGCAGTGAAACGTCGGCTTTTTTCGCAAGCTGACTTTGCGACAAGCCGCTCGCACGCCTTATACGCTTTAAGTTGGTTTCTTTTGACTGCGCATTGACATATGCATTGGCAGTCTCGTAAAATTTCGTAATATCGGCTTCGTGAAGGGTCGGGTACAGCGACAAGACTTTTTGTATAGGGAAAGCCTTGTTGAGGTCGTAAAACGACAGCGAGGTCTTCCATTGATACTGCGCTAACGCCCAGCCTGCCCAATAATACTCGGAACGGTCAAAAAAGAGATATAACGCTGAAATATCGACTCTGTTTCCGCTTTCTTCGGTTACTTTTAAAAGCAGGTCTTTCGCCGAGAGTCCTACCAAATAACGAGGATTGCCCTCCTCTATTCTCTTGGCAACTGTGGACGAGGTGAAGGTATCCCAAAAGACCTGCGGTTCATATCCACAATTTGCGGCGTATTCAAACATCGCACCGAGATTATCGGCTACGGCTTCAACGTACCTTGAATCATAAGATCTTATCGCCATTTTTTAATCCTCTCCTCATAACATCTACGACAAATACGTCGTTGACGACAGAACCGCCCCTTATGCAATTGAAATAGCGTTCCCTTGCATTTTTGTCTCGGCTTACCTTTTTTACATAATACTCCTTGCTTTCGGCAGCCTTATAGCCCTTATACTTCAAGCCGTCGAAAGCTTTTTGAGACTTTAAAACTATCTGCACACCAAGCTCGCCGAGACGCATTGCTTCTTCAAGACGACTGACGGATATCGTGTTGTTTATGAAATCCTTGGCAAAGCTGAAATAAGAATCATCGGCACGATAGCCTATTATTATATCGTAGCGACTGACGTCAACATAGAAGTATTCAAGCAGATAGTCCTTTGCCTGCAACGATACCGTGTTGTTAACGTCAAAAGTCCTGTGCTTTAAGAGTATCGCCATCCAGTTGAGTATCGAATAGCGATCTTCTCGCAGATCGAGAACGTCGTAGGAATCGAGATCTATCTCGTATTCGTTCGCATAGCCGTTAGTCTCACTATCAGAACACGCCCACTCTTTGGCAAGCTCTATGCTTTCAGTACAATAAAAACCCAAGCCATAGTCGTTTTGCGCATTGCACTTGCCATATTCGGGCAACTTTATTATATCCTTTGAACCGTGATATATTATCATCCTTTCACCACCTTTGAAATAGTTTCTTCTGCAGTTATTGTATCATTTTAATGATACAATGTCAAGAGGTATATCATTATAATGATATAGTATGGTCGATCTCCTAAATAAAAAACTCCCACGCGGTTAAGCGTGGGAGCATCAAAATGGATTCGTTACCCCTACAGGGCATTTTTGTGATATGCTAATAATAGGGTTTCTGCTTCAGACAGATCTTTACGTACGTTGAAAATTTCATATACTAAGCAGATATTTTATCATACGGCGGGAATTGCCCGCCATATGATAGAATTTAATTTTATTTTGCTTGATATTCAAGCGTGAAGTTAGAGATTATTC
>CAYOSU010000022.1:0-16395 GCA_964406735.1 uncultured Clostridia bacterium | reverse complement strand
CATATTTAAGCCTCCCTCCGAGAGGGAGGGGGACCGCGTTAGCGGTGGAAGGAGACTAACGGAAGCAATTTTTTCCCTCAAACAAATGATAGAACCCAAAACCTCATTATCCTAAAATTCTAATAGCAACAAAATCCGCACTAAAGCCTCCTCATGCAAAAGGGAGGTGGCTCGGCACTAAAATGCCGATAGGAAAGGATCGCCAACACGCTAATTGTTCTCACCAAACTCCGCTTTACCACCTAACCACGGCTACTCTTAATTATATAACTGCTTCCTCAAACTATGGCTAGAACCCACCGCTCCGCCCCCCCTCATTACTAAACTATCCACCTACCCCAGCCGCCTTACCATTCAACTACCGCTTGAGTATCAAAACCCCCGTTTCAACCACCGCTTGATTGATTTTCTCCCGCATTTTCTATATAATAATATCACGAAATCGAAAGAAGTCCGAAACGACGTCGGCGGCAACCCTTTCAGAATAAAAAAAAGAGGTAAACGAAATGTTTGATATGAAAAAAGTAGGCGCAAAGATAGCCGACTTAAGAAAGCAAAAGGGAATAACGCAAATGGCTCTTGCCGACGAATTAGGCGTATCCTATCAGGCTGTCAGCAACTGGGAGAGAGGGAACACTATGCCTGATATAGCCAAGCTTCCCGACTTAGCGACGCTTTTCGGCGTAACGATAGACGAGATATTGAACGACAAACGAAAAAGCGAGATAGTAACGAAATTGAGCGACGGCGAGATCGTTCCCGATATAACCAAAGAGGAACTCTTGGACATTGCTCCGATAATCTCTGCCGAACAGCTCAGCGAGACGGTGAAAGAGAAGATAGAGGACGAAGAAAGCGATGGCGGCGACGGCTTTTCCGATATGAATATAGAGGATATAGTCACCTTTGCGCCCTTCCTTGAAGAAGAGATGTTAGATAACTTAGTTCTCAAAGCGTTCAAAAATAAAGGCGGAAAATGCCTTGACGATGTGGTACCCGTTCTTCCGTTTGTCAGTAGGAAAACGTTGAAAAAGATTGCGACCGAATGTGTAAACAAGGTCGATATCGACTCTCTCACGGCGGTTGCGCCCTTTCTTTGCGACGACGTCGTAGACGAGCTTTTCGACAAGCTGTCGGACGATATCGGCTTAGAAAGCCTTGTCGGCGTAGCCCCGTTCGTAAATCCAAAGACCCTCAATAACGTTGCCCTAAAACGCTTCGACGGCAAAAATATCGAGGATATACTCCCCTTAGCGCCCTTCCTTGGCGAAAGCGCACTGATAGAGATCGCCAAAAAGTATATCCAGAACGGCGGCTCAACGGCAGGTCTTGTTGTCATAGCGCCTTTCCTGCCCCAATACTTCTTAACAGACTTACTCAAAAAGAAATAATCCCAAATCACACAAAACGGTAAAATATTGCACAAAACACAGCAATATAATACCTTGATTTTTTCATAAAAAAGTGCTTAAACGCTTTACAAAAAAGATTTTATGCTATATAATATCGGTGTAATCAAGGTTGAGCAAGAAGTTCGGCTTTGGTTGCCTAAAATAGCTCATCATTTTTCCCCTTATCATAAAGGAACAGACGTTGAACAAAAGTTCGACGCCTGTTTCTTTTTATCCCAAAATCGCAGTTCGCAACTTTTTTTCCGTGAAATTTTCTGAATTTTGTATATAATATTAATAAAAGGGCTCGCCACTGCGGCATTTTATGCCGCCCATAGCTGCGCTATTTTAGTTGCAGTTAGTGTGGAGGAGCTCTTTTTTATTCCCACACAGCACTTTTATTAATGTTTTTCGCTTGCGTTACCCCGAAAGCCATTTTGTAATATCTCAACACTTTTCATCTTCGCAATTTTTTTCCTTGACATCTACGTAATTTTATGAATAATTAGCTTTAGAAGACTCTTCGCTAACCGAGTGGGACCCTTTGGTCGAGCTTGGATGCGGGTTAAAACCCGTCGGAGAGTCTTCTTTTGTTATACCGCCTTTTCTTTTTCAGCGATTTTTTCGACTTCGCTCATATACTTTTCATAGTCGTTTTTGTATTCGTCGAGTTCGTCGATTTTCTTATCAAAGTATTTGTTTATAGCTTTTATGCTCTTAAAACGCTCTACGTGAGCTAAAACATTTTCGTAGTCTGTTTCAGGTAAAGAAAAAAGAGTGTCGCCACTCTCTATGTTATTATTTCGAACAGCGGTGCCGCTATCGCTTCCTCTTTCAATAAAGTCTCCCGTTTCTTGTCCAGGGCCTTTAGCATATCCTCTTCCGTTTTGCAATTCTTTAATATTTCGACCACTATAGCTCTTGACTTTTCCGTCCATTGCCCATTGTGGAAAAGCATTTGCCTCGTATCTCTCGATAATTCCGTCTTCGACATAAAACCGAGGAACTCCCTTAAAGTCATATATCTCTCTCCTTATAGAATCTAATTCCGTTTCATTATTGCTGTTTATCTTTATAACCTGCGTTACTTTCGGGTTATCAGGGCTTCCTTTTACAAAAACCAACACATTATTAACACCGAAAGAGTCGCCGATCATATCGTTTACAGCAACAATGTATTCGCCGCTTGAGCTCTTGTGAACTTCTCCGTGCTTTTGGAACTTTATTTCATTATACTTATGATTAAAGTCATGCCATTGTCTTGCCGTAAGCACGTCGTTCGCTCGAACCCAACCAAAATTATTATATTGCGCAGTCGTGTATTTGTCAATACCTTTTTCGGACAGTGAAAAGCGAATGTCTTTATCTGCAGTTGGGGTTTCGTTGTCTACAAGCTTAATTTGTTCGGGATAGAAGGCAATATAGTGTCTTGTATCATCTTCTATTCCTTCCATATAGCTATATCGACCACTATTATATCCGAACTTATCAACAACAGTGTTATCTATTATTCCATCATAGCCCAAAGCCTCAATTATAGCTCTCGCCACTTCGTTAGAGGCATAGTTACCTTTTTGGTCTGAAGCATCAAGTACGCTTTCATTGATTATGTCCTTTAGCTGATTGACCGTAACGCCTTCAAACACGCCGTTTTCTTGTAACGCAATCAAATAGTCTTCATAATTATCAATACCTTCTGCGTCTAATATACTATTTACTTTATAGGCAAACTCATCAATCGCCTCGTCTTCGTACTGTGCTCTTGCTTCCCAATAGTCGTCCTCACTATCAAAGTCTTCTTCGTTGATGTCGGAATAATCGAAAAAGTCCTCAAATAATGTTGTCGGGGTATCGTACTCGCCGCCAACGTATGCAGGGTTCTTGATATTCAAATAGACTTCAAATAGGTTCGACCCCTTTTCTAAACGCTTCCTTGCAATTTCTTTTGCCTCTTCATAATCAACGTCTTCTTCACTCTCGATCCGCTCTGCAAGTCTTGATATTTTGTTTTCAAAATCTTGTCCGCCTTTCTCGTAGTTTTGAGCAACATCGTCATAGGTAGAGCTAAAATAGAAACCAGCTCCCATATCCGACTCAACATTAGAATAACTTGCGTCAAATACTGTAAAAGCACCAGACATTGTGCCGTGATATACAACTTGCAATTCACCTCTGTCATCCACAACCTTGCTGTCTGCAAAGAACTCTCTTTGAGCTTCGGTGAGTTTGCGTCCCTCAGAGTCCGTATCAGGGAGCGAATACATCGTTTGGTCGTCTTTGTAGCTTACCCACGTCCCGTTGCTTCCTATTTTTTTTCGCAATATCTCTCTGCCTTGGTCGTCGGTAATGATATAGAACGAGCCTCGCTCTTCGATGTTTACATCATCGAGAACAACGTCTGTCGCTTTAGGGTGTTTTCTCGTACCGCCCCATTCGAGATAATGTATCTTGCCTTTGCGTATCGTCGGCTCTGTTGCTTCTTTTTTCGCAGTATATTCATCTTTGTTGGCAAGCCACTCTTGTACCGTCTTTTCGTCGAGTTCTTCGACTACGTCGTTTCTTATCGAATAGAAGTCGGTTGAGTTATAATACTTCGACGTATGATGCCAAGAAGAGTGTCTAAGCAACTTTGCCTTTAATACGCTAAGAGGTAGTTTCTTGACAAGGTCAACCTTCGTATCGTCTATATCTGCAACGTTTTCAAGTATCGCCGCTTTCGTCCATTTGCTCAACGGCATTTCTCCATCATCGTATGCGGATACGGCATTATTGGACATTGAATATCCGTGATAGCCTCTGCCTCGACCAAACGAGTAATTCTCCACTCCCTCTTTCTCCGTAGCGGTCTCTTTCATTGCGTCAAGGAACTCGTTGTAGACCTTGTTAATTGCCTTTTTCTCCGACTTCGGCAGGTTCTTCGAGTATTTGTTATAGCCCTTGAAAAACGCCGTCAAATCGTCAATTACGCCGCTCTTACCCTGCATTTCCTTGATAAACGCTTTCGGGTTGTTGATAAGCTGCTCCATATACCTTGCACCGACTTCCTCTTGTCTCATCTCGTCGGTGTAATTTTTCGTTCTTTCGTCGCCCGTCTTTTCGTACGAATACCTGTCGAGTATCTTCTTTTTTTTATACCGCCTTGCCGCCGCTTTGGTGTAGACTTTCTTGTCGTCAGGTAAAGAAAAAAGGACGTTCTCGCCCTTTTTTATTCTCGCACATCAACATCTTAATGTTTTTCGCTTGCATTACCCCGAAAGCATTTTGTAATATCTCAACACTTTTCATCTTCGCAATTTTTTTTCCTTGACATCCGCCTGATTTTATGGATAATTAGTATTAGACTCTTCGCTTTCTTGGTGCGTCCCTTCATTGGGGTAGCCGAGCAGCGGGCTAACGCCCGTCGGAGAGTCTTTTTTTGTTCTCGCACAGCATTTCCCTTTATGCTTGTGAAACCCTTAAAACCCCTTTATAAAAATATACACCCTAAAAATACGAAAAAAAAGCTCCGAAAACTCGGAGCTTTTGGTGTACCTAAGCGGATTCGAACCGCTGACCTTGAGAGTCGGAGTCTCACGCTCTATCCAACTGGGCTATAGGTACATAAAAATCGCAACTAACGCACTTATCACGCCGCAATAGCAAAATGCTCGTGAATAAGGGAACAAAGCGACCGCCAAACGCAATAATAATATACGCATTACCCTCATATAATACCACACCCATCATAATTTTGCAATAAAAATCTCAATTAACGAGAAAGCCTCTTCGCAAACGTAATCTCGGGCATTGCTACTTATCTCGTGTAGTGCCAATCTAATAACGAGCAAACCTTACAATCGGCTCCTTTGTGTAAAGGGAGTTGTCTGCGGAGCAGACTGAGGGATTGTCAACCACCGTAACTACGCACTCAAACTAATGATAGAATCCAAAACCTCATAATCCTAAAATTCTAATAGCAACAAAATCCTTACTAAAGCTTCCTTTGGGAGGGGTGATTCGGCGTAAAAATGCCGAATCGGTAGGATCGCCAACTATCGTAATTTCACCCACTCAAACTCCGCTTTACCGCTTGACTACGGCTACTTTTAATTATAATTATTATTCTCTCAAACTTTGATAGAAACCACCTCTTCGCACGCTGCCCGACGTCATTTTGAGCACAGTCGAACTTTTGCGTTAAAAACGCAAAAGCGCAAGGCAACGCCGCAGCGGAATCTCTGGCAGCGTTACCAAAAACAAAGGTAGAGGACTAATAAACCCTGCTTTCCGCATCTCAGAACGCTCCCCACAACCCGTAGTGCGGTGGCTTGCTGTCGCCGAGTTAAATAAAATATCCACTCACCACAAAGCATAGAGGAGACCACCTATTTTAACAAAATAAAAAAGTCGCTTTTTATCAAAGCGACTTTTGTTGGTGCACCTTTAGGGACTCGAACCCTAGACCCACTGATTAAGAGTCAGTTGCTCTACCAACTGAGCTAAAGGTGCATATTATTGGTGATCCATCCGAGAATCGAACTCGGGACAACATGATTAAAAGTCATGTGCTCTACCAACTGAGCTAATGGACCAAGTGGCTGGGGTAGCAGGATTTGAACCTACGAATGCGGGAATCAAAATCCCGTGCCTTACCGCTTGGCGATACCCCAATGCTATAAAGCACTTTATTGGGGTGAGATAAGGGAGTCGAACCCTTGACCTTCAGAGCCACAATCTGACGCTCTACCAACTGCGCTAATCTCACCACAAATGGCGTGCCTGAAGGGAGTCGAACCCCCGACCCACAGCTTAGAAGGCTGTTGCTCTATCCTGCTGAGCTACAGGCACACAAAGCAAATGGAGCGGGTGATGGGAATCGGACCCACGCAATCAGCTTGGAAGGCTGATGTTCTACCATTGAACTACACCCGCGAAATGATTTCTAATTCAATGTGCTTGCGTCCAACGCTTATAAATATTAGCACATAAGCAAAAAGATGTCAACAAATTTTCGCTTGTTTTTGGTGAAGAAAATAAAATTTTTCGAAATTTTCGCAAATGCCGACGTTTAGCGTATATTCCCGCAAAAACCGTCGGGCAAATACCGCTTTTGCGCCGAAGAATAGCCATCTTTTCCCTGAATGCGCAGAAAAAACGTCCGCCCTATTGACATACTGCGGCGTATAAGCTACACTATCATCAAGAACTAAGTTACACGAAAGGGAAGAGCGATGGGAGAGATGAAAAAGCGGTTTTCGATAAAGGACGTTTTCAACGTAAGACCTCTCGTCGTCGGTTTGATAGCACAGATACTCGGCATCGTAGCGATGAAAAACGACCTATACGCACTGTCGCTTGGCGTAGTAGCCACTCTTTTGCTTGCCGCTCTTTTCGACCACGGCAAGAATAAGGAACGCACCTTTTATCTACTGTGGTGCGCAGGCTTTTTTGCGTTCGGATTTCTCTCGGCGTACGCTCAGATGATGATATATGAAAGCGGCGAATACGAGCTTATCGGCTTATTCAGAGGGCACGTAGCGTTCGTAGAAAACGACGGCTACGTATACTGCAAGGACGTCTTTTTTAACGACGAATATATCGGCAACGCCGTACTCACGACGTCGTACGACTGCACGGTCGGCAGCGATATATATTTCAGCGGCACGGCAACTCGCCGCAGTATCTTCAACGATTACAGCGTCTCGTCGAAGCTGTTGCAGTTTTCGGCAAAGTATTCGATAAAAGACGTTGCGATAGAAAAGACCTACGCCTTTTCGCCAACCTTTGACGAAAAAGTACGCATACTGTACCGTCGGGAGCTTTTTTCCAATATGTCGTACGAAAGTGCGGCGCTTTGCTACGGAATGATGTTCGGCGATACGTCCTATATATCGAGTGAAACGCTTGAAACGATGCGCTCGTCGGGCGTAGCGCACATTTTCGCTGTGTCAGGACTTCACGTCGGTCTTTTGTATTCTCTCATCGATAGGATATTCAAGGGCGGCAACAGAGTGCTCCGTGCGATATTTATCCCCGTTGCGCTCTTTGCTTACGCGTATATCTGCGGCAACTCTCCGTCCTCGCTTCGTGCGGCGACGATGTTCACGGTAACAAGCCTTGCGACGAGCTTTTTTCTCCCGAGCGACCGCCCGAACACGATAGCGATGGCAGGCATAGTCGTCCTTGCGATATCGCCATTTTCGGTGTATTCCGCAGGCTGCCTGATGTCGTTCGGCGTAGTGATAACGCTTATGCTCCTTGCTAACTTTTTCAAGGACGTACTCAAAAAAGAGAGCTTCAACGCCATTCTTTCAAACGCAAACTCCTCGGCAACTGCGAGCATAGGCTCATTGCCGCTCATTTCCCACTATTTCGGGCATATATCGCTCGTTGCGCCGATAGTAAATATAATAGTAGTACCGACAGTGGGCGTAATTTATCCGCTCACCTTTTTATTATTGCCGATAGGTTATGTATTAAAGCTAAACCTTTTGGGCATTTCAGACCTTCTGATGAGCTTTGTAAAGAGCGTTTGCGAGCTTTTTTACCGTCTCGGCGTAATTTTATACTACAAAGCCACCGTTTTCGAGATAGTGGTATACTATGCGATAATATTGGTAATATCAGAGTATTGCTTCCTGAAAAAGGGGCAAAAGGCGATAGTTGCGGGCGTGCTTTCGTTACTGCTTTTTGCGTCAATTCTGCTGTAAAGCAAAACGATTATGTAAAAGCTGTGATTTTTACTCGTGTAGCGTAAAAATTTATTGCAAGCGGCGACAAAAAATGATATACTGTTTTCATGAAAAGTGCGGAATTTATCAAAAAAATAGGTGCTGACAGCCTGCCTTGCTGCGTGTTATTGCACGGCGAGGATATATATTTCGTCGATGCGGCGTTAAAAAAGATAATATCGTCGTCGGGAATTACAAACGAGGATATGAATCTTGAAAAGTTTTCGGACGAACGCTTCGGCGATTTTATGCAGTCGCTCAACACTTTCCCGTTCTTGTCCGACAAGCGTGTTTCCGTTTTGTCGATAGAGATGTCGGAAACGAAAGAAAAAAATCAAGACAAAAATCAGGATAAACCGCAGGATAAGCAGAAAGTCAAGCCGCAGGATAAGACGCTTTCAAAGATGATCTCCACGCTAAAAAAATACGCAGCCTCTCCAAATCCGCAGACGGTAGCCGTCGTATGTATAAAAAGCGGCGTAACGGAGATAGATGGCTTCGAGTCCGTCGATTGCGGTAAAGAGAGTATGCAAAACGTCGTTCGCTGGATAGTGCTTTCGATGAAAAGACAAGGGATCACGATAACGGAGAGCCTAGCAACAGTCATTGCCAATCGCTGTAACCTTGATATGTACAGCGTCAAAAACGGCGTAGACATACTTTGCGCAAGAAAGGAGAGCGGGGAGATAACGCAAAAGGACGTAGACGATATGGTTGCGGACGAGGCGGAAGCGCAGGTCTTCGACCTTATCAATGCGATAGTAAATAAAGACGTCAAAAAGACCTTTTCACTCGTAGAGAAGATAAAGTCTCAAAAGATAAGCGGCACGACTTTTGCGAGCATGCTGTATAATAACTACCGCAGGATGTTCTATGTGTGCGTGTCGAATACGACCGACGACGAGCTTACCACGCTTTTCAAAGTCAAGCCTTATGCGATAAAGAAAGCCCGTGAAACGGGCAAAAAGTACCCGATAAAGAAGCTAAAAGAAGCGATGGAATACCTGTCCGCAGTAGATATAAAGATAAAAAGCGGCGAGATGAGGGACGACGGAGCGATAGACTCCTGCGTTCTCCACTTAGCCGATATTTAAGGAAACACTTGTATGCAGATGCCAACGAGAAAAACAAACGAAGTAAAAACGCCCTTCACCGCAAAAAGCTCTCCGCTTTTGACGGTGGCGTACGTTTTGTCCTTTTTCGCCCTGTCCTGGTACTCCTCGAGAGGGCAGTTAGAATTAACGGAATATATGGCAATGGAGTTTGGCTACACCTTCTCCGTCCCGACGGGAATGTCGGGCTATATAATGACGCTTATAACGAGCGGCTTGATGTCCCTTCTTGTAGCGGAAGTAATGATGAAGCTCTATTACTTCTTTGCTTACCGCTATATGAGAGGCTTTATGCCCTTTTCGCTCAAAGAGTTCAAGACGAACTTCCGCCCGTTCCTGTTAGTAAGAAATATATTGGTTGGGCTACTTTGCCTGCTGTGCCTGACGGAAGACGGCTATTTCATAGTATTTGGCTTAAATATGTTTGAGATGCTTGCGACCATGGCGGTAATATTCCCGTTCTACTTTTTCATGAAGAAGAACTATATAAAAGACGGCTACGGCGGCAGAGTTCTCGTCTCCTTTGCGGTACCGTTCGTTATCTTCAACCTGATAACGTATATAACCCTTTTGGTGTAAGGAGGAAAGCGCATGAAGAAGAAATTAGCTTTGATATTGTCCCTCCTTATAGTAATCTCCGTTGCGGTAACGCCGACGACGGCGTACGCAAACGACGAACTTTTGATAGCAACGAGGACGGAGCCTTATACTGTTTCGGACGACGGCTCGTATATATTCGACTCAAACTATATCTTCGGGATCTGGCAGGATTTCGAGGAACGCTTCCCCGACAGGACTTGTGCGACCGAGGGAGAAAAGGCGGCGGCAGAGTATTTGGCGGAAACGTTGCAGAGCTTGGGATATGATAGCAAAAACGGCAAGTACCTGCAAGGCTTTTCGGTATATACTGAGGATAGCGTTGACGGCGGATATTTGAGCTACTCTCAGAACGTCGTAGGCGTCAAAAAGGCTACAAACGGAAGCCAAAAGACTGTAATAATAGGTGCTCATTACGACAACGCCTACGGACTTTCAAACAGCCTTTCAAAGGGTGCGTACGATAACGGAAGCGGCGTTGCGGCAACGCTTGCACTTGCGTATGCGATAGCAAGGGAAGATATTCCCTACAACGTCGAAATAGTCTTCTTCGGAATGGAGGAGGCAGGCATGCTGGGAAGCTCGGCGTACGTTTCCAATATGACGGAAGACGAGATAGAGAATACTCTCATGATGATAAATCTCGACTCCGTATCCTGCGGCGATAACCTATATATTTTCACTGACGAGATAAAAAGAACGCACGAGGAGATGTTTATAGAGAGTGCAAATAAGTTAGACGGCACGCTCACCGAAATGCCGTGGGATAAGATGTCAAACGGCTATTTCAGAGTGATCGACGAAAAGCCCTTCGTCCACGTAGGAATACAGTCGGATAACGCCGTATTCATGGCAAAGGGCATACCGTGCACGTTCTTCTTCGGCTATAACCTCTCGTCCAAGGAAAATATCAACGGTCAGGAGTCCGACGGCAAGACGGACATAATGCACACCGAATACGACACGGTAGAGTCCGTTCTCGATATCTACGGCGAAGAGTTCGTAAAAGACCGCTTCGAGCTTGTAACGAGCGTTGTGATGACGACTTTGAAACGCTCTGATTTTGTCGAAAAGGCGGAGTATTCCAAGGCCAACCCGACGACTGTCGGCTTCATATACGAAACGTGGTTTTTCTTTGTCGTTGCAATAATAGTATTCGTTGCGTTCATAGTAGCGGTATATCTCATCGCCAGAAAGGACTGGGGCAAGCTCCCGACGATAAGAATAATAATAAACGAGCGAAAAAACGAGCCTATCGACGTGATAGACACCTTCGAGGAGAGTGACGACGGCGACGTTTTTGAATAAAAGTCAATAAAAATTATGCAAATTGCTTTGAGATTTGGAGCTTTTGTATTAAAATAAAGTAAAGCAACAGGCTTTATAAGGGTTTAGATATGAATTTAGCAGAAAGATTTTCCAATTTAATAGGTGCGTTCAACGTCTTTTCGGTGATAGATATAATAGTCCTCGCCGTGTTTTACGCATACGTTTTCATTATAGCGAAAAAGTATAACAGCAGGTACTATATGGTCTTGACCGTAGCGTTCTTGCTCGTTGCGCTTATTGCAAGCGTTTTGGGACTTCCTGCAACCTCTCATATCACCAAAGCGATGTTAGCGCTATATCCCGTGATGTGCTTCGTTCTTTTCAGAACGGAGATACGCCGTGAGATATGGAAAAAGTCTGCAAAGGCACAGCTCGGAGAGTCCCCCGTAACGACGTTTTCTGGCTCCGAAGAGGAGATACGCGAGTGTATCGGCGTAATAATCAAGGCGTGCCAGAGCATGAGTAAGAGGAACGTAGGCGCACTCATAGTAGTAATGCCCTCCCAGATCCCTCAGCAGATAGCCGATACGGGAACGCTTCTCAACAGCGACATCTCGACGGAGATAATAGAAAACGTATTCACACCCAATACGCCGCTTCATGACGGAGCGATGCTCGTTTCGGGAAATAAGATAGTAGCGGCAGGATGCGTTCTTCCCTTGACGCAGGATGCTTCCGTTCCGAAAGACCTCGGCACGAGGCATAGAGCGGGAATCGGTATAACGGAGATGACCGACGTACTCTCGATAATAGTTTCCGAGGAAACGGGCGTTATATCACTCGTTCGTCGAGGCGTAATGAGAAGATATGCGTCGGCAGAAATGATGACGCAGGCGCTTGAAGAGATATACGGTATAAGGAGCTTGAATTTATGAAAAAGTTTATCAAAGCCATCAAGAATAATTGGGAAGTCCTGCTTCTTGCTATACTTTCAGCAATACTCACTTACGTTGCAATAACGTTATAAAAAAGCCTATGGAAGAATTTACGACGTGCATGCCTTCGGAAATATTGATACCCGAAGGCATTGATTTAACTAAATGGTCGTGCATTGCATGCGACCAGCATACCAAAGAACCCGAGTACTTTGAAACGCTCGAAAAATTAGTCGGCGATGCTCCGAGTGCGTATAGAGTAGTCTTCCCCGAGATATTTTTAGGTCGGGACGACGAAAAACGCATAGAAAGCATCAATTCTACGATGAAAAAGTACTTGGAGGACAACATCTTAATACCGTATTTCGGCTATATCCTTACCGTCAGAACGACGGCTTCGGGCGATAGGAGAGTCGGAATAGTTGCTACTGTCGACTTAGAGGACTATTCCTTTGTCAAGGGCGAAAACAGCCTTATACGTGCTACCGAAGAGACGGTCTTGGAGAGAATACCTACGAGGGTAAATATCCGCAAAAACGCTGTATTAGAGCTTCCGCACGTCATGCTCCTTTTGTCCGATAAGAAAAAGCGCATCATAGAAAAGCTCGACGAGAACAGGGATATCTTCAAAAAGCTGTACGACTTCGAACTTAACATGGGCGGCGGCAAAATAGAGGGCTATTTCATCCCCGCAAGCTTCCAAGTCAACGAGATGATAGAAGCTATCCGCTCGTCCGATATGCTCCTTGCAGTCGGCGACGGCAACCACTCGCTTGCGGCGGCAAAGACAGTGTGGGAAAATAACAAGAAAAAGGGAATACCGGACGATCCGTCAAGATATGCGCTCGTCGAGATAGTCAACGTCTACTCCGATGCGATAAACTTCAAACCCATTCATCGGTTGCTTTTAGGGGGCGGCTCGCATAAGATTATACAAAGACTTGAAGACGGTCTTTCGGGAAACGGCACGCTGAAAATTCTGTGCGACGGAAAAGAGATAACGCTCAATTGCCCCGAAAACACCGTCGAGTGCTATAAAATAGTGCAGCAGATAATAGATGACTTTGTGAAAGCCGAAAATTGCGAGGTGGATTACATTCACGGCGACGAGGTTTTAGAGGAGCTGTCCAATAAAGAGGACAACGTCGGGATAATGATGCCGACGCTCAAAAAAGACGAGCTATTCGAGGCGGTAGAACGCTTCGGTGCGTTACCGAGAAAGACGTTTTCGATGGGCGAGGCTGACGACAAGAGATTTTATCTCGAAGCGAGAAGAATAATATAAAAAGGAAAGAGAAATATGGGAATAAAGGTATGTAAATTCGGCGGCACTAGCGTTGCGTCGGCTACCAATATAGCTAAGGTGCGTGAGATAATAAAGAGCGATCCCGAAAGACGCTTCGTCGTAGTATCAGCCCCCGGCAAGAGATTCAAGGGGGACGTCAAGATAACCGATATGCTTTACGAGTGCGCAAAGCTTGCAAGGAGCGAGGGAACGTGCGAGAAGCTGTTTTCTGTAATTGCCGAAAGATACACCGAAATAGCGATAAATTTAGGTCTCAAAACGGATATAAAGGGACTCCTTGAAAGGACGATGAGGGAGATCGACGAGATAAAAACGGACGATTTTGCCGCAAGCCGCGGCGAGTATATGTCCGCTGTCATGATAAGCGAAGTGCTCGGAATGCCCTTTGTGGACGCCGCAGAGGTGGTAGAATTCGACGCAAACGGAAGACTTGACGGCGAGTACACCAACGACCTGATGTCCAAAAAGCTGGAGAAATTAGGCTCGGCGGTAATACCGGGCTTTTACGGAGCAGTCCCTGGCGACGACGTAAAGACATTCTCAAGGGGCGGATCGGATATAACGGGAGCGCTCGTTGCAAGAGCCGTCAATGCGACCGTGTACGAGAACTGGACTGACGTCAACGGATTCAGGACGGCAGACCCGAGAATAGTCAAGGATGCGTCGCAGATGGAGACCCTTTGCTACCATGAGCTTCGTGAGCTTTCATATATGGGCGCAAACGTGCTTCACTCCGAGTCGATATTCCCCGTCAAACAGTCGGGAATACCAATCAATATAAGGAATACGTTTGAACCCTCAAATAGCGGCACGATGATAGTGCCTGACGAAAACTACGAGGGCAACGGCAGGACGATAACGGGAATAGCTGGCAAAAAGGGCTTCACGGTAATCACCGTCGAAAAAGCGATGATGAACTCCGAGATAGGCTTTGCGAGAAAGATATTGACCGTCCTTGAAAGATACGGCGTATCCTTAGAGCATATGCCGACGGGTATCGATACCATCTCGATAGTCATCGACACCAAGGATATATCGGCAGGCTTAAAGGAAAAAATAATCACGAGAATAAGGGAAGCCGTTGAACCCGATAGAATAGCCGTCCACGACGATATTGCGCTTATCGCAACGGTAGGCTTCGGAATGAAAAATTATATCGGTCTTTCGGGTAAGCTGTTCTCCGCATTGGGCGAAAATGGTGTCAATGTCGTCATGATAGACCAGGGCTCTTCAGAGATGAATATAATAATAGGCGTCGAAGAATCCGACTACGAAAAGTCCATTCAGTCGATCTACTCCGCCTTCTGCTGAAAAGCAGTAAAAAAATAGCGAAAACGGCAACAACAAAACGATCCGTTCGAGCAGATCGCAAAAAAGTATTGGTAGATCATAAAAAAGTCTAGTGATTCAACTTAACAACATAAAAAAGACCCGAAACGTTCGGGTCTTTTCTTATCACAAATTTATCTTGGGTAAAGTGGCGTTTCAAAGAAGCCCGAACAGACCTCCTCGTTAAAAGGCTGGCAGGGCGGCAGCTGGCAATAGCCGTAAGTCGGAATCATCAGCTCAACATCCATAACCACTTTGAGAATAAGCGTAACGCACGCCGTAACGGAGAAAGTATTCTCCGCAACGTAGCTACCCCTTGTACAGACGACGCCGCAGACGGCTTCGAGTGTGTACGGCATAATAGAGTTAGTCGGCACGAACAGCACGATGTCCTGATCGATGACAAAGCTCGACTTTGCAACGCCCTGTACGCCGCTTGCGTCGGTATAATTTACCGTCATCGGTATAGATACCGTCGCCTTTACTCTCGAAAGCCCGTTCCTGTCGGGAAGAGCGGTAACGTCAAACGCCGTTATTTCGGGCTTAGCGGAAGCATTCGCCGCAGAAACGAAGTTAAGCGGCAGCGTAGGGCTTGTCGGCGTAAAGTCAGAAAGTGCCAGCACGACCCCTTCGATAGAGCGTTGCATCATACATCCGTCGAACACCTTTTTGGCTTCGATACACGCCCTTTCGCAAAGGTTATGTAATGGGTTTCCGTTAATGCGCCCGGGAGTCAAAAAGTCTCCGCCGCAGTTAGAAAAAGACATCTCATCACCTCCTTTTCGTTATTTAAGAATAACCGTTTGCCTATTTCCAATATATGTAGATGAAAAAGATATGGTGATAGCGTTGTGCTAAAAACTCCCGTAAAATTATATGAAATAGCGGCAAATTTCCGCCTTTTCAACGCTTTTCCTTGCTTTTTCAAGAAAAATACTGCATAATAACAAGCGGAGAATTAATATGAAGATTTTTGCTATATCAGACCTACATATGCCCGGGAGATCAGACAAGCCCATGAACGTCTTTGGCAAGATATGGGATAATTACCTCGAAAAGATAAAAGAGGACTGGCTCAAAAAGGTAACGGACGAGGACGTCGTGCTTTTGGCAGGAGACTTGAGCTGGGCAATGCGAATGGAAGACGTCGACGAGGACGTCGCATTTTTGCATGCGCTCCCGGGGAAAAAGGTGCTGATAAAAGGCAACCACGACTATTGGTGGCAGGGAATAGGCAAGGCACGTGATTTTATGCCCGACGATATATTGCTCGTCCAGAACGACGCATTGAGGATAGGGGACTTGGTGGTATGCGGCTCACGGGGCTGGACGACGCCTAACGCCTCGGATTTTTCAAAGGACGACGAGAAGATATACCTTCGTGAGAGCGAGAGACTGGAGCTTTCGTTGAATGCTGCCGATAAGCTCAAACGAGAGGGGGATAAGGTAGTTGCGATGATGCACTATCCGCCGTTCAACGTAAAGCGAGAAAACACCAACTTCACCGATAACTTTGAACGCCACGGAATAAAGACCGTCGTATACGGCCACCTTCACGGCTCGGACTCCCTTGCGATAAAAAAACTCCAAAAAGGCGGCGTAGATTACTACCTGACGTCCTGCGACCTCGTAGGCTTCACCCTTCAGGAGATAGACGCAAGATAACGCCTAAATCTACCGCAAATACCCAAAACAATAAAAATACAAATAATAAAACGACAAAAAGGCAACCCTCTGCCTTTTTTT
>CAYOSU010000021.1:0-21135 GCA_964406735.1 uncultured Clostridia bacterium | reverse complement strand
GGTCAAGTTTATTTAGACAGGGTTTATCGTGAAAACAATGTTATGTGTTATTAGCGAAGTTTGGGTAAATTGTCAGGGGTTTTTGAGATAGTAAAGCTGAGTGGATTGTTTAGCAATAGTTTATTGTAGAACAAGATGGTAACTTTGTGATAGTTTCTATATTATTTGAGGGATCTTGGCATATTTTGTGGATCGAGAGATCAAATATGTAGTAGAATTGGGCAAATAATTGAAAGAATGTGCAATAATTCGTACAAATCTGCAATATTAATTTGTGTTTTTGTGCTATGCTTATCTCGAAGCTGCGGTTTGATAAAATTCCGCTTTTGACGCTAACAGTTTTGCTCCGAAAAGACTTACACTTTTCTCTCCTTTTTTGAGCAAAATTAAAGACCTGAGAGCTTTTCTCAGGTCTTTTTACTTGTGTATCAGTAAGTTAAAATGCAGCGATTTTGCTGATTTCGGCTTTGCTAGCATAGTGTTGTCGGTAAAATCACTCTAAGCAAAATACATATAAGTGGTTGGTGTTTATTAAGGCAAGGGGAATTTTGGCGTGCGGTTGGTTTGCTTTCGAGTAAAATCAAAGACCCAAGTTGTTTTCTCAGGTCTTTTTACTTTGTCGTTATTTGTCGAAGATTATCGAATTGTGTCGAAGCTCAAATGGCGTAGATAATTATACCGAGGGCTGCGGAGATGACTATCGTCAGTGCGGTCGGGACTTTCTTTTTGAAAAACTCCTTGGGGATCACTGCGATTGCCGCTACTATCAAAGAGATAATAAGCGCTCTTGCGTCAAAGTCGGGGATCGTGAACGTGCCGCCCGAGATTACTTTGAGATTTTTGAGTATCATCGTGATACCGACTGCGACGATGAAACCCACTACTACGGGCTTTACGCCTGCCAAAAAGGACGATATATACTTGTTCTCGGCAAACTTCTGCATTATCTTTGCGATGAAATAGATTATTAAGAATGCAGGAAGTATCGCACCGATCGTCGCTATCATTCCGCCCCAGAAGCCTGCCAAGCTTGTTCCGACGTAGGTCGCCATATTTACGGCGATAGGTCCGGGGGTAGACTCGGAAAGTCCGACTATGTCAAGGAAGGCGTCTTCCGTGAGCCAGCCTTGGTTTACCACCTCTTGCTTCATGACGGGGATCATACCGTAGCCGCCGCCGAACGCAAAGGTGCCTATTTTCAAAAATACCCAGAAAAGTTGAAGGTAGATGTTCATTATTCTCTATCCTCCTTTTCTTCCGTATTATCGCTCTTTATTCCGCTCTTTTTTTCTTTGTGTGCTCTTATAGAGAATATCGCAAGGGAAAGAACGCCGAAGAAAAGTATTATCCAGATGGACGAGAAATCTATTGCGAAAATGTCTATAAGAGCCATTGCGACGAAAGAAATTATCGCAACGGTCAGATTGAACGCAGATTTTTCCATTTTGCGGAACATATCTACGCCTGCGTACAAAATGAGTATCGCAACGCCTGCTTTAATGCCCTTGAATGCGTTCTGCACTATCGGGTATTCCATAACATGGTTAAGATACGTTGCTATGACGAACGTTATCAAAAAGGCAGGCATTACCTCAAAGACCGTCGCCAATATCGCTCCGAGCGTGCCGCACGCCTTGTTTCCTATATAGGTAGCGGCGTTTATTGCAACGGGTCCCGGGGTGGATTCCGCTATTGCATATACCTGCAACAGCTCGTCGTCCGAAAGCCAGTTGCGTTTTTCCACGAACTCATCCCTTATTATCGCAAGCATGACGTAGCCGCCGCCAAAGGTGAGTATACCTATCTTGAAAAACGTCGCTATGAGCGTCCATAGCCTTTTCCAATAGTTTTCTTGCATTGTTTTATCCTTTACTCCTATCTGAAATTAACGCTTGAAATAAAGCGTATTTTACCCTTATTCCCCTACTTCCGCTATTACGCTGTCGTCCGCCTTTTCGGCAAGGTTGACTACCCAATGCTCGGCTTTTACGAAGGCGTTGGACATAAAGAATTTGACTATATCGGAAATATGGGAGACTGCATAAAGAAGAGGAAGCGTTAAGCCCCAAGCCGCCGCATTGACACCGAGAACTATCGTTATCGGAAGGCTGACTAAGTACGTCGGACCTTGGTCGAGAGTGAACGCCCTTATGCTGTCGCCGCCTGCGCGCAAAATGAAGAAGCACGTCGAGTTATATGAGTAAAGCGTTACGAATATCGCCGTTATCCTGAGAACTGCAACCGATATTTCTTCCGTTGCGGGGTCGGGATCGAACATCTTCATCGCTAAAGGTGCAAGAAGCGCCATCAAAACGCCCATCGTTACGCCCATCATTATCGCCAAGCCTTTGAGCCTGTCGGCGTCCTTTCTCGCCCTCTTGAAATCTCCTGCGCCGAGTGCAGAGCCGACCATTACCGCCGTGCCGTTGCCAAGTCCCGAGAAGAAGATGAAGAAAAGATCGGATACGTTCTGAGCGTATGCGTATGCGTTATACCAAAGGTCGTTCTTGTATGCGTAGAACATTGCGAACATAACGTTGCCTATCGCCCACAAAAGCTCGTTGAATACGAGCGGCGTACCACGCTTTATGAAAGACGTGAGCAAGTTCTTGCCTATCTTGGGGAACTTCATAAAGCCCTTGAAGGGGGACTTTTTCCAGAACTGCGCTACGAAAATGAAGATTATCAAGCTTACCGTTCTTGAAATTACCGTCGCTATCGCCGCACCTCTTGCGTCCATCGCCTCAAAGCCGCAATGTCCGAAAATGAGAATGTAGTTGAAGCAGACGTTTATCACTATCTCGAGTATTCCGAGTATCATCGGAAGTACGGTCTCCTTTGCAGACCTGAACGACGACGAAATGGACATATTGACTGCCACTATGACCATGCCGTATTTCATGACCTCAAGATACCTGTATCCGTACTCTCTCGCCGCCTCGCCCTGAATATACATATCTACGACGGCGTTGCCGAAGAAGTGGATCAAAACGGACGATATTACGCCGAAGATCGCCGCTATTATCCAGGAAAGGTTGAACGACGCAACCATTTTTTCCTTGTTGCCTGCGCCGTAAAACTGCGAAATGAATATTCCTGCCGCCGCACCCAAGCCGATGAATACGAACGTGAAGACGAACATCAATTTGTTCGCCGCAGATACGCCGCTATAACTTGCGGCGGAGAATGAATTTATCATCAAGCTGTCGATATATCCCGCAATAGATACGAATAGCTGCTGGAAGACTATCGGCACGATGACGGCAAACGCTACCTTGTAAAAGCGTTTGGAGCCTATAAACCTTTTGATACCTTTTTCCATAGTAACACCTATATTAAAAAATTTTTTACCAAATTTAAGAGAAAAACGGCTTTTTAACTTATAAAACGACAAATCTGCCTTTAAGCCTATTTGCCGCAAAAATAATTTCAAGTCGTTTCAAAAAAACAAGCATCGGATGATGCCAATGCTTATTTTATGCTATATTTTTTATATTGTCAACTGTTTAGGGCTTTTAGCCGTTTGAGCATCTCGACGTATTTGACGCCATTGAAGGGGGTTACGCCGTAGATATAGTACTGCTTGCCCTCGTAGTAGGTGAGAAGATTCCATCTGCCCTGGAAGGAGAATTTCAGCTTGTCAAGCTCGAATACCTTTACCCTGCCGTCCTTTTCGACGGTGAACCTATCGGGATAAAGGGTTATCCTGCCGCCGTCAAAATCCGTTCTCGTTACGTTATCGACACCCTCTCCCTCGTGCCACTCGACAGTTCTTATCGTGTCGGTGAAAATGGGCTCGTTTGCCTTTGGCGTATAGCTTGCAATAAACTCCTTTTGGAAGTCGTCCCACTCTTTTAAGGTAGAAAAGCCCTCGCCCTTTTCGGTGTGAAGGTGAAGATCCTCGCCGTATTTTGCCGTGTAGCCGCAGTGCGAGCAGGTTACGTACTGTCCGCTCGACGAAATGGTGCAAAGCTCGTGGCAAGTCGGACATACGTAGTACGCTCTTTCAAGGTACTCGGCAGAGTGCTTGGACTTATAAAGCCTGTTGCCTCTTTGCTTTGTCGCATCGACATATAAATTATCGCATATCACCTTGTAAAGCTCGTCGTCGGACATCGCTTTGACCTCTTCAAAGGGTATCTCCTTTACGACGTAGCCGTAAGATCTGCCTCTTCTGCGTTTTGCCGAAAATCTCGGCGCAATTCCGAACATTCCGTCGTTGTTATATAGTATCAGGTCAGACCTTAATAGCCTTACGAACTTCACTATCGACCTATCTATCTCGCTCTCAACGCCGTTGAACGTGCAGTTGCCGCTTGCGTACAAGCCGACGACTCCGCCTTGCTTGACGACAGAGACCGATTCCCTTATCGAGAACGCCTCGGCTTGTCCTTTCGGCTTTGCTATCGGGGCGAACATATGATAGAGAAGCTTGCCGTATTTTTGCTTCAAAAGTCCGTCCTGAGCGATGAAATATATCGCACGGTTGAAAGAAAGCGACAGCATTACGGCGTCTGCTTGAGCCGTATGGTTTGAAAGTATGAGATAACTCTTGTCCTTTCTGAGCTTATAGCGTTTTGCGGAATAGCCGTATATTATTCTGAACGGCAAGCGCAATACTATTCGAGCTAAGCCGAAGTAAAAGTCGTGTCTTTTCTTTACTTCCATATCGCTTTTCCCTCCGAATGCGTTATTTTATCGTCTTGATTATCTTGCAAAAATCGTCCTTGGAATATCCTGCCTCTACGCCCTCACGGTATTTTTCGAGAGCGTTCTGAAAGCCAGTTAAGTTAAGTCCCGAATCTTTTTCAAGCTCCTTTGCCAAGTTTAAGTCCTTATATTCGTAACCTAACGCAAAGTTGCAGGTGAAATCCTCGTTTACTATCGGCTTTGCCTTGCCGTCCATATAAAAGTTCTGGCCGCCGCCGTACGACACAGCCGTTACGAAGTCCTCTACGTCTAAGCCCTGTTTTTTGGCAAGGGTGAGTGTTTCAGACACTGCGACGGATATTTCTCCAACGAGCATATTGTGGCAGACCTTGGCAACGTAGCCGCTACCGTTCTTGCCCATATATATGACGTTCTTGCCCATCGTCTTGAATAGCGGCAAAAGCCTTTCGTAATCCTCTTTCTCGCCGCCGACGAGTATTCCAAGATCGCCCGAGATCGCCGCCGCCTTGCTCTTTACTACCGGGGCATCGAGAACGCTTACGCCCAAGCTTTTAAGCTCCTCTACATCGTCTTTTATCGACGAGAGATTTATCGTACTCATATCAACGAGCGTTTTGTTGTTCGTCAGCTCGCTCTTTATCTCCGTAACGACGCTTTTTACTATATCGCCGTTCGGGAGCATCAAAATTGTTACGTCAGCACTCTTTGCTACGTCCGCCGCCGACGAAAGTACGGTCGCACCGAGAGCTTTTGCGTTCTCTCTCGCCTCCCCGTTATTGTCGTACGCGAATACCTCGTAGCCGTTTTTTATTATATTGTTGCACATCGGAGCGCCCATGACGCCTAAGCCGATGAAGCCTACCTTAATATCTGCCATCTGCCTTTACCGCCAAAATTCTTTCTATCGCTACGTTGTATACGTTCTGCATGCCCGTCTTCATAAACTCCATCGGGAATGTCTCGTCGGGAGCTGCCGCAACATCTTTCTTTAAGCCGTCGGTGAACGCTACGTTAAAGTCCGTTGCGACGTTTACCTTGGAAATTCCGCACTCGATGGCTCTTCTCACGTCGTCGTCGGAAATTCCGCTTGCGCCGTGCATGACTAAGGGAATATCTACGCAATGAGCTAATTTTTCTATCAGCTCAAAGTCGAGCTTTGCTATCTTTCTGCGCATTCTGTGTACGTTGCCGACAGCTACCGCAACGGAATCTACGCCCGTCTTTGCGACAAACTCTATGACTTCCTCGGGTGTCGACATATCGGTTATGTTGTTAAGATCCGTCGTCTCTATAAGTCCTACCTTGCCGACCTCGCCTTCGACGGGAACGTTATATTTTTTCGCCGCCTCGACTACCTTTTTCGTGAGCTCGATATTCTCCTCGAACGAGTAGGACGAGCCGTCGAACATTATCGACGTGAAGCCTGCCTCTAAGCTCTCCAAGCAGGGATTTAACTCCTTTGCGTGGTCGAGATGTATCGCAACGGGCACTGTCGCACTCTTTGCAAGCGCAATCGCCGTCGGTGCTATCTCGGATGGGGTCATAAAGCCGAGATATTGACGCCCGAGCTGCAAAATGAGCGGCGCTTTGAGCTTTTCTGCCGCACGAATGAGCGGTAAGCACATTTCAAGGCAGTTTGCGTTCAATGCAGGGACTGCGTATTTATTCTTTTTTGCCTCTATAAGAAGCTCTTTTGTCGTTACTAACATTTATAGCCCTCTATCTTCATTATTCTCTCTACGAAAGCCTTTTCGGGAACGTCTGAGCATGCGCCTACGTGCGTGCAGTTGACTGCCGCCGCTACATTCGCAAAGCGTGATGCGTATTCGTCGCTCTTGCCCTCTAACTTGCACGTCATGAACGCCGCATCGAAGCAGTCGCCTGCGCCCGTCGTATCTACGGGATCTACCTTGAAGCTATCGGTATAAAGCGTTTGTTTGCCTTTCCTATACACCGCACAGCCCTTGTCTCCGAGCTTGACCACGACGCATCCTACGCCCTCATTCAGAAGGTTGTTCGCCGCAAGGTCTATATCGTCGCTTTGGCCTAACTTCCTTACCTGTATCTCGTTCGGGAAAAAGTAGTCTATATATTTCGCAAAGGGGCGTATCTGCTCGAACCAACGCTCCGTAGTATCCCAGCCTGCAGTGTCAAACGCTACCGTCAGTCCGTATTTTTTCGCCTTTTGCAATATCTCGGGCATGTCCTTTACGATATTCGGGAACTGGAAAAAGCCGTTGATGAGCAGGCAGTTGTAATCCGAGAGTATCACCGAGTCGAAGTCCTCTCTCACGATGCCGTCGTTTGCTCCTCTTGACACTATCGCAGTCTTTTGCGAGCTTTTCGACACCAATACGAGCGAGCTTCCAGTCGAGTGGTCGGGGTCGAATATAAGTCTGTTCCTGACAGGTGTACGCCTCAAAAAACGCCTGACCACGATGCCGAGCGAGTCTTTGGCTATTCTTCCCAAAAGATCGGTCTCTATACCGAACTTTGAGAAGGCTACGGCGGAATTTATCGCACCGCCGCCTACCGCAGTGTGCGTATATTCGCACGCAGTAGTACCCTCAAACTCCGTCGGGAGCTTCTCTACGCCGATCGCCAAAAGATCGACTAATACTAATCCAAAACAAAGTACTCTCATATTAATAAATTTTATCGTTTTTCTCGCTTATTGTCAAATTAAAGCCGCTCAATTACGAAAATGAACGGCTGTTTTTTCTTTATTGCGGCGTTTTGCGCTCTTTTTGCAATAAATTGCGGCAATACGCTTAATTTTTTTTCATACTGTCGAGCGCTTTTTTGCTCAAAAAATACATCGGCAGTCCCAACGCCGTTACCCATACGGCTTGCGACAGCAATACCTGAAAAAAGGTGTACCAAAATGCCGTTTCGTAGCCCATCAGAATATATATCACGGGAACGCCGAATGCGTTTATCAATACGGGCGGCAGTATGCCTAAATAGGGATTTTTTATAAGTCTCGTCAGCGTTGCCGCAAGAAGGGTTAAAAGCATCCCTATCACCGCATCGATGAAAGACGAGGTCAAGATATTTACTAAAAAACAGCCGACGGCTAAGCCTACGACTGAGGAGGGAAAAAGGAGCGGCAACAGGCACAATCCCTCGCCCGGGCGTATCTGGAAAAAGGGCTGTGTTGCTAAGCCCCCTAAGGGAAGTGTCAATGCGACGTACATCGCCGCTACGATCGCACCGTATGCGACGTCTTTCGTTGTGATCTTCAATGTTGTTACCTCGGTTTTTTTGTTTTTGTTTGAGGGTGTTCCGACACCTCAAATTGCTATTACGCCGTACATTTTAGTGCAAAATCGCATTATTGTCAACGGTTTGAGTAGCAACTTGCAAAAGGCGACCGAGCATATTCTCGATCGCCATGGCTTTTTAGTACGTTTTAATTAAAAAATTATGACAGCAATTCAAGACCAAAGTCGTACACCTTGCCGTTGACAGCGTCGCAAAGCCACTGCATGCCGCTTATCGGAGCGTTAGTCTGGAACAACGCATCGTTCAATATCATACAATGCTCCGTTCCCGGGGTCTTAGGCTGGAAGGGCTTTGTGTCGTTTACGTAAAAACCCATCTTCGGGCACGCTTTGCGAAGCCTCTCTATATGAGCTTTTAAATCCCGCTTAAACTTTTCGCAATTCTCGCTCGTCACAGCGTATTTGCTGTTATCTATGTAATTCTGGAAGGTCGCCAACAGATAGTCCTCGCAGCTGTTTGAATACAGATAACGTATCGAATCGCCTTTAAGCGAGTATAAGTATTCGTACCAATCCGCAGAAATATCGCTTGTGTGTATCGCCTCTACCAACGCATCGTCCGCTTTCCAGACATTCTTTGCAATACTTTTGTAATCGTCCATCAGCAAAAGACAGCTGTCGGAATAGACGGTTACGTCCTTGCAATCGGGATAATACGCCGTTACCTCCGCCGCAAGTGCAGGCACTGCAAACGCTCCTGCGCTTCCGCCTACTATCAAAAGCCTATCTATCTCGGGGAAAAACTCCTTGCAACGATCCATCGCTTTCCTGAAGTTTGAGTGGCCTTGGTGGTGAAGTATCTTGCGAGCGCCGTTGTCGTCGGTATACGCGAAATCGTTGCGCCCGACGTGGAAGTCGCCGGTTACGTAGTTTATCATTATCAAGTTCCAGTCGGCAAACTTATTTTCTTCGGTGGGGGACATAAGACCGGGCGTTTTTGACAGGCAAAAGGTGGAAAACTCGGACATCTTCGTTACGGTAGGCGAATACAGCGCAGGCGTTTTCGTATTTGCCGCAGTCTCGGGGTTCATCGGGAATTTCGCAGTTTCCTCGTTCCAAGAGACACCGCCGCCCGAAAACATCACGACTAAGTCTTTGTTTTTGCCCTTTCGGACATACGATATAGTCTCGCCATGATCTGCGTTGGTGCTTCCCTCTATCAAAACTCTCGCTATCTTTCCCTCGTGAAGCTCACCTGAAAAATCCTCGACGAAATCGAGCTTTTTTATGCTCTTATCCATTATCGCCTCTATCACCTTTGAAGTTACCTTTGATACTAATTTTCCCATAGATCTTTCTCCTTTATCTTATATTTTGCACGAAAAGCACCACTCTCCGCTTCCGATCTCTTTGCGTTCGCCGTTTGGCAGGACCACTTCAGCGGTGGTGTTTGCAGGTATCTCTACCTCTATCACAAAGTTTTTTCCGTTACGCCGCCACGAGCACGATATTTTGCCATACACACTTTGGTAGCTTCCGCTCGCATGCGTAAGTCTTTCGTCCATAAGCGGCTCGATAACGATATGCTTATAGCCGACACCGCCATTCCGTATGCCGATTACGTTGCGATACATCCAATCGCCCACGCAACCGAAGGCATAGTGATTGTAGGAAAACGTTCCAGTCTTTCCGTCGGGCTTCGTTGCATCCCATGCTTCCCATATCGTCGTTGCGCCCATTTTTATCTCGTATAGCCAAGACGGGCACTTGTCCTGAAAAAGAAGGTCGTACGCCATTTTCGCCATGCCGTTTTTGCTGAACACGTCAAGCAGGTATTGTATCGACAAAAAGCCGCAGTCCAGACATCCGCCGTTATTTTTTATCAGCTCGCTTAGCCTTTCAAGGCACTTCTTTTTCCACTTTTCGGGAGCCAAGTCCATACCCAACGCCAAAACGTAGGAGCTCTGCCAATCGGGGACCATACGCCCGTCCGCTTTGAAAAAGCGGTATCTGAACGCTTTCGACACCTTTTTCGACTTCTCGCCGTAATATTCTGCGTCTTCGGCGTTGCCAAGTACCCTTGCCGCCTCGGAAAGCAGCTTGGTTGAATAATATAGGTACGCCGTCGCCGCAAGCGGTCGGGTGGGTCTTACGCCGAACATCGCCATAACGCCCATTTTTTTCGTTACACTGGGTATCAAGTGGTCGCCCCAATGAAAACCGCTGTCCCATATATACGGCTCGTAGCGTTCTGCACCCGACGTATGCTTGCAGTTTTCTCCACGTCCCGTGCGAGCTTGCTCCAAAGCGTAATCACACCACTTTTTCATGCTCTGATATTGCTCTCGCAGTACCTTGACGTTGCCGTACACCTCGTATAGTCTTATCGGTACTATGACACCGGCATCGCTCCATCCGCTCGAGGAGTCAGATTGGAAGTTTCGGTTCATCAGCGACTTATAGTCGCTCGTGTAGGGTATTACGTGCGGTATCTCGCCGTTCGGAAGTTGCTCTAACGCAACATCCTGCAACCAACGCATTAAAAATACGTTGACGTCTTTATTGAATGCCGCCGTATTGAAAAACACCTGCAAGTCACCCGTCCATCCTGCTCGCTCTCTTTGCGGACAGTCGGTCGGTATCGATATCATATTTGCCGTTTCGCTTCGAACTATATTGCGGTGAAGGGCGTTTATTCGTTCGTCGGATGTTTCAAAGCTGCTATCACCACTCATAACGGAGGTTATCTCTACACCCTCGAACGAGACCTCTGCACCCTTCGGAAGTCCGCTGACTTTTACGTACCTGAATCCGTGGAAGGTAAATCTCGGTTCGAAAACGTCGTTATTGCCCTTGCAGACGTATACGTCCGTCTGATCCTTATTCCTACCCTGTATGTTTTTGAGAAAATTGCCGTTTTTGTCCAAAACCTCCGAATGCTCAAGCGTAATACAAGTGCCCTTTTCAGCTCTTACACTCATTCTCACAAAGCCTGCTATATTTTCGCCTAAGTCTACGACAGTTTCACCTTTCGGAGTTATCAGTATCTCTTTTGCAGGAAAACGTCTTGAAATGCGTACGCCGTCGCCTACCTGTGCACGAAGATTTGAGTTGTCGAAATCGGCATACCTTACGCCTTTCCAAGCTCCGTCGTCAAAGCAATGCTCAGACCATCCGAAAAGCTCTTCGTTAGCATCGTATTTCTCGCCGATAAACAGGTCTGCATACCGCTCTGCACCGTAGCCCGATCTGAACTTTTCGTCAGACGATATTACTTGAGTCACACCCGTCACACTCTTTATCTCAAGCTGCATCAAAAGTCCGTGTCTGTCGCCATATTCGCAGGAATTGCCGTTCATCCCGTAGCGACCGCACCACCAGCCGTCTGCTATCGTAAAGCCGACGACGTTAGCTCCTTTTTTCAGCTTTTCCGTGACGTCGTATACCTGATACCTCGTATCGCTACGATAGGGAGTGAACTCTTGCGAAAAGACGGTATCTCCCACCTTTTCGCCGTTTATCTCGACGCAGTATATTCCGTGTACCGCTACGTAAAGCCGAGCGCTCTTTGCCGCATCATCGAGAGAAAACTCCCTTCTTAAATAAGTACACGGCCGCAAGCGACCTTCGGGCGGTCGCTTTTTATATACGCCGAGCGTTGCTTGCGTGATGTTTATCTCTTCCTCTTTGTTGCACGGCAAAAGCTCGGGCTCTATCCATCGGGAAGTCCAATCGCCCTCGAACAGTCCAGTTTCAAACCAAGACGTATTCTCCGCCGCATTTCCTCTATTATCCCACACTCGCACAGTGAATTCATACCTCGTGCGGCTTTCAAGTCGCTTGCCGCCGTACGATATACCGTTGCTCTCATCGCCGTTTTTTACTTCGCTATCCCAGACGACGTCGCCGTCCTTTTTTACGACTATCTGCCAAGCGGTCTGCACCGTATTCTTTTCATCCGACGTCATTTCCCACGAAAAAATCGGCGTTTTGTCGTCAAGACCGAGATACTCTCGCTGATAATTTATACGTAGATTTGTTATATCCATAGCCTGCACCGTATCATTCTCTCGTTATATTCTTAATAAACGAACAAAACTCCGAAAAGGTCTTTTCGTACAAAGAGTATTGGTCTTGCTTTACCTTATCAGGATATTCCTTGCTGTCCTTCATCGTATCGAGAGAGCACGTCTCTACGTAACCGTGAACGGCACCTGACGTTTCTTTCACCTCGCAGTGAACGCCTAAGGAAGACGCACGGCTTCCAAACTCCTTGGCAGGACCTTTTAAGCTATCGTACTCGCAGGTGTTTATATACATCGGCGGAAGCTCTCTTATTTGCTCGTCAGTCGCAAGCTGTGGACTTGCAAGCACCGTCCCGGCTACGTCCTCGTTTCCAAAGTATGCGTGATACATCATGTCAAATATCATCGGGGAAAGCGCATAGCGAAGCTTTGGCAGGCTCTTCATACTCTTCATTCGGACGTCTACGACGGGATAGTCGAGTATTATCGCCTTTATCGGTAATTTGCGCTCCTTGGTCATTGCGTATAAAACAGTGCTGAGCACAAGGTGCGCTCCTGCAGAATGCCCCTCGAGTATTATATTATTGCGGTCGAAATCCAAAGACTCGTCGTCGATAAGAGCACATATGCCGTCGTACAAGTCGTGTATTGCGGCGGGAAACTTATTATCCGGTCCGTAACGATAAGAAAGTGCAGCCGCATTGACACCCAACGCATCACGATAACGTGCGCAAAGCGGTGCTTGCTTATATACGTTGGCCGATATAGCCTCCGCCGTATACGTCGATGATAAGCGGAGAAGAAGCCTCGTTTGCGGCAAAATAGAGCGATTCGGAAGGCTTTCCATCCCTCATCGCTATTTCTTTCAACTCGCCCGATCTCGGTCTTTCCTTATCAATTGCGTATTCTTGCAGTGCGTGCTGTTTGATCGCCGGAAGCATCTTTTTGACCATGATTGCTAACATTTTATACCCCCTCTTTATTGGCATTTCCCCTATATTGACAACATTGTCCGAAAATGTTACAATAATTATATCAAGGAAATCCACGCAAAACAATGCCCCGTATTGCACAAAAATTGCGGTATCTTGCTATAAGGTGATCTTATATGAATAACGACAAAGAATTGATTGAAAAGCTATTCTCGGAATATCAACATCTTTTTACGCCTGACGAAAAGGCTATACTTATCGACAATCGCCCCAAAGACGTCGAGTTGCTTTTTGAAAAGAAGCTCGCAGAATTCCGTAACGACGCAGCTATATCTAATATCTTAGCACCCAATCTTTGCGATTACGACAACCACGGCGCAGAAGTCTTGTTCTTTCGCTTGTTTTCTTCCGTAAACAGAGCAAAAAGCAGGCTTTTATACGCTCAATCGGTATCCCGTATGAAATATCCGTCGACACATTACACCAAGCGCAAGGGGCTAGATTCTTATCTTCTAACCTATACCCTTGGCGGACAGGGCGTTTTGGAATATCAAGGGAAGCGGTATGACATCAAGCCCGGAGACGCTTTTTTGATCGACTGCCGTCTACCGCATTTTTATTACGCAAACTCCAAAGAGGGCTGGGAATACGATATTATACATTTCAACGGCTTGAATATGCCGGAGTTTTTCTCAGTCTTTACGCTTCATGGCGCTTTTTGCTTCTCGTTTGACGAAAACAGTGATTTAGTGAGAGATCTCAACGCATTATACGACGCATGCAGTCAGCTTATCTGCAGTGAATTTACCGTCAATATGCTGCTTACTTGCCTCCTTACACGGCTTATCGACGTCGCACAGCTCGCTAAGCAGACGAATATGCCGCCTTGGGTCGAACAGGCAATATCGCATATCAATCTTCATTTTTCAAACGAGCTTACACTCGAAGACATAGCAAGCACCGTGAATATCTCTAAGTTTTATCTCGCACGAGAATTTAAGCGATATACGGGGCAAACGGTCAACGAATACCTACGCACCGTTCGTGTTAACGCCGCAAAAAGCTTGCTTACTTCGACAGATTTGCCTATCTCCCTCATCGCCGAAAAGGTCGGATATAGTTCGCAGTATCATTTTATTTCTACGTTTAAGGCTTTTGAAGGGAAAACTCCGCTACAATTCCGAAAGCAATGGACTTTGTGAAAATAACGTATAAAAAAGTGCCCGATATGCGATTTCGCTTGCAAAAAACGGAGTTTTATAGTAGAATACGACTGTTGACAAGTTATCTTGCGGATATGGCGGAACTGGCAGACGCGCTAGACTTAGGATCTAGTGGGAGACCGTGCAGGTTCGATTCCTGTTATCCGCACCAAATAAAAAACGCCCAATGGGCGCTTTTTTATTTGCGCAGATAACATTAAATCGAATTATTCTTTAGAATCTTCGAGAAAATGCGTTAGCATTTTCCACGAGCTGAAAGCGAGTATTCCTGTTAGACTCATATCCTATTCCCCAAAAGCGGCATCCCCTTTATTTGGTTCGAATAACATTAAACGATCCACTATCCGTTCACGTCAAAGTTATCTGCGGTTTTTGGGCAAAAAAAAAGAGGTTCGGAAATACCGAACCTAATTTTTTGGTTTGCTAATTAAGCTTCGTAAATAGATACCTGTTTACGTCTCTTGTCTTTTCTCTCGAATCTTACTACGCCGTCTTTCAATGCGAACAACGTGTCGTCGCCGCCGATTCCAACGTTTTTGCCGGGCCAGATCTTTGTGCCGCGCTGACGAACAAGAATGTTTCCTGCTCTTACGGTCTCGCCGTCTGCTCTTTTTGCTCCGAGACGTTTGCTTTCGGAATCTCTGCCGTTACGGGTGCTGCCTACGCCCTTTTTATGAGCGAACAATGTGAACATAATCATAGACAATACCTCCTTACGCCTTTACGCCAGTAACTTTGAGAAGGGTGTAGGGCTGTCTGTGTCCGTTTCTTCTTCTCTCGTTCTTTTTAGCTTTGTACTTGTAGATAATGACCTTTTTGTCCTTATCCTGACGGATAACTTCGCAAGTAACCTTTGCGCCCTCTACAGGTGTGCCAACCTTTACTTCGCCGTTATCGCTGACCATGATGGCGTCAAACTCTACGGTATCGCCGACATTTGCGTTAAGCTTTTCTACCTTAACGAAATCGTTCTCCGATACTCTGTACTGCTTTCCGCCAGTAACAATTACTGCATACATGTGCCGTACCTCAAACCAGCTCGCCGATGCAAATACGTTGATAATAGATTTCATATTTGCCTTTTCCGGGTGGTGCAAAAATTGCACGCTTATAAAGACCCTTTTCGAGCGACCTTATATAATTTATCACATGTCAACGCTTTTGTCAACGAAAATAGGGGGATTTTGAATATATTTCTCTCCTTTGACGCAAAACTATCTTATAGCTGAAAAAGGAGTGGAATTTTATGCAAAATACAGTGGAAAACAATAATGGTTTTAACCAAAGCGCCGAGAAGGAATGCCTTGACGCTATCCTGAAAACGACGAAGATGGGTATATATTCCATGAACGTTTTGTTCGATAAAATGAAGAAAAACAAGAAAATCTTGAATTTTCTTCAAAAACAGGTGGAGCTTTATAAATTTGTCGAGAAAAATGCCGAGGAGCTTGCGAAAAAATGCGGATTCGAGGGGTACTCTATCCCACTTTGCCAGAAATTGCCCGTGAGGTGCTCGGTCGCTATGCAGCTGTTTTGCGACGACAGCGAAAGCCATATTGCGAAGATGACTCTTAAGGGGCTTGAGATGGGAGTTATCGAGCTTATCGAGGTGCGAAATAAGTTCAAGGGCAAGGTATCGAGAGAGTGCGAAGAGCTTTTGTCTACCCTGCTTTTGCGGCTGGATACTTTCGACGACGAAATGAAAAGCTTTTTGTGATCGGTGTGGCGGGTTTACGCTGGTTTTTAATCGGGTTTTAATATAATAGAGACCGTACTGATCGTACGGTCTCTGTTGTTTTTTTGTTTGTTGTTTTTTAGTATTCGAGGTCGTTCGCAAGGAAGCATCTTTGCGTAAGCCTCGGTTCTGTTTTTACTATTTTTAGTATTCGAGGTTGCCGGTCGTTCTGGGATAAGGAATGACGTCTCTTATGTTGCTTATGCCCGTTACGTACATGACCATTCTTTCGAAGCCCAAGCCGTAGCCGCTATGGTGCGTGCCGCCGAACTTCCTTAAGTTCAAGTACCACCAATAGTCCTCTTCGTTAAGTCCGAGTTCCTTTATTCTATTGAGGAGTACGTCGTATCTTTCCTCTCTTTGGCTTCCGCCTATGAGCTCTCCTATTCCCGGAACGAGAAGGTCGCACGCCGCAACCGTCTTGCCATCGTCGTTAAGTCTCATATAGAACGCCTTGATCTCCTTGGGGTAATTGATCAAAAATACCGGCTTTCCGAAGACGTGTTCGGTGATAAATCTCTCGTGCTCAGACTGCAGGTCTACGCCCCAATATACGGGATATTCAAACTTATCGGGGTGCTTTTTGACCTCTTTCTCCAATATATCGATAGCCTCGGTATAGGTCAAAACTCCGAAGTCGTTGTTTACTACGTTCTCAAGTCTTGCGATAAGTCCCTTATCGACGAAAGCATTGAGGAAGTTGAGCTCGTCCCTGCACGTTGCGAAGATGTGATTGATGATATACTTGACCATCGCTTCCGCCATCTCCATATTGTCCTTTAAGTCGGCAAAAGCGATCTCAGGCTCTATCATCCAGAACTCTGCCGCATGGCGAGCGGTATTTGACTTCTCTGCCCTGAACGTCGGTCCGAACGTATATATCTTGCCGAACGCCTGAGCGTAGGTCTCGCCGTTGAGCTGTCCGCTTACCGTGAGCGAAGCGGGCTTGCCGAAGAAGTCCTCGGAGTAGTCTACCTTGCCGTCCTCTGTCTTTGGAACGTTGTCAAGGTCGAGCGTCGTTACACGAAACATCTCGCCTGCTCCCTCGCAGTCCGATCCCGTGATGAGCGGCGTATGAACGTATACGAAGCCCTGCTCGTTGAAGAACTTATGGATGGCAAATGCGCATTCCGAGCGGATCTTGAACACCGCATTGAACGTATTGGTTCTCGGGCGAAGGTACGCTATCTCTCTCAAATACTCGAAGGAGTGGCGTTTTTTCTGCAACGGATAATCTGGCGTTGACTCGCCCTCTATCTCTATGCGTGTCGCCTTGATCTCGTAGGGCTGTTTATTCTCGGGCGTCAAAACTACGTTTCCCTCGACGATTATCGCCGCACCTACGTTGAGCGCAGCTATCTCGGCGTAATTTGCAAGCGTTTCGCTTTCAAACACTACCTGCGTCGTCTTGAAGCAGCTACCGTCGTTGAGCTCAATGAAGCCGAACGCCTTGCTGTCTCTTACCGTTCTGACCCATCCTGCGACGGTAACCGTTTTGCCGCCGTAGGACTCGAAGTCCTTTAATAGATCCTTTAACAATAATCTTTCCATAAGCTATTTCCTTATACGGCGTTATGCCGTTATTTTGCGTTTTATCTTATCTTTTTTGCGACGAGCATCGAAAAAATCTTCCTTGTCGTTTTTTTGTCGAAAGCTTCGCCGTTTTTGGCCGTTTTAGGCTTAAATCTCCGTTTTTTTGACCGATTTTACAGTATCCTTGAATTGATGGACTTGAAGTCGTCTACCATGTCCTGAGGCCAAATTGAAGCCTGCACCTCGCCGATATGCAGTTTGTCGAGCATGAGCATACAAAGTCTTGACTGACCTATGCCGCCGCCCATAGTGAGCGGAAATCTGTCTTCCATTATGCCTTTATGGAACGGAAGGGCAAGTCTTGCCGTTTCGCCGCATTTTTCAAGCTGGGAAACAAGGGACTCTTTGTCTACCCTTATGCCCATGCTGGAAAGCTCGAACGAGCAGTCAAGAATTTTATTGTACACCAATATATCGCCGTTGAGCTGCCAGTCGTCATAGTCGGGTGCTCTGCCGTCGTGCTTTTCGCCCGATTTCAGTACGTCCCCTATCTGCATCAAAAAGACTGTGCCGTGCGCTTTTGTTATCGCATTCTCACGCTCTTTCGGGGAAAGCGTCGGGTACATATCCTCAAGCTCCTGCGTCGTGATGAAATATACGTCCCTCTTCACCTCGTTGGTTACGAAGGGGTATCTTTCCTTTACCTCGTCGAGAACGTCCGCAATGGCGTTTACTATCGTCGTTACGGTGCGCTTTAAGTAGTTGAGGTTTCGCTCTTCCCTCGTGATGACCTTTTCCCAGTCCCACTGGTCGACGTAGACGGAGTGCAGGTTATCTACCTCTTCGTCACGCCTTATTGCGTTCATATCGGTATATATGCCCTCGTCTGCGCCGAAATGGTAGCGATACAGCGCCATTCTCTTCCACTTGGCAAGCGAATGCACTATCTCTGCCTTTGCGCCTGCCACCGCAGGTATATCGAACGATACGGGGCGTTCTACGCCGTTTAAGTTGTCGTTCAAGCCGCTATCCGCTCTTACGAAAAGGGGTGCTGAAATTCGCTCTAAGTTCATCGCAGAGGAAAAATGTCTCTCGAACGAGTCCTTGATGAACTTTATCGCTCGTTCCGTCTCCCTTATTCCGAGCGGCGTCGCGTAATGCTCGTCGTATACTATTTTCATATTATTACGGAGTAACTCTGTTGATGTCTCTCGGGAACAAGCTTCCGCTTCTTACGTTGGGATAGCCTAAGAGCTTTGTTACAAGTCTTTCAAGTCCTAAGCCCAAGCCGCCGTGAGGAGGTAAGCCGTATTTGTGAGCCATGAGATAGCTCTCGAACGCAGCAGGGTCCATACCTCTTGCGAGCATCTTCTTGACCTGTGCGTCGTAGTCGTGTATTCTCTGTCCGCCCGTAGTTACTTCCATTCCTCTGAACAAAAGGTCGAACGAAAGGGTCTCTTCGGGGTTCTCGGGATCGTCCATTGCATAGAAGGGGCGCTTTGCAGACGGATAGTGCGTTACGAAAATGAACTCGCTGCCGAGCTCCTTTTCAGCCCACTTGCAGATGTTTGCCTCTTCCTCCGGCTCGAAGTCGGAAAAGTCCGTTATCTTCATCTTGAACTTCTTTATCATGAGCTCCTTTGCCTCGGAGAACTTGATGCAAGGAATCTTATCAAACTCGGGAAGCTTCGCTTTCAAGATGTCAAGTTCCTCTTTGTACTCCGTTCTCAAAAGGTCCATGATGTACTTCAACGCTCCCGTTTCCATGTTCATGACATCGTAGAAAGAGTTGATGAAGCCCATCTCGAAGTCCATGGAGATATATTCGTTAAGGTGTCTCGACGTATCGTGATGCTCCGCTCTAAATACCGGGTCTATCTCGAATACTCTCTCGAAAACGCCTACCATAGTCTGCTTATAGAACTGCGGAGACTGCGCCAAGAAGACCTCTTTGCCGAAGTAGTCGAGCTTGAAGACGTTTGCGCCGCCCTCTGCGGATGCGAAGTTGATCTTCGGCGTCTTTATCTCTGTAAATCTCTGGCTCAAAAGGTATTCTCTGAATCCTCTCTGTACGCCCTCCTGAATCTTGAAGATAGCTCTTTCTTTGGGATTTCTCAAAGAAATAGGACGAAGCGAAAGGTTGGTATCGAGAGGTACGTCGAGCTGCTTCTTGTTAATGACTATCGGCATAGCCTCGGCAGGACGTGAAAGAACCTCTATCGTGTGGATCTGAAGCTCGAAACGCCCCTCTCTCGTTACGTCGGCAACTACTTTGCCCGTTACCGATACGCAAGCCTGCTCGCATATATCGTCAGTCCATTCGAACTTGGAGACCTCGTGAGAGTAAATGCACTGAACTTCCTCTCTCTTGGTGCGCAAAATGACGAACTTGAAGTCGCTCATCTCTCTTATTCTGTGTATAAAGCCGTGTATAGTTACTACTTCGTTGACGTTGTCCTTGAACTGTGAGTACTCAACGTCGTGATTTTCTACTTGAGCGTTAATGTATTCCATAATACTTCCTCCGATCATAATTGACCATAATATTAAATAATTTTATCACATTGCATTTTGTTTGGCAACTAAATCACTTTGCTAAAGCAAAATTTCAAACGAAGTTTGTAGGGAAGTTTGATTTTCAAGGAAAATCGGTAGGCGGAGTAGTACGTGTGTGAGAGCGGAGTTGTGGGTGGGGTTTTATTATGCTAAGAGTAGCCGTGGTTAGGTGGGAAAGCGGAGTTTGGTGAGAATAGTTATTAGAAAAGCCCTCTATAAAGAGAGCTTCATTGATTTTATGGTTGTGGTTTTGTTTAACACTCTGAAAATTACAGGGAGTGTATTATTTTTAAAAGGGCGGCGGGATCAGTGGCGAAGGTGGTTGCGCCGACGCTTTCTAAGTCTTCTTTGGTGCGGTAGCCCCAAAGGCAAGAGATACCAAAAACACCTATATTTTGCGCAAATTTCACGTCAGCATCGCCGTCGCCGACGTACACCGTTTCATCCTCTTTTAAGCCGTATTTATCACTTAAATAGGTGTATGACGAAGTGTCGGGCTTCAACGGAAAGCCGCTATCGCCGCCTATAAGCTCTACAAAATCCGTCGTCGGATAGAGTATTTTTAGCGCCGTTTGGACGTTTTTGACAGGCTTATTCGAGATGACGAATGATTTTACGCCGCTTTGCGTTAAGTCGGAAAGAACTTCTTTTATGCCCGTAAAAGGCTTTATTTTCTCGCCCTCGTGAATCGCATACGCTTTCAGATATTCGGTCAAAAGCTCGTCTGCGCTTTCGATCGATCTATTATACGCAAGCATCCTTTCGCAAAGCGTTTTTGCGCCGTCGCCGACGAAGCTTTTGTATTTTTCAGTGGGAATTTCCGGAAGTCCGAAGCGTGCAAGCGCAATGTCGCCGATATTTTTTATATCCTCTATCGTGTCGGCAAGCGTGCCGTCCAAGTCGAAAATTACGTTCTTTATCATAGTTTTATCCTTTAAGAGCTTCCATTTTGTGAAGCCCTGTGTTGGTTCGCCACAAGTGAAGAGTTGTGGTTGGGTTATTATTAAAACTTTTTAGGAAATGAGGTTTTGGGTTCTATCAAAAGTTTGAGGTAGAAATTACGGTATTAGACAATCCCTCAGTCTCGGCGTTTTAGCGCCGAGACAGCTCCCTTTACACAAAGGAGCCCAGTGTGGCGTAAACGCCACAAGTGAAGAGTGAATAGTGAAAAGTGAATAGTGGCGGATAAAGTTATTATTTAAAACAATCCCTCAGTCTGCTCCGCAGACAGCTCCC
>CAYOSU010000020.1:0-24100 GCA_964406735.1 uncultured Clostridia bacterium | reverse complement strand
ACGGCTCTCGGCTCAATTCTTTGTGCAATATTAAAATATTTGATGTACCACCCACGAAATTTTGTACACGGAATATACTGTTTGATGCTCGTTTCCATATCAAAAAGGAGCATCAAATAATGCCTGATATAAAAAATGCCAAAAAGTCAAAAGGTAGAGTTTACACTCCAGATTATATCGTAAATAACATACTTGATATGGCGCATTATGTTGACAACAATATACTCGAAAAACACGTTATTGATAATAGTTGTGGCGACGGGGCTTTTCTTTGTTTAATAGTTCGTAGATACTGTGAAGTCGCATTAAGAAATGGAATATCTCCAGATTGTTTAAAAACTCATTTGGAACAGTATATTCACGGGATAGAAATTGAGCCTACTGAACATAAAAAATGTTTGGAGAATGTTAGTAAAATAGTTGCTGAATTTGGTATTTCAAATGATATTTCTTGGGATATTATTTGTGCAAACACATTAACTGAAGATAAGTATAATGGAAAAATGGATTTCGTCTTGGGAAACCCACCCTATGTAAGAGTTCATAATTTAGACGAATCGTTTAATATTGCCAAAAAGTTTTCCTTTGCACAGGACGGTATGACGGATTTATATATTGTTTTTTATGAAATCGGTCTAAAAATGCTAAATAATAATGGTGTCCTTGGGTATATAACACCAAGTTCATTTTTTAACAGTTTGGCTGGAAATTATATGCGCAAATACTTCGTGCAAGAAAATCTAATAGAAAAACTTGTTGACTTAAAGCATTTTCAGGCATTTAATGCAACAACTTACACAACGATAGTAATACTGAATAAACAACATTATATTAAGGAAACGGAATATTATCAATTTGATGAAAAAAATTTAATTCCGTATTATGTAGAAACTTTGACCCCTGATGATTTTTATATTGCGCAAAACTTTTACTTTTCAAAGAGAGAGAATTTGTTGTTGCTTAAAAAGATATTTTTTAATTCTGCGCATTGCAATATTGAAGTAAAAAATGGATATGCAACATTATGCGATGATGTTTTTATCGGTTCATTTCCATTTAAGTCAAAATACATCATACCCGTAGTTAAGGCTTCACGTGGAGAAATTAAGCAAATCATTTATCCTTATGATAAAAACGGAAAATTAATCATAGAAGAAGAATTATCAAAGGAAAAAGAATTATATAGTTATTTGCTTGAATGTAAAGCAAAACTATCCGAGCGCAGTACAGAAAAAAAGGCTGATGCATATTGGTTTGCTTTTGGACGTAGTCAAGCTATAAATGATACCTATAAAAATAAAATTTCAATTAATGCATTAATCAGAACTTCATCAGATTTGAAAATCGTTTCAGCCCCCGTCGGAACGGGGGTATACAGCGGTTTATATCTTATAGGAGACGACCATTTATTATCAGCAATACCTGAAATTCTTTTAAATGAAGAGTTTTCAATTTATATATCTTTGCTTGGCAAATATAAAAGCGGCGGTTATTATACCTTTTCTTCCAAGGATATAAAGGCATATTTGGACTATAAAATAGCATACGACGGAGGACTTTCTCAATGATGACGAATGAAGAATTTTTAGGCGTTGTAAAAGAATCATTTACTACATATTTATCTGTAGGAACGTCAAGAAGTACTGCAAAATTAAAAACTTTACACGGGCACATAGCGAATGATTTAGAAAACCTATTAGGTAAAGAATTTGCCATCAAGTCACAAGGATATGGGAACGACAAAGAAGGCAGTATAGACGGGCGTTATTATCCTAAAAACGTAGATATAACAGTATTGAAGAACGGTAAGCCTGTTGCAGGATATGCCGTAAAATTTGTAATGAGAAATTACTCTCAAAATAGCAACAACTATTTTGAAAATATGTTAGGCGAAACTGCTAATATTAGGGCAAATTCTATACCGTATTTTCAAATATTTATAATTTTCGAGAAAGTCCCTTATTATAGCAATGGCGGTGAATTTAAGCGGTATGACGTAATTTCAGAGCATAATTTAGATAAATATTTAGCGTTGTCGAAAGATGACCCAAGCATATTTTTCCATACGCCCGATAAAACTCTCGTAGTGCTTATTAAATTAAAAGAAAAAGAATTGAACTACTATTTTGAAAATTCTAATGACTATGCAGAATATTATAGAAGTGTAATAAATGATAACGATTTAATGCGCTATTCTGATAAAATAAAAGGGACATTTAACAACAGCGTTATTTACAACAACTATGAAGATTTTCTTAAACGAACCTATCATATCATAATGGGCAGATTAAAAAATTAGGCAAAAAGGCGATAGAAACTACGTTCTACCGCCTTTTATCATTGATTGCAAACTATTTCAATTTAACTTTCAGCCCGAAATAATCTCTTGTAAAAAATAAAACGAACGAAACCTTATCGGTTTGGTTCGTTTTATTCCTGTTTGGTGGAGATGATCGGATTCGAACCGACGACCTATACGTTGCGAACGTACCGCTCTACCAACTGAGCCACACCCCCAAACGTAAAAATGCACTAAAAGCACAATAAAAATTGTAGCACCGTTTACCGAAAAAAGCAAGGATTTAATAATATCTTTTCTATGCTTTCGCAAAAAAAGGCTTGACGAATAACGCCAAGCCGAAGAGTTTATTTATCAGGCAAGATATTTTTTCTTATAATTATTTATCGTGTACTGAATAGTCTCGATCGCTTCCTCGGCGTTACCGACGTCGTTAACGACCGTAGATTTTCCTTCAAGCTCCTTATAGACGGAGAAGAAGTGTTTGAGCTCGTCGAATATATGCTTCGGCAAGTCCTTGATGTCCTTATACATCGTATACGTCGGATCGCCGAACGGAATAGCGATGATCTTCTCGTCGTTTGCGCCGCAGTCTCTCATTCTGACGACGCCAATAGGATAACAGCGAACGAGAACGGACGGGTCTATGCTCTCGGAGCAGAGGATAAGAACGTCCAGCGGGTCTCCGTCGTCTGCGAGCGTCCTCGGGATAAAGCCGTAGTTCATCGGATAGTGTGTTGCGGTGAACAGCACCCTGTCGAGGATTATCATACCTGTAGCCTTGTCGAGCTCGTATTTTTTCTTACTGCCCTTAGTTATCTCCACCACAGCGATAAAGTCCGACGGCGAAATACGCTTTTCGTCGATGTCGTGCATTATGTTCATAAAAAATATATCTCCTTTTAGATAGGTGTAAGAAGCTTTTATCAAAGCCTTTCGGCGATCTTTCTCAAAAACGCCTCTGAAGAAAGCTTCATCGGCGTAACGCCCGGTTTAGAGAACAGCGGCACGAGATCTCCCGTCATAAAACCGCTTTCGATGGTGTCTACCGTCGCTTTTTCGATCTTTTTGGCGAATTGACAAAGCGCCTCGTTGCCGTCAAGCTCTCCACGCTTAGCAAGTGCACCCGTCCAGGCAAAAATAGTTGCGCAGGGGTTAGTAGAGGTCTCTTCGCCCTTTAGGTACTTGTAATAATGTCTCGTAACCGTACCGTGCGCCGCCTCGTACTCGTAATTTCCGTCGGGTGAAACGAGAACGCTTGTCATCATGGCGAGCGAGCCGTAAGCCGTCGCTATCATATCCGACATAACGTCTCCGTCGTAGTTCTTGCACGCCCAGATAAAGCCGCCCTCGCTTCGGATGACCCTTGCGACTGCGTCGTCGATGAGCGTGTAGTTATAGCTTATTCCCGCCTTTTCAAATAAAGCTTTGTATTTGGTCTCGTAAAGGTATGCAAAAATATCCTTAAATCTGTGGTCGTAGGTCTTAGAGATAGTGTCCTTTGTCGAGAACCACAGGTCGAGCTTTGTCGAGAGTGCGTACTCGAAGCACGTTTTAGCGAACGAATAGATAGACTCGTCGGTGTTGTGCATGCCCGAGATTATGCCGTCGGTGTCCTTGAAATCGAAAATGCGTATGCGCTTTTCGACGTCTCCCGTCGTAACGACAAGCTCCGCAACGCTTCCCTTTTCTACGTACGTCTCTACCGACTTATAAATATCTCCGTAAGCGTGCCTTGCGATAACGATAGGCTTCGTCCACGTGGGTATATAAGGCTTCACGCCGTCGATGATGATAGGCGTTCTGAACACCGTACCGTCGAGTATCGCACGGATGGTTGCGTTGGGGGACGGGTATAACGCCTTGAGGTTATATTCCGTTTCACGTTGCTTGTTAGCGGTGATAGTAGCACACTTAACGCCCACGCCGTACTTTTTGATGGCATTGCCGGCAAGATAGGTAACCTCGTCCGAGGTCTTATCTCTGTTAGTGAGCGACAGGTCGTAATACTCGGTATTAAGCTCAACGTAAGGGGAGATGAGGATGTCTTTTATCATCTGCCATAAAACTCTCGTCATCTCGTCGCCGTCCATCTCGACGATGGGGGTATTGTATCTTATTTTCTCCATGTTTCACCTGAAAAAGCGTAAAGCAAAAGCCTTAACGCAATATATTTACTTTATTTTATTAAAGACTGCGCTATTTGTCAATCGTATATTGGGTCGCAAGCTCAAAAAAGGCAAAAAAAGCGCATTCGACAAAAAGCAAAAGGCTGCGGATAAAGTCAAGGGTATAATAAAAAGAAAAAAATGCGGAGAAGAAAATGAAAAGAGAAAAACGCAATTGCGATATACCCTTTCTGATATTCGTCGGCATGCTTTTAGTGGCGCTCGTCGTAACGGCGGTAATAATGTACGTCGAGGGCAAGGATCTTCCCGTCGCAGACCCCTCGCCGACTGCGACCGCAACACCGACTGCAACTCCAAGCCCGAGCGAGGGCGAAAAAGATGATAACGGCAAAGAGACACCCATAACGCCGACTTTCAGCTATTCGCTTCCGAGAACTGCGACGACCTCGCTGTCGCCAACCCTTGCTTGGGACTTAAATATCGGCGGAAGCGGCACCGATGTCATATGCGATGCGCTGTACTTAGACAAGCTGTATGTATTCGGCGTAACCTCGTCAAAGGACTTAGATATGCACGCAACGGACGAGGCAGATCTTTTCGTTGCAACGGTAGAAAGCGATACTCTTTCAGAGGTAATGACCTTCGGTAGCGAGGCGGCGGACGCCTTTTTGTTCGCAAAGCCGTGCTACGGCGTATACGGCACGACGTTTATCGTCGCATCTCAAAGCGGAAACAGCACGGTAGAGGTCTTTTTGATTCCCTTGAACACGATGTCGGAGCTTAGAAAAACTCTCGATCTTGACGGCAAAATAACCTTCAAAAAGGCGATAGCGACGCAAGACAGCGTAATAATGCTTCTCAACGTCGGGAATAGGGCGACGCTCTACGAGATAAAGGCAGACGGCGAAACGAGGGAAATAGCGGTCGGCAAAGATGGCGAGGGCGTAGATATGCAGGTCTTAGGCAACAAAGCGATAATTTTGGCAAAAAGCGCAGGGAACAATGGGCTTACCGAGATAATAACCGTTGACTTAAAGGGCAAAACGGGCGCAAACTGCAATATTTTTTCGGACAAACAGCGAACGCCGCTTTCCATGACTCCCGACGCAAACGGCTATATAGTGCCCTATAAGCGCATAGTAGACGCCAAAACGGTGTACGGCATCATGCATTTGAGCTTCGATCTAATGATAGACTTCGACCACGAGGTAACGGGCGCGGACTTTGACAATATTGCGGTCTTTGCCGACGTTGGCGCAAATGGTAAGCTGAAAGGCTACCACATATTCTGCACCAAAAAGAGTGCGACTGGCTATAAGACGACGTACGAGAACGTCTGCACGCACGGCGACTTAAACGACTTTTCGGGCGAGCTTCTCGATACGGTAAGACCGATAGCGTGTTACAGAGAAAAGGGCGGAGAGTATATAATAGGCGACGTGATAAAAGAGGGCAAGAGCAGTATGTACCTTGCCGTCTTTTCGAGCAACTTTGCCTTAAAAGAGGAATACGTCTTTGGCGGAGAGGGAAGCGACGTAATAATAAAAGCCTTGACGAGCTTGGAAGGCGAGCTGCTGCTTATCGGGAACACGACGTCAAAAAGCGGTGATATATCGACAAATTTCGGCAAGTCCGACGGCGTGATATTTTGCTTCGGAAAGTGAAGAATAAAGAAGTTTCAAGGTGATTTTCCCTTAAAATACGGTAGATAAAAAGCCTGCTTAAAAAGCGTTTGCCTAAACGGAAAATATGTTATATAATAAAAAAGAAAGCTAAGATTTATTAGCTTTCTTGTCAATTACGAAGGAATACTTAGGAAAAGATATGAGACCGAGACACAAAAAGCACTTAACGGAAAGGATAGATAGGGCTGATAAGCATTTACTTAGACTGAATAAGCCCGAGCCCAACTTTCAGGTTGCCAACGAGAACAAGGAATATATCAACTTTTGCGAGCTCTTTGGGAATAATGCCCCGGTAGATCTCGAGATAGGAAGCGGCATGGGCGATTTTGCGATAACGTACGCAAAAAACAACCCAGACCGCAATATCGTTGCGATAGAGCAGGTTCGGGACGTTCTCGTCGTTGCGCTCGAAAAAATAGCCGACGAGGACATAAAAAATCTGCGCTTTTTGTCGATATCTGCCGAGTACTTGCCGAAATACTTCAAGGACGACAGCATAGAAAACATTTTTCTGAACTTCTCGACGCCCTTCCCGAAAAAAGCGTACGCCAAAAAGAGGCTGACGAGCGACCGATTTTTAGAGTCGTATAAGTGCGCCTTAAAAAACGGTGGCAGAATAGTCCAGAAGACGGATAACGTACCACTTTTCGAGTATTCGCTCGAAAGGTTAGAGGCAAACGGCTTTGAGATAAAAGAAAAAAGCTTTGATATGTACAGCGAAAAGGTAGAGAATAACATTGCGACCGAATACGAGAAAAAGTTCTTGTTGCTCGGGACGAAGATATGCAGGCTCGTTGCCGTAAATAAAAAATAACCGCAACATAGCTTGCAAAAGCAACGCATATAATGTTATACTAAAAAATAGCGATAAACACAGAAAGGCTTATCGCAATAGAAAAATTAAGGTGCGCTTTGCAAAACGTTGAAAGATTAAAACAAATAGCCAAAAACGTAAGAAAGACCGTACTCGAGGTATGCCACAAGCAAGGCGGCGGACACGTCGGCAGTAGCTTAAGCGCCGTCGAGATATTGACCTACCTTTACGCAAAAAGGCTTGATATAAAGGATACCGATCGCCTTGAAAAAGATAGGCTGATCTTAAGCAAGGGACACGCAGGCTTAACGCTCTGTGCGCTTTTTGCCGAGCTTGGAGTGATGAAAAGAGAGGAGCTTGACACGTTTAATTCCTTCGACTCTTCCGTTTCCATCCATCTTGACGAGAGAAAACAGCCACTCGTAGACGTATCGACTGGCTCTCTTGGGCACGGCGAGGGCGTTGCGCTCGGCATTGCGCTCGGATATAAGCTCAAAAACGTCGAAAAAAAAGTGTATTGCGTCTTAGGGGACGGCGAGCTCAACGAGGGCAGTACCTTAGAGGCTTTTGCGGCGGTAAACGCTTTCAATGCAAATAATTTAGTAACGGTAATAGACAATAACGGCTTCATGCTTGACGGAAAGGCAAGCGAGGTCTTCCCGTTCGAGCCGATAGATAAAAAACTCGAGGCATTCGGCTTTGAGGTAATTCCTTGCGACGGGCACGATTTTGAAGACCTTGACAGGGCGTTTTCCTTGGCAGATAACGCCAAAAAGCCTTGCGCAATACTTGCAAGGACTACAAAGGGCAAGGGAGTCAGCTTCATAGAAAACAACGTCGATTGGCATTATGGTGCTCCGACGGCAGAGGAGCTTAAAAAGGCAACGGAGGAGATAGACAATGCTTGAAAATAACGGCAAGACGTTTCTCCCGATGACGAGAGCCGTTGCGGAAGAGATAATAAAAGAAGCAAAAATCGATAGCGATATATACGCAATAACGGCAGACGTAGCCCATTCTACCGACTTTGAGCTAATAAGGAGCGAAATGCCCGAGAGGTTCATAAACGTCGGCATAGCGGAGCAGAACGCCGTTGCGGTAGCGTCGGGGCTTGCGAGGACGGGCATAAAGCCCTTCGTTGCGATGTTCTCGTCCTTTGCGTCGAAGCGTGCACTCGATTTCATCTTCGCAGACGTCTGCTATCCCGACCTTCCCGTAAGGATAGTCGCAACGCACGGCGGCACGTCGTTCGGCGAGGCAGGACCTACCCACCATGCGCTTTCGGATATCACCATAATGCGTAGCCTTCCAAATATAATAACGGTCGTCCCTTGCGATTCGATAGAGGCTAAAAAGGCGGTAAGAAAGTCCTTAGAGACCGAAAAGCCGATGTATCTCAGGATAAACAGAGGAGAAGAAGAGGTAATAACGGACGAAACCACCCCCTTTGAGATAGGAAAGGCGAACGTTCTTAGAACGGGCGACGATATAGCGATAATAGCGTGCGGCTCGTGCGTAAGAGAGGGCGTGAAAGCGGCTGAAATTCTCGAAAAAGAGGGAATAAAGGCTGCGGTAATAAATATGCACACGATAAAGCCTCTCGACGAAGAAGCCGTCCGAAATGCCGCCAAATGCGGAAAGATAATAACGGTCGAGGACGGCAGAAGCAGCGGCCTTGGCGGAGCGGTAGCGGAAGTAATAGCAGATAGCGGCATAGCCTGCAAGACAAAAAGACTTGGCATAGAGGGCATAGCAAAGGTAGGTAACCACGAGGATATAATGCGCTGTTACGGCATAGACAACGTCGGTATAGCCAAAGCCGTAAGAGCACTTTTTAACTAAAACTCACCAAGAATAATAAAAACACCCCAAAATTCGACAAAGTTAGACAAATACCGACACGAACAGACAAAATTCGACGAGGCTCGACAACAACCGACGAGGCTCGACAAAGCTCAACACGACCTGACAAAGCTCGTCAAAAACCGACACAGAGAATATTTCATATGATAAAGCTCGACGATCTCAAACTGAATATCACGTCAAGCGAGGAGACCTTAAAAAAGCTCGCCGCCGAAAAGCTCAGAACGGGCGAGAAAAATATAAAGTCGCTTACCATTCTCAAAAAGTCGGTCGATGCGAGGAATAAAGCGGACTTAAAGTACGTTTACTCCGTTGCGGTCGAGCTTTTCGACGAGCGTTGTGCCAAAAAATGCGATAGGATAACGCTCGACGATAAGGGCTTGCACGGAATAGAGATAACGCCTCTTGACCCCAAAAAAAGGGTAGCGATAGTCGGTAGCGGACCGTGCGGACTTTTTGCGGCGCTAACGCTTATTAAGCGAGGGATAAAGCCAACGGTGTTTGAACGTGGCTACGAGGTAGAAAGACGTACAGAGGAGATAGAACGCCTGATTAAATTCGGCGTCTTGAATACAGAGTGCAACGTGCAGTTTGGCGAGGGCGGAGCAGGAACGTACTCCGACGGCAAGCTAAATACGGGCACGAAATCGCCGTATATAAAGGCTGTTTTGAGGGAATTTGTCAACTTCGGTGCACCCGAGGAGATATTGTACTTAAATAAGCCCCATATCGGCACGGACATTTTGCGGGACGTCGTAAAAAACATGCGTGAGCATATAAAAAATTGCGGCGGCAAATTTTACTTCGGCACAAAGGTAACTGAAATAATAAAGAAAGACGGCAAGCTCAAGGGCTTAAGGTTTTCTGGCGAGCACGAGGGAAAAGAGGACTTCGACGCTGCGCTTTTTGCGATAGGACACTCGGCAAGGGACACCTTTGAGATGCTGCTTGATAGCGGCGTTTTGATGGAACGAAAGCCCTTCTCCGTAGGCGTTCGTGCGGAGCATCTCCAAAGCGAGATAAACAAAGCGCAGTTCGGTATAGAGGATTCACCCTACCTTCCCAAGGCCGATTATAAGCTTGCGGCAAAGGCAAGAGACGGCAGGGGAGTATACACCTTTTGTATGTGCCCGGGCGGCGAGGTAGTAATGGCGGCGAGCGAAAAAGACACCGTCGTTACGAACGGCATGAGCTACCACGCAAGGGATATGAAAAACGCCAATGCGGCGGTATTGGTCTCCGTCGAACCAAAGGACTTCGGCGAGGGAAGCGTCCTTCAGGGCGTAGAGTTCCAGAGAGGCTTAGAGAAAAAAGCGTTTGAATTGGCAGGCGGCTATAAAGGTGCGTCCCAACGCTTTATCGACCTTAAAAACGGCGTAAAAAGCACGGAGATCGGCAGGGTAACCCCGTCAATAAGGGCTGGCTATACCCTGTGCGATCTGGGCGAAATCCTGCCCGAATTTGTCAAAAACGGAATCATAGACGGCATCGACCGCTTCGGAAAGATGCTCAAAGGCTACGATAGCCCCGATGCGATGCTGACCGGCGTCGAGACGAGGTCGAGCTCACCTGTCAGGATACTTCGTGACGACAACTTCAATTCGAGCGTTTTCGGCGTAATGCCCTGCGGCGAGGGTGCAGGCTACGCAGGCGGCATCACGAGCGCCGCCGTCGACGGCATCAGATCCGCCCTCAAAATAAGATAATCGAGATAATTTCAAACAACCTGATAAACAAGACGATTTCCGGCAAGAAGACCAATAGAATAATATATCGCTCTCTCGAACAATATAAACTTCAATAGAGACAACTCTCTGAAACACCCTAAAAACAATAACAAAAACGCTCCCGAAAATCGGGAGCGTTTTATCAAGTATCAAGGAAACTAATTATTTATCAGTCCCATTCAGCGCCTGTTACCTTGTCAAGGTCAACGTCTTTCGTCTCGTGAACCTTAGTAAGGAGAATAAGGAGAGCGATCGCCATGAATGCTACGCAAACGATGAGGCAGAGCCATCCGATATCGACGAAGTTCTGACCAACAACGATAAGAACCATACCGATCATCATACCTGCCATAAGCATGAGGGACATGACCGCCATAACGGATGCACGAACTTCCGACGGAGAGCTTTCTGCGGGGATCGTAAGGAAGAGCGTATCGGACATCGACCAAAGTCCTCCGATAGAGATTCCGTAGAATGCTCCTGCGAGGAACCAACCCCAACCGAGACGGGAAGCGAGAACGAAGAGAGCGAGCATGACAGCTGCGAGTCCGCCGAATACCAAGCAAGATTTCTTTCTGCCGAGCTTATCGGAAACCATACCTGCGATCATAGCGGTAACGCCGTTGAAGAGCGGGAATACGATGATTGCCTTAGAAACGTCCTCAACGCCCATGCCGCCTGCCATGATGGTCTCATAGTAAGAGGTATAAACAGCCGTTGCGGAGAAGATAAGAGCGGAGAGCGCTGCCCATCTGGTCTGCTTGTGGGAGAAGATGAACTTAATAGCGTTAATAACGCCGCCCTTCTGAGCCGTTTTGCTCTTCTTAGCTTCTTCTGCGTCGTGAGATCTTTCCTCGTCGGTCTTTCTCAAATACTTCATTCTTTCCTCGATGAAGACGGGTGTCTCACGGGTGAAGAAGATAGACATAAGACCAACTGCTACTGCAGCGATAACGGGGATGAGGTAAACCATTCTCCAAGCGGAGATGTCGCTACCCTCGGGCATAAATACCGTACGGAGAACGCCGATGAGGGAAACGGAGAGGAGTGCGATACCCTTGGTGATGAAGCAAAGCGTAGCTCTTCTTTCCTTAGGTGCAACCTCCATTATGTAAAGGACCTGTACGTCGTTAGGTGTAACGAATCCAAGAACGATAACGCCGATTACGTAAACCATAAAGTGAGGCGCTATCATGATGATGAGCATTCCGATACCCATTACGCAGGTGTTGATCATGAGGAACAACCTTCTGCCGTAGATGTCGGAGAGCGACTTATAGAACGGTGCAAGGAACATAAATACGATCGAGAAAACGCTCGTAATAGCCAATGTATTGATAGCCTGAGCGTAAGCAGGGTCGTTTACGTCACGTGATGCGATGTTGAAGAAGTCGAAAATAATTGCCGACTGCATCGCGCTGTTGATGTTGGAAGCTACCTCGTCGACGATATAGATGACCGTCAAGACTACGATAAGGATTCCGAAATAGTGAGCGGGCATCGGTTTAGATTGAACACGTTCCCACTTTTGAAGCTCTTTAGCTTCTTTTGCCTTTTTTTTCGCCAATTTCTCGGGCGATAACTCTTTGCTCATCATTAACCTCCTGAAGATTATTGCAATGTGCTCCCTTGCTGCTTAATATATATTTTTTTGCAGTCAAGAGATAAGTTTGATGATGGGAGCAAAATAGCTTTTACCGCAAAAGATAAAAAGCATCTTTTCCCCTTAAATATATTTTATATCGTTTTTTTTACTTGTCAATACCGAATGCAAAAAAAGTTTGAATACTCAAAATACAAGATTACAACGCATTGTAGTAGTCAAAACAAAACGCATAAAAATGTATGAAAAACGCCCGAATAATAAATACTCGAGCGTCAATTTCAAATTTAATGTTGGTAAAATTACGGCAGCATTGCCGCAGCAATGTGGCAAAGGTTATCAGTCGTACTCGTAGCCCGTAACCTTTTCAAGGTCAACGCCTGCCGTCTCGTGAACCTTCGTGAGAAGGATGAAGATAGCGAGGATCATGAAGGGTGCGCAGGTTGCGAGGCATACCCAACCGATGTTAAAGATGTTCTGGAATACGGTAATGATGATAGTGGAGATTATCATGCCGATGCCGTAGAAAAGACCTGTTGCGCTCATAACGGACGCACGGATCTCGGAGGGTGCTGATTCGGCAGGGATAGTCATACACATCGTGTCCGACATAGTCCAGAGACCGCCGATGGATGCGCCGTAGAAGATACCCATTGCGTAAGGACCAAAGCCAAGGCGGGCGGAGAGGATAAAGAGCGTAAGCATAACGACCGCCCAGACGCCGCAGAGCGTGCAGGCTTTCTTTCTGCCGAGCTTATCCATAAGGTGTCCGAATATCGCAGAAGCGATTGCGTTTACGAACGGATAGATAAAGATAGCAGTCTGCAAGCCCTCGTCTGTGAGACCGCCCTTCATTATCGTAGCGTAGTGCGAGGTATAAAGTGTAGTACCGCCGAAAAGCGCAACGGCGAAAGCGAGGTTACGTGTCTGCTTGTGAGCGAAGATGAACTTGAAAGCGTTGATAAGACCGCCCTTGTTTGCGCTCTTTTCTTCACGAACCTTGCGTTCTCTCTCGGCACGCTCTTCCTCGGAAGTTTTGAGGAATTTAAGGCGCTCGTCCATGAAAACGGGAGTTTCACGTGTAAAGATTATGCTTGCAAGACCGACTACGAGAGCGACTGCGACGGGGATGAGATAAGCCCTTCTCCACCAACCGAAATCGGTCTCGGAGAAGAACACTCTCTGAAGAATGCTGATGAGTGAGACGGACGCCCAGGCGATAGCCTTTGTAAGGAAGCATAGTGTCGAACGCTTATCCTTGGGTGCGACTTCCATTATGTAAAGCACCTGGACGTCGTTAGGCGTAACGAACGAAAGGAGCATAACGCCGATGAGGTATACGATGATGTTAGGAGCAATAAGGCAAACGAAAAGACCTACGCCCATCATGCAGGTGTTGATCATAAGGAATAAACGCCTGCCGTAAATGTCGGAGAGTGACTTGTAGAAAGGCTGAATAACGCCGAATCCCATCGTGATTATCGAGAAAGCGGTCATCTGGTTGATAGCGCTTGCATAAAGCGGATCGTCGGTCGAACGGGATACGATGTTAAAGAAGTCGAAATAAATGTACGGCTGGAACGTGCCGTTCATGTTGGATGAGATCTCGTCCACGATATAAACTACCGTAACGATGATCATCAAGAAAAAGAAGTAGTGCTTAGGCAGCTTTTGCGCCTTAATGCGTTCCCACTTTTGGATCTCTTTTGCCTCTTTTGCCTTTCTTTTGGCAAATTGTTCGGCACTTTCAGGTTTTTTCATACAATTTCTCCCTATAAATTTAATATTGAGTGATATAAACGCCAAACTTCTTTTCGTGAATTGCAGGATAACAGCCCGACGATCAAGAGAAAATAATGCAAGTAATAAAAAGAAGAGAAGCGATCATATCGCTATAGAGCCAGATGAACACGAATGCGGTACTTAAACTGTCGCTTGGTTTTAATAAAGCTGCTGACCGTAAACGCTAATAAAAATTAAGTCCGTTGCTTTCAAGCTGATAGAAAGCGAACGTGAGGTAAGCCCCTCGGTACTATACTCTTGCTTGCGGCGTACGAGGTGAACAAAAGAAAGTCCATTTCATTAAACGATCAAAAAGAAAAGTCCCTACCGCAAAAGAATAAAGCAATAAATAATATTCTATACTCTGCAGCGCCCGTTGAATTGTAAAAAATATTGATTTATTATAAGAGCGAATAAAAATTATTGTAAGAGCGATCAAATAATAATGTAGTATCGAGCCAATAATACGTAGCACCTTAATAAGGATATAAGGACTTATAAATATATTTTACAACAAAACGCCGTTTTGTCAATATTTTACCGCCATTATTTTCCCTTATAATTATAAAATGATTAAATAATTAAACCCGCACTCGCTTTCCCAACTCAAAACCGCACGTGACCTGTGTCATTCTGAGAGTAGTCGAACTTTTGCACTGCAAGTGCAAAAGCGCAATGCACCGCCTTTTGGAATCTCGGGCAGCGCTACCAACCCCTTGCTTTAACCAAAAAACCATAGGGCGGGGCTTGCTCCCGCCGCAGTCTAATAACGAGCAAACCATATGAAAGGCTCCTTTGTGTAAAGGGAGCTGTCGTCGAAGACGACTGAGGGATTGTTCTAATAATAACAGAAACCATATAAAAAGCCTCCTTTGGTAGGGGAGGTGGCTCGCCGCTTAAACGGCGAGGCGGTAGGATCGCTAACATAATAATTACTCCCTCAAACTCTTCTTTCCCACCTAACCACGGCTACTCTTAATTATAATAATTATTTCCACTAACTCCGCATAGAAACGGTAAGACCGCCCGCTACCCCGTGTATCTAAAGCGCAATGCACCGCCTTTCGGAATCTCGGGCAGCGCTACCAACCCCTTGCTTTAACCAAAAAAACCATAGGGCGGGGCTTGCTCCCGCCGCAGTCTAATAACGAGCAAACCATATGAAAGGCTCCTTTGTGTAAAGGGAGCTGTCGTCGAAGACGACTGAGGGATTGTTAACTAGCATAATTACCCCCCCCTCAAACTAATGATAGAACCCACCGCTTCGCCCGCTACTCCGTGTATCTAAAGCGCAATGCACCGCCTTTCGGAATCTCGGGCGGCGTAACCCACCAAATCTCTCCCGTATACCCTTTTTTCCCCACAAATCGGCAATAATTGTTAAATAGTTATCCCTTTATGTTTTTAGAAAAATGTCCCTAAAAGCGAATAATATTTCACTAAAAACCATTGACAAGGTGATTTTGCTATGATAGAATACAGTTACCACATAAAGGAGATTGGTATATGAAAAACGTACAGAAATTAGTTGCAGTTTTGTTGGTAGTAGTAATGCTTTTTGCGTTAGTCGGATGCGACAAGTATCCTGCGATTTCCAAGGCACTTGAGAAAGAGGGATACGAGCTTCGTGAAAGCTCCGTGATCGCCGCTACGTGGAACACGCTTCTCGAAGAGTTCTACAAACAGAAAGGCGAAGACGAAGTTAAGGCTAAGGTATACGTATGGTCTAAAGAGGGTAAACTTTTGACGTCCGATCAGGGAATCATCATTGAGTTCCGCAACCAGCAGGAGCTTAAGGAGTTCTACGATGAGCAGAGCAACACCATTCAGGGCGCAGTTCAGGACTTCATGGAGTCTGACATCTGCAACGGCAACTGCATTATCATTACGGCTTCATCAACGATGATCGACATCTTCAAGAATGCGTAATTGAAAAAGAAAAACGAAAAGTCGGCAATTTTGCCGACTTTTTTCATTTTACCCGTCTTTTATTGATTTTACTCTGTTTTTATTGTACAATATACGCAGATAAAAACGTTTGTTTTATCGCACAGACCGCCAAAGGATATAATAATGGAAAAATATATAACCTTTCAGAATAATAGTTTTGCTTTAACGGATAGAGAAGAGGAGCTTTCCTTTGCGGTAGAAAACGTTGGATCGCTTCCCCTTATCGATGAATCGTTCACGTCAAAGCTTGCAACGCTGTATTTTTCCGCAAAGAGCCTTGACGACAAGGCTGCGTATAAAGCAGCGCTTTCATGTTATCTTGAAAGCCTCGGCGTAACGCATAAAAGCGATGTATTTGAGGATGTCAGACGGTATATAGAAAACAACCTCGGCGAAAAGCTTACCGACGATATGCTTGCCGACGAGTTTTTCATGAGTAAATACCACCTTATCCGTGAGTTCAAAAAGAAGTTCGGCACAACGCCGATGAAGTACCACGAGCTGCAGCGTATGGAGAGGGCAAAGGAGCTGCTTAAAAACACCGATATGCCGATAAAAAAGATAGGCGAGAGCTTAGGCTACTTCGACGACATATATTTCTCCAGAGTCTTCAAGAAAAACTGCGGCACGTCCTGCTCCCGTTACAGAAAAACCGCCAATCCTGACTTGTCGTTTAAATAATAAACCATCTACAACTCTTATCTATTATCTCGTACGGCATCAGTCTAATAATAACTTCATCCACAACTATTCACTATTCACTTGTGGCGTTTACGCCACGCTGGGCTCCTTTGTGTAAAGGGAGCTGTCTCGGCGCTTAAACGCCGAGACTGAGGGATTGTTAAAGCATAATAACTACTCCCTCAAACTTCGCTTTACCCACTAAAAACCGTATCCGATCCACCAAATACTAAAAAGCGTTTGAAAGGGTCATAGGGGAAACTTTACGCTTCGGGTAAAGTGTCCCCTATAATAAACAAATACACACCAACAAAAAGAGGATAAAAATGAAATACGTACTCGTAACAGGCGCATACGGCGGCATGGGCAAAGCGACCGCCGATCTTATGAAAAACAAGGGCTATTACGTCTTTGCCCTCGATAAAACTGTCGGCGAAAAAGAAGAAAACGTCCACCCGATACAGACCGACTTAACGGACGAAGAGAGCGTAAAGAGAGCATTTGACGAGGTAAGCTCAATTACCGACGAGCTTCACGCAATAATACACTTTGCAGGCATATATAGGCTGAATTCGCTCGTAGAGATGAAAAAAGAAGACTTCGAGGGTATCTTCAAAATAAACGTTTTTGCCGCTTATACTGTCAATAAGACCTTCCTGCCGCTCCTTAGAAAGGGTAGCCGCATACTGATGACGACGAGTGAGCTTGCGCCACTCGACCCTTTGCCGTTCACCGGCATATACGGCATCACGAAGTCCGCACTCGACAAATACGCCTACTCGCTCAGGATGGAGCTCCAGCTTCTTGGAATAAGCGTATCGGTTCTTCGTGCAGGTGCGGTGAATACGGGCATGCTCGGCGCATCGACGACGGAACTTGAGAATTTTACCCAAAGCACCGAGCTTTACTCGTGCAACGCAGAGAGATTCAGGAAGATAGTCGATAGCGTCGAGGCGAAGAACATCACGCCCGAAAAGCTTGCAAAAAAAGCTGTCGGCATAATAGAGAAAAAACGCCCGAAATTTGCGTATGCGATCAACCGCAACCCACTCCTTTTGATGCTGAACGCCCTGCCCGCATCTTGGCAGTTCTTCATCATCGGCAAGATATTAAAATGATGTCCGTCAAAGAATAGTTTTCAATTTCTTGTCCTTTTGCGACCATTATTCAAATAGCATAAAATCACAAGAAACCTCAGTCAACCTGGGGTTTTTTCTGTTTAACAAACTTTATATCGAAGGGCGGTGGTTTACTGCCGCCGAAAATACTAAATTTTATCTCAAACTTCGATCATAACTCATAACATTCTTTCACGACTATTCGCAGTTTAATAATAACAAAAATCCACAAATATTATCACACCCACTGTTGTGCTTTGAATTGTCCTTGTAGTTAAATAATAACAAAAATCCATAAATATTATTACCTCAAACTTAGGATAGAAATCAAAACTTCGTTCCCCTAAAATTCTAAATATAAACTCGACCATATGAAAGGCTCCTTTGTGTAAAGGGAGCTGTCGTCGAAGTGTACTTCGGGATTGTCAAAAAAGCTAATTATTCACTCAAACTTCGCATAGGAACCACACAAAAACCGCCGCTAAAATAAAAAACACAATAGAAAAAAGCCCGATGCAATCGCATCGGGCTTTCGCTTGGCACCCAGTAAGGGAATTGAACCCTTGATACCGGCGTGAGAGGCCAGCGTCCTAACCGCTAGACTAACTGGGCACAAATCAGCTTTAAAAGTATAGCATACGAAAAAAAACTATGCAAGCATTTTCGGGCTGTTTTCAGAGTTTTTTTTGAAAACTTCGCTTGAAAATCGAGATATTTTCAAAATACCGCCTGCTACTTTGCCGATTTCAGCCTTTCCCGATATTCTTTCGGCGTACAACCGAACGTCTTTTCGAACAGCTTATAAAATTGCGTACGGTTTTCGATGCCGACGACGCTTGCTATTTCGGTGATCGAGAGAGAGGACTCCCGCAAAAGCTCCTGTGCGTGCTTGATCTTCTCGCTCTGTGCGTATTCCTTGATGGACGTGCCGTAAATTTTCTTAAAGCTCCGATAAACGTGGTTTTCGGAATATCCGAGAAACAGAGCTATCTCTTCTCTTGTAACGATACCCCTTTTGTCGGAGATCATCTTCCTTGCGCTCTCTGCGATTTTAAGCTCGGGGAAGTTTCCAAGGTCAACGTAGGTTGCTTTATAAAGCCTTCCGTCCTCGATGGTGCCGAACAGCTTGCCGATGAGGTAATAAACAGCCGCCTGCATATAGTTGGGCTTTTCGTCGAAAACGCTTTCAAGCTCCGAAAAAACGTCGTCAACGGCGTTGTGCTCGCCGATAGGCTTAAACACGATATAGTCCTTGTTGTTGAGTATGTTTTTAGCAGTGTTGTTCTTGATAAAGTGGTCGATAACGCCGTTTTCCTTGACGACTCCGCCAAACTTTGCGGCATAATCGACGAGGAAGCTTTCCTCGAAGCACAGATAGAAGTTTGCAGACTTAGTAAAGTTATTTCGCTCCGTGTGCTTGGTATTGCGGTTCAAAAGGAGCAGATCTCCCTCAGAAAAGGTATACTCCTTGTCCTCGATGGTAACGTAATAGTTGCCCGTTTTGACGAACGCCAGCTCGTAAAAATCGTGCGAGTGAACGGGCGAGCTTTTGAGGCTTAACGCCTCGGATGATACCGTAACGACCTCCGTATCGAGGAAATCTCTCGACGTAACACGGACGTACTCGTCTGTCTGCACGAGGTGGCGAAGCTGCAACGGAGTGTTAAGACCTTTTCTGCGTCCGACCCCTCGTTTTTCAAAAAGGCTTTGCATCTCCTGCATAGTGTTTACGGTATTTTGTTTTACGTCTTCACTGCGTACTGTCATATAAATTGTCCTTTTTTGATACAGTTTTTGTCTCATCTACAATATTTTGCCATTGTTTTTGGCAAAAATCGTGGTATACTGTAATTATTATAAAGCTAAATTTGTCAAAAATCAATAGTTATTGCAAAAATAATTATGGTCGATTTTGATACAAAAATTTTTGGAGGGAAAAATATGAAAAGAGAAAGCTTCAATCACGGCTGGATATTTTATACCGTCGGCAACGAAAGCGAGAAAAGAGAAGTAACGTTGCCGTTCGACGGAATGCTGATGGAAAAGCGCAATCCGCTTCTTCAGAACGGTTCGCTCTTAGCGTTCTTCCCGGGCAACAACTACGTATACGAAAAAACGCTTTTCGGCGACGAGAGATTCAAGGATAGTTGCGTAATACTCGACTTCGGCGGCTCGTATATGGACACCAAGGTGTACTTAAACGGCGAAGAGGTCGGCGGATGCTATTACGGTTACTCCAACTTCTTTGTTGATATAACGGGAAAGCTAAAAATTGGGGAAGACAACCTGATAAGAGTTACCGTCCATAACGCTCAACGCCCCAACGGCAGATGGTATACGGGCGGCGGACTGTACCGCCCCGTGCATATATTGACGGGCAATAAAGAGCATATCGTTCCCGACGGCACGAAGATAATAACGAGATCGCTATATCCTGCAACCTTAGAGGTAACAGTTGAGTGCGAAAAAGAAGCTGACACCGAGGTCGTAACGGATATTCTTTGGAACGGCGAGGTAGTAGCAAGCGGCAAGGGCGAAAACACCAAAATTACCGTTCCCGACGCAAAGCTTTGGAGTGCAGAGACGCCAAACCTGTATGAAGCGAGAATAACGCTTAAAAAGGGCGACGGAGTCATCGACGAGACGACGCAGAAAATAGGTATACGAACGCTCAAATGGAACGCCAAAGAGGGCTTCCTCGTCAACGGCGTATCGACAAAGCTTCGTGGCGTATGCGTACATCAAGATAACGGCATGCTCGGCATGAACGAATATAAAGAGGCGGAAATAAGGCGTGTAAGGCGACTTAAAGAGGGCGGCTTCAACGCAATAAGAGGCTCTCACGACCCACGCTCGAGGGAATTTTTAGAAGCCTGCGACGAGCTTGGAATGTACGTCATGGAAGAGGGCTTCGACGTTTGGTTCGAGGCGGCAGGACAGTACGGCTACGGCTTCCACTTCGAGAAAGAGTGGAGGAAAGATCTGACGACGATGATAAGAAAAGCCGTCAACCACCCCTCCGTCGTCATCTACTCGATAGGCAACGAGATAGCGGAAACGGCGTCCGAAAAGGGCATAGAGATAGGAAGAGCGATGACAGAGCTTTGTCATAGCTTAGACGATTCAAGACCCGTAACGCTTGGCGTAAACTTAATGCTCAACGTCATGTACGCCAAGAACATCAAAATATCACCTACAGGTCAGAAAATATCCGATACGGATCCCGATTGTCCCAACGTATCGGCGGAAAGCACTCAAAAGGGCGGATCTGTCTTGGTCAACACTATGGTAAGCGTCATCGGCATCTTCATGAACATGCTGACGAGCCCCAAGAACTCCGATAAGCCTATAAAGGGCATCTGCGACGTACTCGATATAGCAGGCTATAATTATGGCTTGAACTCGTACGCAGGACACCACGAGAAATACCCTGACAGAATAATTGTCGGAAGCGAGACCAACCCCATGGATAACCCTCAGAGAATAGCCTTCACGAGGAACGCACCTTATGTTGTCGGCGACTTCTACTGGACCGGCTGGGATTATTTGGGCGAATGCGGCGTAGGTGTCATCGATTACAATAAGAACACGGGTGGCTATTCCAAACCGTATCCGTGCATAGTGGCAGGCTGCGGACTTTACGACATCGCAGGCCATAGAGATACGATGGCTTACGACTTGGCGATAGCTTGGGGTGAGTATAACAAACCCTTTATTGCGGTATCGCACCCCAAACACGCAAAGGATAAAATGATACCTGCGATGTACAGGAAGACCGACGGCATAAACTCCTGGTCGTTCGACGGCTACGAGGGTACAAAGACGACGGTAAGGGTAGCTTCCGTCGGAAAGTCGGTAGAAGTGTTGGTAAACGGCAAATCGTACGGCAAAAAGAAGCTCAAAGACCTGATAGCAAACTTCAAGGTCCCGTATGAAAAAGGCGAGATAACGGCAATCTCTTACGACGAAAACGGCAAAGAGATGGCAAGAGATACGCTATATAGTGCGGAAAGCGATACCAAGATAAACGTATTGTGTGAAAAAGAAGCGCTTAGAGCAGGCGGCGAGGATATAGTATACTTCGACGTTTCGCTCGGCGATAAGAACGGTATCGTAAAGCCCTTGGAAGAAAGGATAGAGGTAAAGGTAGAGGGCGCAGGCGAGCTTTTAGCTGTCGGAAGCGGCGCTCCGAGAACCGAGGAAAGCTATCTTGGTACAGGCTTTACTACCTGGAACGGCAGAATGGTAGCTGTCGTTCGCAGTGCAAAGAACAAAGGCAAGGTCAAAGTTACGTTCTCTTCAACGAAATACGGTAAAGAGACGTACGAGATAGAGGCATTATAAATCTCAAAGGAGGAAAAATATGAAAGATATTAATGCTGTTTACCAAAAAGAGCAGAAAGAGCTTGCAAAATGGAAGCGTGTACAGGCAAAGCCCGAACCGAAAGGCTACCTTTTGATGCTTGCCATCGTAGTAACGCTCATTCACATCGTGGACGAAACCATATCACAGGTTGCCGGCACGATACAAAGCAACGTCATCAACGAGTTTTTCGTCGAGGGCATGGGACTTACCTATCAGGAGGGACTTTCAAGGCTCAGCTTTTTGAGTATCTTCTCGATGTTGGTATCGCTTATCGCACCGATATATAAGACTCTTGCCGACAGAATAGGCAGAAAGCCCTTGCTTTTCTTGAACGTTTTGGGCTTTGCTATCGGTATGTCGATATGCTTCTTTGCTTACGATTATATAACCTATATCGTCGGTATGTGCATCGTCGGCTTCTTCACAAGCCACGATATGCAGGTTACCTACATACTCGAATCTGCGCCCGACGATAAGCGTGCAGGCTTCTACGGAATAACCAAGGGCATCGGAACGCTCGGTTGCGTAATGCTTCCGATACTCAGAACGATATTCATGGGTAACGACGGTACGAAGTGGAGAATGATATTCATCGTTCCCGCAATTTTGGGTATAGCTATTGCGGTAATAGTTCTTTTCGTCGCAAGAGAGACGACTCCGTTCTTGGAAAAGAGAATAGCATTGCTTGAGACCCCTATAGAGGAACGCCGTGCTAATAAAGAAAAAGAGAAGCAAGAAAAGGTTGGTATTCTTGTCGGCTTGAAGTATACGTTAAAGAACAAGCAGCTCAGAATGCTTCTTATCGCTACCCTTTTGATACAGATTCCTACGATGGCACTTTCAACGTACTATCAGTCGATAATGTACCTTTCCGGCATGACGGACTCTCAGATAACGACAGCACTTTTTGCATACCCCTTCGTCTTTGCTGCATTCAATGTTTTAGGCGGCTGGCTTGCAGATAGAATAGGCAGAAAGCCCGTCGTAATAATCGCAGGCGTAGGCTTCTCGGTATTCTTTGTATTATTCGCTCTCTCCTGCACGTTCGCATGGCATCCCTTCTTGGTAGGCGCATTGTACGCAATCTATATGTCCTTCTTCTGGATGAGCGGCGACTTCAGAGGCGTAATGACCAACGAGCTTTCTCCCACGAGAATTCGTTTCTCAACGACTGGTGCGTCCGCACTTATCGGCGTAGCGGTAGTCATGATAGGTATGATAATTTCCTCTATATGCGTAGGTATCTTCGAGAACTTGGCACTCTTCGTAGCATTGTTCTCAATTCCTTGCGTACTCGCAGGAACGCTTATCATAGCTCTCACTGTCAAAGAGACCAACGGCACCGACCTCAACTCCGTCGAAGAAGCGTAAAACGCTTTAATCTGCCGCTATTTGGCTGATGTTAACACCTGAATTTGGCTGATACTAACGCCAAAAGCAACAACGGTGTACCTGTCAGAGCTTTGCATAAAAATCTGCTTCAAATAATAAGGTGATCGTTGCATTCATTGTATCCGATTGGCTGTTCTTGACTGCCAAATACAACGGTGCACCTCTTGGAGCTTGCTTAAAACGCTAAACCCTGACAGCCCACTCACAAACTCAAGGAAACCTGACTAAGCCTTTTGCTTAATAATCATAATCAACCCTTGAAAGAAGAAAGACCTCGCAAGAGGCCTTTTTTCTTTCAATGCTATAAGGCGTTAAAACTTATATCTTCCCTTAAACTCCTCTTTAACCACTAAAATCGCTCCCAACAACCTCAATAATTTCCACCAAACTCCGCTTTCCCACCTAACTACGGCTACTCTTAATTATAATAACTACTCCCACCAAACTTCGCTTTACCCATCGCACTAACGCCGCTCCCCACTTACCGTAGGGCGGTGGTTTACTGCCGCCAAAAACCAACTACTCTCTCAAACTCCGCTTTACCACCTAACCACGGCTACTATATAATTATAATAATTCTTCCCTCAAACTAAGAATAGAAACTAAAACTTTATTTTCCCCAAAAATCTAAATAAAAACTCAACCATATGAAAGGCTCCTTTGTGTAAAGGGAGCTGTCTGCGGAGCAGAC
>CAYOSU010000019.1:0-24309 GCA_964406735.1 uncultured Clostridia bacterium | reverse complement strand
TCGGCGCTAAAACGCCGAGACTGAGGGATTGTTAAAACCTAACTACTCCCTCAAACTCCGCTTTCCCACCTAACCACGACTACTCTTAACTATAATAATCATTCTTCCCTCAAATTATGGATAGAAACCACCGCTCCCCACGCTGCCCGTTGTATCTAAAGCGTAGTCGAACTTTCGTGCTTTAAGCACGAAAGTTCAAGGCGCAGCCTTGCGGAATCTCGGGCAGCGTAACCGCAAAACCACAATTCACCCCAATTCAAACGCTTTGCTGCTTTTTTGTCGAATAGTTCCACCCAAAACCTTGCTTTTTGCCGAAAAAAGTCGGGATTTTTCCATTCAGGAACGCATTTTCCGTAAGCCTGATATTTAGTGCTAAACTAACAAAAAAGGCAGGAAGAGATATGTCAAGAAAGATAGTAGTAACAAGCGGCAAGGGCGGAGTCGGCAAAACGACGGTAACTGCCAATTTAGGAGCGGCGATAGCACGGCAGGGCTTCCGTGTATGCCTCGTCGATGCGGACTTGGGCTTAAATAACCTCGACTTGACGCTTGGCGTAGAAAACAGGATAGTATACGACCTCATCGACGTAATAGAGGGTCGTTGCCGTGCAAGACAGGCGCTTATCAAGGTCTCGGGCTTAGAGGAGCTGTACGTTTTGCCCTCTAACCACTCGTATAAAGGCGCAAGCATCACGGGACAGAACCTGAAAATTGTCGTCGAGAGGCTTTCCGAGAGCTTCGACTTCGTGTTCGTAGACTGCCCTGCGGGGATAGAGCTTGGCTTCCACCGTGCGGTATCCTCGGTAAACGAGGCAGTCTTGATAACGACGCCCGACGTAACGGCGGTGCGGGATTGCAGCAAAACGGTAACTGCACTCAATAAATACGGCGTAAGGCTAAACGGCCTCGTAATAAACCGTGCCCGAGGTGACTTAATGGCGTCGGGCGATATGATGACTGCGGACGAGATAATAAGCCTTCTCAAAGTGCCGCCCTTAGGGGTAATTCCCGACGATTACGCCGTCGGCACGATGCAGACGGTCGGAAGCATAGGAGACGGCGTAAGCAAGACCTGCTTCGAGATACTTGCGGATAATCTCATCCGCGGAGAGCGATACGTCTTCGACTGCGAGAAAAAATATAAAGGCCTTTTGGGCATCATCCGCCGAAAGGTCAAAAAGAGCGTATAGAGGTGGATTATGACTGCGGCAAATATAGGCAAAAAGCGGCTTGAAAGCCTGCTTGCGTTCGACGAGGGGTTTTCTGCAAGGGAGCTTTCGATCGCCGAGCGAGAGATAAAGACGGTTTTAGCAAGGCATTTTCTTCTCGACGGCAAGGACGTAGAGATCTCCTTTGCAAAGAGCGAGGGCGAGATAGTCGTCAGGGTGCTTGCAAAGGCAAAAACGCTCAAAAAACAGCGTGCGGTATGACATAAACGGCGGCTTTTTCTCATATAAAATATCATAGAAATTTTATTTTGGAGGAAAAGTCATGGACGAAAGGGAAGAGCTTAAAATGACGGAGATAGAGACAGCCGAAAAGAGGGCGAAAAAGCCGAAAAGAAAGGGACTTATTGCGTTGTGGCGACAAAAAGAGAGGGACTTTCTCGATTACCTGATAGTAGAGGTAGGCGTCGCAACGGCGGTATTAGCGGTCATGCTTGCGGTAAACGTAATACAAAACGCCGAACTGGCGGACGTTTTCTCTCGCTTTTCCGCCGCACTCTCCACGATGACGCTGTAAAAAATTTGAGCAACAAAAAATACAATATAAAGGCGCATCCTCTGACGATAATATCGGGATGCGTCTTTCTTCTGACGTCAAAGCCATTCAACGTAGCTTGCTACCTTGCGGTGGTATTATTTCACGAGTTTTTCCATTACGCCGTCGCAAAACGCCTTGGCGTTCCGTTGGAAGACGTCGTAATAACCCCGTTCGGCGGATGCCTTAAAGGGGAACTTCTTGGCATAACACGGGGTAAAACGCTGCTTATAACTCTTATTCCGCCGTTAATAAATATCGTTGTCGCAGGGCTTATTTTCGCCCTCTGGTGGCTTTTCCCGAGCCTTTACCCTTACACCGAAGCCGTTGCGTACGCAAACCTCTCGGTCGGAGCGATAAATCTCCTGCCATGCTACCCTCTCGACGGCGGCAGGGCGGCGACAGCTATGATAAAAAACGGCGATCGCTTCGCAAAGAGGCTCATAAAAGCCTTTTCGGTGGTTGCGGCTTTCGTGAACTTTGGACTTTTTATAGCGTCCGTTGCGTTAAAGCAAATAAATTTAAGCTACCTTCTTATGGGCGTATTTTTGCTTTTCGGAGCGTTTTACGAGGAGAATAAGGATTACGTCGAAATAGGCTGCAAAAGGGTCTTAAAGAAGAAAAAACGGGGTGCAGTCCCGATAAAAGCATACTTTGTCAAGGATGCGGACGACTTCGAGCTATTGTCAAGGCTTAACGAAGATACCTACCACCTCTTTTTGAGGGAAAGCGTTGACGGAACGCTTGAAGTAGAGGATGAGGAGAGCTTTTTGAGGAGAATAAAAAACAAATGACTTTACAAAGCGCAAAAGATATGTTAACATAATACTGAAATAATATGTCAACAAAGGTAAATATGCACGAAAATTACGATAAATACGAGGAATTATTGCAGCGCGTCGAGAAGCCTGCAAGGTATTCGGGCGGCGAATTTAACGCTTGCTCCGACTTTTCAAAGGGCAAAGCGAGCTTTTGTCTGTGCTTTCCCGATCTATACGAGGTAGCGATATCAAACTTAGGCAACAAGATAATATATAACTACCTCAACAGCTTAGACGACTACTCCTGCGAAAGGTGTTATTGCCCGTGGAGCGATATGGCGGCGGAGCTCAGAAAGAGCGGCTTACCGCTTTTTTCGCTTGACACGAGGACTCCGCTCAACGAGTTCGACGGCTTGGGCTTTTCCCTTTCCTACGAGATGTGCTATACGAACATGCTCGAGATGATGGATCTTTCGGGTATACCGTTGAAGTCCTGCGACAGAGGAGAAAACGACCCTCTTATTTTCGCAGGCGGCGTATGCACCGTCAATCCCGAGCCGTACTCCGACTTCGTTGACTTCGTAATAATCGGCGAGGGCGAGGTAAACTTAACTCCCGTCATAGACGTTTTCGCAAAACGCAAAAACGGAATGTCAAGAGCCGATGCATTGAAAGAGATAGACGAGCTGTATTTTGCCTACGTTCCATCTCTTCACGACGAGATAAGGGAAAACGGCAAGTATACGGGCTTGACGAACGAGCCGTACGCAAGAAAGGCGATAGTAGAGGACTTCAACGAGTGCTACTTCCCGACCAATCAGATAGTTCCCAACATTCAGGCAGTGCACGACAGAGCGGTATTGGAGATATTCAGAGGCTGCCCGAGAGGTTGCAGATTCTGTCAGGCAGGCTTTGGGTATAGACCTTTAAGAGGCAGAACGCCAGAAAAACTCATAGAGCTCACGGCGAAGATGATAGACGAAACGGGCTTTGACGAAATATCGCTCAACTCCCTTTCAACGGGCGACTTCCCGTGTATTGAAGAAACTATCAGGGGCATTTCAAAGATAGCCAAGGAGCGAGGAGTCAAGCTTTCGCTTCCGTCCCTTCGTCTTGACAGCTTTGCAGGCGAAAAGACGGACGGGCTCAAAAAGACGGGATCGTTGACCTTTGCGCCCGAGGCAGGTAGCCAAAGGCTCAGGAACGTAATAAACAAAGATATATCCGAAGAGGACTTCGAGAACGCAATGAAAGAGGCGTTCGAGGCAGGATACAGGAGCGTAAAGCTGTACTTTATGATAGGTCTTCCGACGGAGACGGACGAGGACATAAAGGGCATCTTCGAGATGTGCAAAAAGGTCAAGGAGATATACAGAAAGGTCACGGGCAGAAAGGACGTAACGGTCTCTGCGTCTTGCGCAAACTTCGTACCGAAGCCCTTCACGCCCTTTGAACGCCGTCCGCAGGATAGCGCAGAGGAGTTCGACAGAAAGCACCTTCTGTTGAGAGATACGTTCTATAAGTCCGGCTTCAAGCTCAGTTATCACGACACCTTTACGAGCAAGCTAGAGGGAACGTTTGCGCTTGGCGGCAGAGAGATGAACGACGTATTGCTGAACGCATACCGCTTGGGTGCGACCTTTGACGGCTGGACGGAGAAGTTCGACAAAGAGATATGGAAAAAGGCGTTCGGGATGGCAGGCGTTGACGTCGAAGAGGAGACCAAGGGATATAACAAGGACGACGTTTTGCCTTGGCAGTTCATAGACGTCGGCGTTTCGAGGCGTTTCTTTGAAAAAGAGGACGAGCTTGCCGAAAAAGGCATTGCAACGGGCGGTTGCGGCGAAAAGTGCTTGGGTTGCGGTGCTACAAAACTTGGAGAGTGCAAAAAATGCTTCTGATAAAATACGAAAGAACGGACACGGCGAAATATATTCCGCACGTCGATATGTTAAGACAAATTGCAAGGGTGTTAAGGCGTGCTCAGATAAGCGTAGAGTACTCACAGGGCTTCAATCCGCACGAGCTGATATTCTTTGCGCCCCCGATACCCTTGGGACTATCGTCAAAAGCGGACTATTGTGCGATAGCAACGAAAGAAAGCGTAGAGGGTTTTATAGAGAAGTTCAACGCAAAGTCGATAAAGGGCTTAAAGGCGGTAGCGTGCTGCGAGGTGGAGAAGAATCCCAATATCGCAGGCAAGGCAGTCAGCGCAAAATATAGCTTTTCGGCAGACGATGAGACGCTTGAAAGGATAAAGGAAGCCTTTTCAAGGGATGCTTTTGAGATAACCTACACGCAAAAGGGAGAAAGCGTTACGAAAGACGTAAGAAGCCTTATGGTGTCGTACGATTTTTCAGGCGAACAAAAGACGGTAACGCTTTCGCACGGAAACACTAACCTTCGTGCTGACAGATTTTTCTCAAGCTTTGGCGTAAAGCTTACGAGTGTAGAGAAGATAGCGGAGTACGTCGAAGAAAACGGCAAAGTAAAAAACGCAGACGAATATTTCAGATAAGTCAAAAAATAAAGAAAGGCGAAGCTCATGGAAAAAGAATTGTTTGTATCGACAAGGGGAAAAACGCACGCAGTCGCACTCACGGAAAACGGAAAAGTAATAGAATTTACGTCCGAGAACGAGGACGATGCGTCCATAGTCGGCAATATCTATAAAGGCAAGGTCGAGCAGGTCTTAAAGGGCATGCAGGCGGCGTTTATAAACATCGGCAGAGAGAAAAACGCCTATATGAGCGTAGGCGAACAGACCGTCTCCCTTGATTCGACGGGCAGTAAGCTGTTCGAGAATGCGGTGATAGACGCAAAACGGGGCGATTGCGTAATGGTGCAGGTTACGAAGACCGAGATAGGCACTAAAGGCGCAAGACTTTCCCCGAACGTGTCGATCGCAGGAAGATACTTGGTCTATATGCCGACCGTCGAATATATAGGAATTTCCCGAAAGATAACGGACGAGGACAAAAAGAGCGAGCTTATAGCTCTTTTAGAGGGTTTAGAGGGCAGAAAAGGCGGATATATCATCAGAACGGCGTGCGCAAGCGCAGATAAAGAGGATATATTAAAGGACGCAATAAAGCTCAGAAATCGCTTTGAAAAGATACTTGAAGAGTACGAAAAAACGCCCGTAGGCGAGTGCTGTTACCGTGAGGGCAGTGTAATATTTAGAATGGTCAGAGACGTCATGTCGAGCGACGTAAGACGAATAGTCGTCGACGATAAGAACACTTACGAGGTGATAAGCAACTACCTTGCAGAGCTTGGCATATCGGACGGCAACTTAGAGCTTTTCGACGACAAAAACGTGGACCTTTTCAACACGTTCGGACTGTCTCCGCAGATACTTCGACTTCTCGACTCAAAGGTAGAGCTTGAAAACGGCGGTTATCTTGTAATAGAGGAGACGGAAGCGCTAACCGTTATCGACGTAAACACCGGAAGATTTACGGGAAGCGAAAACTTAGAGGAAACCGTTTTCGAGACAAACTTAGAGGCGGCGCAAGCGGTAGCCGCACAGCTTCGACTTCGCAATATCGGCGGCATAATCATAGTAGATTTCATCGATATGACGAGCGAAGAGCATAAAAAAGCCGTCATGAACGTGCTCACCGAGTGCGTGGAAAGGGATAGAGTAAGGACTAACGTCGTCGATATGACGACGCTCGGACTTGTCGAGATAACGAGAAAGAAGACCAATAAAGAGGTGGTAAAAAGACTCAGCCGCCCGTGCCCCGTCTGCGGCGGCAAGGGCTACGTGATGACCAACGAGACGCTTCATAGCTTGGTCCGTGCAAAGCTTTTCGAGACCTTTGCAGACGAAGAGGTCACGTCGGTACTAATCACCCTTTCAAGAGAAAACGCCACGGAGTTTTACGAAACGAGAGCGTTCACGTTCGAAATATCCGTCTTTTGGCAGAATAAGCGTATCTACGTCTGCCCGAGCGACGACTTAGGTCAAGATAGCGTAGAGATAAACTGCTTCCGCTCCGACGTCATCTCCCTCCCCGACGAAGCCCGCCTCCTGTTCTGAAAAACGCAAATATTACGAAAAAGCAATGTTAAAGACCTCGATACGATTTTTTGAAGATATCCCCGTAAGAGCCGTTTGGGATGACGAAACGTCCAAATGGTGGTTTTGCGCTGCGGATATAGCCGAGGCTTTGACTAAGAGTAAAAACCCCCGTGTATATTGGTCGCAGTTGAAGCGTCGTAAGCCTCAGTTGATTACGATTTGTAAACAACTGAAATTGACGGCGGCTGACGGCAAAAAATATATGACCGACGTTGTAGACGACGAGGGGTGAATACGGTAATTGCGCTTGTTCCGAGCAAAGACGGCACCGTGTTTGAGAAGTGGCTCAAAGGTATAGGCTTGTCCGTTGATGATAAGAGTAAGCAAAAGGCATACGAGCTTTTCGAGTCGGGACTTATCAACGAGATAGAGGTAGGAACGACAAAGGGACTTCAACAGATACATGCGTACCTTTTCGGTGGCTTGTACGGTTTTGCGGGAAAGATAAGAACGCTCAATATCGCAAAAGGCGGCTTTGCGTTTACACCTTCGATGTACTTCAAAGAAAGCTTGCGTGCAATAGACGAAATGCCTGAGGATACGCTTGAAAATATAGTAAAAAAATACGTCGAAATGAACGTCGCTCATCCGTTTATGGAGGGCAATGGTCGTAGTGCTCGCATCTGGCTTGATCTTATCTTAAAAAAGAACTTAAAACTTTGTGTCGATTGGAGTAAGATAGAAAAACGGGAATACCTCGAAGCAATGAAAAAAAGCCCCGTGGACTATACGGATATATATGAACTGATAAACGGCGCATTAACGCCTGAAATAGAGGATAGAGAGACCTTTATGAAAGGTGTCGACTATTCGTACTACTACGAACAAATAGACGAATAGAGCCAAAATTCAGCTAATATTACATACTAAAATATAACCTTTGACGCTTTAATGCCGTTGTGTTAAAATACCGTTATGAAACTGAAAGCTTACGCAAAAACCAACTTATTTTTAGCCGTAACCGCCAAAAGAGAGGACGGCTACCACGAGCTTGATATGCTCAATTCCTCGATATCGCTTTTCGACGAGATAACCTTAGAAAAAAGCGAGGAAATCTCTTGCGAGGGGATAGAGTACGAAAATAACACTGCTATCAAGGCGGCAGAGGCGTTTGTCAGGCGATACAAAACGGGCGGCGTAAAGATAACGGTCAAGAAAAATATCCCCGAATCGGGCGGTTTAGGCGGCTCGTCGGCGGATGCGGCGGCTGTCATATACGGCATGGCGAAGCTATACAAAAAAACGCTGATGGTGCACGATATAGAGAACTTCGCAACAGTCGGCGCAGACGTTCCGTTCATGATAAACGGCGGCTTAGCGCACGTTTCGGGCATCGGCGAAAAGGTAAAAAAACTACCCTTTGACTTAGACCTTCACGGCGTCGTAATAAAAAGCGATATAGGCTGCAACGCAGGTGACGTATACCGCAAATACGACGAAACAGGGGCTTTCTCGGACAAAAACTCCGAAGCTATCAGAAAAGCGGCGCAAAATTTAGGCGCATTCAAAGAGGCTAAACGGCTCGGCATGACGGAAGACGACCCGATGGGACTTAGGGAAAAGCTGATGGAATACGACCTTTATGACCATACGTTCAACGCACTTCAGGAAGCGGCGACAGAAATAGCTCCCGAAATAGCGGAAATTTTGACAAAACTTGCTGATTTTAAGCCAAAAGCGGCACTCGTTTCGGGAAGCGGCTCTTCGGTAATAGCCTTCTTCACGCCCAAAAAGGCAAAAGAGGTCGAAGCCGCATTAAGTCCCATTTACCCCTTCGTCTCGACGTTTAACACCATGCCCCACGGCATAGAAATAATAGAAGAATAAGAGGTCGAAGCCGCATTAAGCGCAAGTTACCCCCTTCGTCTCGACGTTTAACACTAGAACCCCACGGCGTAGAAATAATAGAAGAATAAGAGGTCGAAGCCGCATTAAGCGCAAGTTGCCCCTTCGTCTCGACGTTTAACACTAGTACCCTACGGCGTAGAAATAATAGAAGAATAATACGAACACCAAAGACGCTTTCAAAGCGTCTTTTTTAATAACGAGCAAACCATATGAAAGGCTCCTTTGTGTAAAGGGAGCTGTCTGCGGAGTGTACTTCGGGATTGTCAATTACCGTAATTCTTCACTCAAACCAATGATAGAAACCACCGCTTCGCACGCTGCCCCGTGTATCTAAAGCGTAGTCGAAATTTCGTGCTTAAGCACGAAAGCGCAAGGCAGTGCTATTTCGGAATCTCGGGCAGCGTAACCGCCCCTCAATCTACAAAAAAATCCCTCAAAATTTTTCAAAAAAATACGAAAAAACACTTTACTTTTCAAAAATTCGTGCTATAATATACTCGAAAGTCAAAGGTCAAAGAAAGTCAAATATCAAAAAAGCTGACTTCCAAGCGGCATAGCCGTTGACCTTGGCTTAACACGAAAGAAAGGAGGGTTCAAATGAGTGCGCTTTCGGATATAATAGCGGAGTTTCTGCTTTCGACGATAGGCGACGACGAGCGTATCACGATATCACGTAACAACTTAGCCGAGCACTTCTCGTGTGCGCCCAGCCAGATAAACTACGTTCTCTCGACAAGGTTTTCGGCAGACAACGGCTATATCGTTGAGTCCAAACGAGGCGGCGGCGGATACATAACGCTAATAAGGCTTTCGACCGACAAGCACGAGTACGTCAAAGAGATCGCCGACGAAGTAACGAAAGAGCCGCTGACGGAAGCCCGAATGACGGCGATACTGTCCAAAATGATGCGAGACGGATATATAACCGACCGAGAGGGAAGACTAATAGCGGCGACCTGCTCAGACAAGAGCTACCTGACGAAGACCGGAGAAGCGAGAGATAGGGAACGAGGCATAGCGTTCAAGAATTTTTTAATGCAGCTTCTCAAAGAAGAGGACGACTAATACTCAAAAAAAGGAGATGATAAATATGAAATTCACACAAGGAGCGACAAACGCAAAGCTGATGGCGGAACGCATAATGAAATCAGCAAATTGCGATTATATGGGAACAGAGCACGTGCTTGCGGGCATAATGTCAACTGACTGCGTCGCAAGGAAGATACTTTTGGCATCGGGGCTTAACAGTGAAAAGTTCTTCGATACGTTCAAATCGACGATAGACCACTCTTATAGCTGCAGCGGCGGATATACGCCGAGAGCGAAGAGAATGTTTGAGACTGCCGATCAATACGCAATGATGACGAACGGCGGCTATATAGCGACCGAGCATCTTCTTGTAGCGATACTTGCGGACACCGAAAATATAGCGTATAAGATACTGAAAAAGCTTGGAGTCAACTTCGAGTCGATGATAAAACAGCTTGAAACGGAGATAGGAGCGCAGATAAGGCTTCCCGACAACTACGGAATGAATCCGCAGAATTTAATAAAGCAGATAACCAAGGATTTCTTCGGCTTCGAGCCTGACTTTAACGGCGCAACGGTAAGCTATACATCGTTCCCGCAAAACAGTGCAAGCGACGACGGCGAGCAGGGCGAGAGAAGAAACGGCGGCAACGGCGACGGAATGAAGTTCGGCGTAGATTTGACGGCTCTTGCCAAAGAGGGAAAATTAGACCCCGTCGTAGGCAGAAAGAAAGAGATAGAGAGAGTAATACAGATACTTTCCCGTAGGACGAAGAATAACCCCGTCTTGGTAGGCGAGCCGGGCGTCGGCAAGTCTGCGGTAGTAGAGGGCTTGGCGCAGATGATAGTCAAGGGTCAGGTGCCCGAGCTACTTAAAGGCAAGACGATATTCTCCCTTGACCTTGGCGGTATGCTTGCAGGTGCAAAGTACAGAGGCGACTTCGAGGAGAGATTAAAAGACTTCCTCGACACGGTAAAACAGCGTGGCGACGTAATAATCTTCATCGACGAGATACACAACTTAGTCGGCGCAGGCGCAACGTCCGACGGCAATATGGATGCCGCTGAGATATTAAAGCCAATGCTTGCAAGAGGCGAGATGCAGACTATCGGCGCAACGACGATAGACGAGTACAGGAAGTATATCGAAAAGGATGCAGCGCTTGAAAGAAGATTCCAGCCCGTAACCGTCGAACAGCCGAGCGTTGAAGAGACTGTCGAGATTTTGAAGGGCGTCAGAGATAAATACGAGGCGCACCACAAGGTAACTATAACGGACGAAGCCATCGATGCGGCAGCGACCCTTTCCGATAGGTACATTTCCGACAGGTTCTTGCCCGACAAGGCGATAGACCTTATCGACGAGGCGGCTTCCCGTGCAAGACTTGATAATTACACCGCACCTCCCGATTTCAAGGACTTGGAGTCGAGGCTTGACGAGCTTGAAAACGAGAAAAAGAACAGCATAAGAAAGGAAAACTTCGACGAGGCGGCAAAGATACAGGCTGAGATAGCCAAGATAAAGTCCGAGATAGAGGACAAAAAGAACGATTGGCAGCAGAAGCGTACCAAGACCAATGCGTCGATAGGGTACGAAGAGGTCGCTAACATCGTAGCGCAGTGGACGGGAATACCGGTAGTCAAGCTCACGCAATCAGAGGCTGAAAAGCTCATGAACCTCGAAAAAGTACTGCACGAAAGGGTAGTAGGACAGAACGAGGCGGTAGATGCTACGAGCAGGGCGATAAGGCGTGCAAGAGCAGGCTTGAAAGACCCCAAGCGTCCGATAGGCTCGTTCATATTCGTAGGACCTACGGGCGTAGGTAAAACGGAGCTTGCAAAGGCGATAGCGGCGGCGGTATTCGGCGATGAGAACCAGCTTATCCGTGTCGATATGAGCGAATACATGGAGAAGCACTCTGTAAGTAAGCTCATCGGTGCGCCTCCGGGATACGTAGGCTACGACGAGAACGGACAGCTCACCGAAAAGGTAAGAAGAAAACCGTACTCCGTAGTGCTGTTCGACGAGATAGAAAAGGCACATCCCGACGTATTCAATATATTGCTTCAGATCCTTGACGACGGCAGACTTTCTGACAGCAAGGGAAGGGTCGTAGATTTCAAGAACACGATAATAATAATGACCTCTAACGTCGGAGCTACTGCGATAAAGAAGATGAGTTCGATGGGCTTTGCAGAGAGCGTAGAGGAAAAGGTCTCTGCGAGCGACTACGAGAATATGAAGGACAGAATAATGGAAGAGCTCAAAAACGCCTTCCGTCCGGAGTTTTTGAATAGAGTAGACGATATAATAGTCTTCCACAAGCTTTCCGAGAGCGAGACAGAGCGTATATGCGATCTCATGATAAATTCGCTTTCCAATAGGCTCAAAGAGAAAAATATCACGCTCGAGCTTACAGAGAATGCGAAGAAAGCGCTCGTAAAAGCAGGCTACGACAACGAGTACGGCGCAAGACCGTTGAGACGTGCGATAGAGCACCTTGTCGAGGACAGACTGTCCGAGGAGCTACTAAAAGGAACGATAGCGTTCGGCGATAAAGCCACTATCGACAACGACGGCAAAGAATTTACTATCACAAAACAGTAAAAATATTAAAAAAGGGGCTTTTCAAAGCCTCTTTTTTGTGCTAAAATATAGCTAAGGAAAGAAAAGTTTGAAAAAACTTAGATTTCCCGATCGACAACTTTATATTTGGAGGTATTTCTATGAAGATCGAAATCGTAAACAAGAGAAACGTATCCGTTCCCGACAAGCTAAGCAACGTCATAGAAAAGAAAGTCAATCGCCTTGATAAGTATTTTGAAGACGAAACTCCGATCAAAGTTACGTTAAAGGGCGAGGGAAGCAAATGCAAGCTCGAGATGCAGATGCATATATCGGGCGCATTCCTCGGCGCAGAGGCGGTTGCCGATAATATGTACGATGCGATAGATATCGCACTTCCAAAGATCGAGAAGCAGATAGTCAGATACCGTGCGAGGTTCGACAAAAAGGTAAAGCAAAATGCCTTCGACAATGCATACCTGTACTCGACTGACTATTCCGAAAAGCCTGAGAGGATAGTAAAGCGCAAGAGCTTCGAGCTGATTCCGATGAACGTCGAAGAAGCTATCGCCCAGCTTGAAATTTCAGGCCACGACTTCTACGTGTTCCTTGACGACAAGGAAAATACTGTAAAGGTACTGTACCGCCGCTTCGAGAACGATTACGGACTCATCGAGCCCAAGGTATAAAGAAAATTTTTTTAGGCACAACGCCTTAAAGGAGCAATAAATTGAGAGACTATAAAGAAGAGACCCAAAGAAGAGTAGAATTTATTAAAGAGCTGTTGAATAAGTCAGGCGCAAAGGGCATCGTATACGGAAATTCTGGCGGCAAGGACTGCACGCTCGTCGGAATACTTTGCAAAATGGCGTGCGATAACACCGTCGGCGTAATAATGCCTTGCGGAACGTCGAGAAATTACGAGTCCGATAAAGAGGATGCGTTGAAAGCGGCAAAGCAATATAATATCGAGCAAAGAGAGGTCGATTTAGCGGAAGCTAAGGCGGCGGTACTCAAAGCGTGCGAGAGCGTAGCGACTCCGACAGACGGCGCAATATTAAACGTCGCACCGAGACTTCGCATGACGACGCTGTATTTTATTGCGGCGTGCGAGGGACGTCTCGTCGCAGGAACAGGCAATAGGAGCGAAGCGTACGTAGGCTACTTCACCAAGTGGGGAGACGGTGCGCACGATTTCAATCCGATATCCGACCTGACGGCAACCGAGGTATTTGAGTTTTTGAGATATTTGGGAGCTCCCGAGTCGATAATCTCAAAAGCACCGTCCGCAGGACTTAAAGAGGGACAGACCGACGAGGGTGAAATGGGCGTTTCCTACGCAGCTCTTGACAGATATATCACGACGGGCGAGGGAGACGAAAAGGACATCGAGATAATCGAACGCCTCCATAAGGCTTCCCACCATAAACGCCACCCGATAAAAAAGTTCTGATAACCGAAAAGGATATGACGAAAGTAGGCTTTATAAGAAGCCCTACGAAAAAATGCAAGAAAACGGTTAAGAAATCTGAAAAAGCGGTTTATCGAGAAAACTCGGCAAGCCGCTTTGATGTTTTGTTTGCTCGCAAAATAAGGAGTCCGCAATAAAAACCGTCAATTATTATTGATAAACAAAGGCAAACCGTTTATAATAAATACAAATATGAGTGGATGGAAAACGTTTATCAAAACTAAACGCAGTTAATAAATAGGAGTACAAAGAATGCAAAACGAAGGTCTTAAATTTTATCCTGCACACCCGTCCGATGCGAAAACGCATCAAATAGAAACGACGGCTATGCCCGTTTTAGAACAATCTGCGCCCTTTGACGTAAAAACGCTTTACGAGGAGTTTGCCGCAGACGAAAGAGCTTTTTATGCAAAATATTTGGACAAGAGATTTCAGGTTTCGGGAATTGCAAAAAAAGTCGGCCCTGATATCCATAATAAACCGTCGATTGAGATTTCAGATAGCGTGAACGGAAAAACGTATGCTTTGGTCATTTTCCCGACGGACGAGCATTACAAAATAGTTTCCGTCGGCGATAAGGTAGTCGTCCGTGCGAACTACCTCGTGATGAGCAATCAATACGGCACGGTCATGAAATTCAGCGAATTGATTTCTTCTACGAAGTAAAAGAATTGCACGCAGAGCGGAACAGCCTGCACTGTGCGCAAGAACAGCAAGGTGATCATATGAACACACACGAGAAATTTATCTTAAATTATCCGATATTCGACGGAGAAAAAGTGATAGAAAAAGCCTCCGTTGTGGTGGAAAACGGCGTTATCACCGCCGTAAACGAAGCGGAAAGAGTAGAGTCTCACGGTTTTCTTCTTCCGGGGCTTATCGATGCGCATACGCATATGGGAAGTGAAGCGCAAATTGCCGATATGCTGAAAAACGGCGTTGTTGCAACCTGTGACGTTGCAGCTTCTCCCTTGCTTGTCGAAAGCTCCAAGCGTTTCAGGATAATTTCTTCTGCAGGCATGACGTTTGGGACGTTGAGCGGAAGATCTTACGTAAAAAAAGCGATAAAAAACGGCGCGGCGTATATCAAAGTATTGCTTTTTGAGCCCAATCTGATGCCGAAAGGATGCCTTAAAGAGATATGTACCGCCTCGCACGAAAACGGAAAGAAGGTCGCCGTACACGCAACTTCGCTAAAAGCCGTACAAATGGCGGTGGATTGCGGTGCGGATATTCTGCTTCACGTTCCGATCAAGGAAGAATATCCCTTGGAGCTTGCAAAAACGATAGCGGCAAAAGGCATAGTCGTTGCGCCGACTCTCGTTATGATGCAAACATTCGCAAACAGCGGAAGAAACGGTTATATGCCTGAGGATTTCCGGAATGCGAAAAATGCCGTCCGAGTATTGCACGAATGCGGCGTTATGATCCTTGCGGCGACCGATGCGAACGACGGCTCGTTTGCTCCGCCCGTTGCGTACGGTTCGTCATTGCATACGGAAATGTCCCTTTTGTCGCAATGCGGAATGACGGAAACGGAGGTTTTGGCAAGCGCAACAAGCGAAATCGCAAGGGTCTTCGGCATAAAAGGCTTAGGCTCGATCGCTGTCGGACAAAAGGCGACTTTTATGCTCGTTGACGGACGCCCGGATAAACATATTGCGGATACGCAAAACGTCAAGCGTATATGGATAGACGGACAGCCTGTCTCGTGAGGAAAATAATATGAAAATAATTACTTTAGAAGAACACGTTCACTTAAAAAGGCTTGGGCAGACGCTTGCCAAATATCATAACGAGGACAGCGAAAACGCAAAAGCGGCAGGAAGCAAAGACTTGCCGTATTTCCCCGATTTTCGGGTGTATAGCGAGGACGGAATATCTGCTCGTATAGCCGATATGGATCGTTGCGGTATCGATAAGCAAATTTTGTCTTGCCCCGTGCAAACGCAAATTCTGGATAAAAATGAGGCAGCCGACGCCGTAAAGCAAGCGAACGACGATCTGTTTGCGATAATTCAGAAGAATAAGGAGCGCTTTGGTGGATTCGGACTGCTTCCGTGGAGCGATATAGACGGCTCGGTAAAAGAGATAGGTCGCCTGAAAGCCTTGGGCTTTGACGGAGTGTTGTTGGCAGGCAGACCGTCTATGGAAGCCGTGTTTTTAGACGACGAAAAATATTTACCCGTTTTAAGTGCGTTGGAAAAAAGTAATATGCCGTTATATCTGCACCCTGCGCCGCCGTTGAAAAGCGTGCAAGAAAAATATTACGGCGGACTCGGAGAGCAATTAAGCGCGAGATTGTCGCTGTACGGCTGGGGTTGGCATAACGAAGTAGGCGTTCAGTGCGTTCGTATGATACTTGCAGGTATTTTTGAGAAGTTTCCGAAACTTCAGGTGATAGTCGGGCATTGGGGAGAGCTCGTACCCTTCTTTTTGTCGAGATTAGATCAGGCGTTGCCCAAAAAGGTAACAAACAACGAGAAGACGGTTACGGAGACGTTCAAGAAGAATTTTTACGTAACGCCGAGCGGAATTTTCGATTATCCGCAGTTGAAGTTTTGTGTAGATGCGTTGGGTGCGGATAGGATAATTCATTCCGTAGATTTTCCCTTTATTCAGAACGATGAAGCAAAAAGCTTTATCGAAAACGCACCGATCGGGCAAGAAGAAAAAGAACTGATCGCTTATAAAAACGCAGAACGACTTTTCGGAGAATAAAAGCTCGATTTATAAAGAATCGACCTTGCAATACCTTTGCAAGGTCTTTTTTTTGTGCCAAAAAACCGAATAAACAACAAACTGCGCTTTACCCACCCCAAACAAGCATAAATTCAAAATTCTCTAAAGAAATCTTAGAAAAAAACATTTCGTTTTACAAAAAAAATTCAAAAGACGACCAACGATTTTATAAACGCCAGACCATATGTTACTCACCAACATACAAACGATACCCACCCCAAAAGCGTAAAAAGGTCTTAAAAAAATATTCTGCTTTAATAATACTTCATCCCCGAGCCACAAAAAAACGGACAAAGCGTAGCGTAATAGGACAAAACTTTCCCCGAATAGAGATATATTACCGACTTTTCGGGGAGGTAACCATGCTATTTCAAGGACTACTCGGCTTTTTCAACAAGGTCTTTTTCTTCACGTCGTACGTAAGGAACAACGGCTCGTTCCCAAAGCCTCTGACAAAGGAAGAGGAGGAGCGAGCGATAGCGCTTGCCCAAAGCGGCGACGAAGAGGCAATAGAAACGCTCATTAGGCACAACCTGCGCCTTGTTGCGCACATAGTCAAAAAATACGCAACGCAAGGCGAGGTAGACGACCTTATCTCCATCGGCTCTATCGGACTTATCAAGGGCATAAAGACCTTTAGATACGGCAAAGGCAGCGTACTTGCGACTTATGCCGCAAGGTGCATCGAAAACGAGATATTGATGCATTTGAGGGCTTCAAAGAAGCTCAAAAACAACGTATCGATGAGCGAGAGCGTCGGCAAGGACCTGTCGGGCAACGAGCTTCTGATAGAGGACTTACTGTATTCCGAGGACGACGACGTATTCAAAAAGGTGGACGAGGACGTAACGAGGGAGAAGCTCGACAAGCTTTTGCGCGAGAACCTCACAAAGCGTGAGTATGCGATAATCACAATGCGCTTCGGCTTGAACGGCAAGGACGGAAAAACGCAGAAAGAGACGGCGGAGAAGCTCGGCATTTCACGCAGTTACGTCTCCCGAATAGAGAAAAAAGCGCTGTTAAAGATGCGAGATAGACTTTCCAAGGACAAATTTTGACAAAAATTTAGAAATTCTATTGTTAAGCGTAAAATTTTATGCTACAATATACTGTACAAAAAAGAAAAGGTATAAGGTTTATGGACGGCAAAAGGAACGACTTTGAAGAAAAGGGACACGGCTACTTTGTGCAGAAAGATAAGGCGACTCAGATGCAGGAGGCGCTCTATTATCTCCAGACCGAGATAGATTCGGTAAAAGAGTCTGCGGCAAAGAGTGTGGATATAGTTGAGGAGCTAAGGCTCTTGAAAGGCGAGGTAGACGACCTTGCCGAGCTTTGCCGTGCAGATCTATACGCACTCAACGACAAGATAGAGAACAGCTCCCGTGAGCAGTCGAGGAATGCGATAAACGCCACCGAGGAGTTCAAAAAGCTTGCTAAGGAAGAAAAGGACGAGATAGCCGCTCTTTGCAAGTCGCTTACGGAGAAAATGGACGTAAACTTCGGCGAAATGGCGCTGTCGCTCGATAAGCTTTCAGAGAGCGTAAACAAGTCGCAAAACAGCGATATAGACCGTATACTTTCCGAAATGAGCGAAAAGCTAGATTGCCTTTTCGATGCGGTAGCGTCTATGCCGCAAAACGTTGAGCCCAAAGCGCAGGACGAAGTTTCTGCAAAAATTCTTGAAAAGCTCGAAGCGATAGAGGGAAAGCTTGACAAAACGCCCGATAATACGACTTCGGACGACGAGCTATTCTCACGCTTAGAAAAACTCGAGGTAGCTCTCGTTCAGAGAGAGGAAGAGAATTCAAAGATATTGAACAAGCTCGACGAGCTGATAAAAACGGCCGAAAATAAGCCAAGCGTTGCGGCTTTGACCGAATACTCGGAGGAGACGAAAACAAGCGAAATACCGCCCGATATTGCCTTAAAACTCAACGAAAAGCTCGACTTTATAATAGAAAAGCTAAGTAGAGTTGATAGCGGCAGCGGATCCGGTGTCGAGGGCGATCTTGCCGATAACGACGACGTAATGCGTATGCTTGAAAAGCTCAACAATCAGGTTTCCGTTCTCCTTTCGGACAATAGGGACAAGATATCCGAGATAAAGGACGAGCTCGACAGATTCAAGGATAACTTCACGACGGTAACGGGCGGCGGCGAGGTAAGCTCCGACGACGACTTAAAAGCAAGCTTTGAAAGCCTGACGAGCGAGCTTGACACTCTTTCAAGGCTTATTACGATAGAGAAAAACGAGGATACAGCCGTTCCGACTGCAGTTCTTTCTGCGTCGAGCGAGCTTTCAAAAGCGATAGAGGAAATGACCGACGAAAAAGAGGAAGATTTTTCGGAAGAGTCCGAAAACGCCGAAATTTGTGAAGAAAGCACGGAAGAAGAATAAAGGACTTAAAGCCTTAAAAAGACTTAAAATATAAAGATTTTCAACGAATAAAGGGGATAAGATTATGTGGTGGCTATATCTTGTGATCGGAATTGTAGTGTTGCTTTTAGCGCTCTTGGTATTTTTTGCAAATTACATGCTCAATATCCTGATAAGACCTAAAAAGGTCGATTACGAGTCAAGGTACGAGATAGAGAGCACGAACGGCAACATACCGCGCGGCTTTTTCGAGACTCACCCTCACGAGGAGTTCTGGGTAACGTCCACGCACGGCTACGACCTCTACGGCGAGTTTTACAGGGCAAAAGAGCCCACGAACAGGACTTTCGTAGTCGTCCACGGCCACGGTGCGAATATCATGACGAGCATAAAATACGCCAATATGGTGCTTGAAATGGGGTATAACGCCCTCGTTTACGACAACGAGCATTGCGGCAAGAGCGGCGGAAATTTAGAGCCGATGGGTTATCACGAAAGGGACGACCTTGGCTTAATGATACAAAAAGCCCGTGAGCTTACGGGCGACGATGCCAAAATATACCTTCACGGCGAGAGCATGGGCGCATCGTCGATAATCATGCACCAGAAGAACGAGCAAACGAAGATAGAGGCGGCGATACTGGACTGCCCGTTTGCGTACCTTCCCGACGAGTTCGACTTCAACGCAAAAACGAGCTTCGGCATGTCGATAAAGTTCCTTCTTCCGATATGCAACGTAGTCTGCAAGCTGCGCTACGGCTTCACGTTAAATGAAGTGAATCCCTTGCAGGATATAAAAGACAACGGCTACGAGGACGTTCCGATGCTGTTCGTTCACGGAAAGCTCGACACGATGACTCCGTATACGATGTGCGTTGACCTGTATAACGCTAAAAAGGGCTATAAGGAGCTGTATTTGAACCCGTTCTCCGAGCACGCAAGGACGATACTTTACGACAGAGAAAAATATTATGCGACCGTTGCCGCATTCCTTGAAAAGGTAAACAGCGGCGAAGCGAAATAAAGGTAAAGAAAAAAGCGAAACCTTGCAATAAAAAAGATAAAACGAAAGAGCGTTTCAGTGTGAAACGCTCTTTTCAAATGGAAAGGAAAAAAATATATTAAAAATGAAAATGTAATTAGCTTAGTTTATCTTAGAGATAGAGGTATCTCCCGCAAAGTTAGGTGCGTTGTACATAACGAGAACGTCGGTGATACCGTTTTCCGCAACGTAGTCCGAAACGTTTCCGGTGAAGAATCTCATATCGATGAGGTGGGTCTCGCTGTAATCGTCGATAACGAACTGCGCAAAGCAGTTAGCGTACGAATCCTTGATGATAAGGAGCTTGCCCTCGCCCTCGCCCGAAACAACGGTGGTTGCCTGGTTAGAGTTAAGGAACGTTGCGTACTGATCCTTGCCGTCGAGGTATTTTTCCTCGTAGATAGAATCGGTAACGTAGCTTCCGCCGTTGTAGCTTACGTTGTGCTTCTCGTTTTTGTAATATGCGGTGATGGTGTCGTATTTTGCAAACGGGTAGTTGACTTTAGAATAAGTCGTCCCACGGAAGTTGTCGCAAAGAACTCTCATCTGCCAAGCGTCGAGAGGGTCTGCCGTCTTTCCGATAGCGTTCATATACTCCTCGTAGACGTAATATGCGCCGAGTGAAGTAAAGTGATGGTCGTTCATGTAGTAGATATACTCACCGCTGTGCGAAGAAAGGTTGCCGGAAACGTCAATAACGTCAAGCCCTGCTTCTTTGGTGTAAGCGATAAGCTCGCTTTGGCTTGCGTGAGGGGCAAAGGTGGGTAATTTATCGGACAGTATCTCGACAGCCGTCGGCACGAGGATGACTTTTACGTCAACACCCTCTTGTGAGAGCTTGTCGGAAAGAGCCTTCAAAGCCTCGACGTTCTTCTCAAAGTTCTCTTTGTTATACGAGTCGAACTTCTGAATAAGATATCCGTCGTCGCCGAAATAAACGCCGTTTATGTCTTTCTTGCCCGAGAGTAGCTCTGTGAGCGTCTTAGCCGTTATCCAGCCGTCCCTTGCAGGGAATTGGTCTTGCAGGTACGATTCGAGGTCCTCACCGTATTTACCCGAGATGAGTGCCTTAAAAGTAAAGGTGGGCAACTGTTCTAAAAGTCTCTTTTCGCTTTCGGAGTAATATTTATCTGGAATTATTGCCGACACCGTAATTCCGAGTGCGAGCATTACGCAAAATAGTATAGAAATTATCTTGTTTCGCATTTGTTGCCTCCGTTAGAATCTGAAGTAAAGGAATGGGTTGTAAGAGCCGCTTATAAGGTATGCTATCGACAGGAACATCGCAACGGTCGCTAAACCGATCTCCGCCGTTCCTAAAACGCCCTCGCCGGCCTTTGTGGTAAGGCGAACGTAGAGGTTCTTGACAAATGGGGTAGATGCGACTGCGCAGATGACGATGAGGGGTAAGAATGAAAGCAGCATATAAAGGCTTTGCGTGTTGAAAAGCGCACTGCCGCCTCCGAAAAGTACTCCGAGGAAAGCAATTCCCTTAGAGATGTCCTCGAACCCGAAGAGCACCCAGCCGATAACGACAGCAAGAAGCGTGTAGATATGCCCGACGAACGCAGGAGCTTTTTTCAGTACCTTAAGCAAGAAGAACTTTTCGATGATGAGAAGCACTCCGTAGAACACTCCCCAAAGAACGTAGTTCCAGCTTGCGCCGTGCCAGAAGCCTGTTGCGAGCCAAACGATAGCGATGTTGAGTATCTGCCTGGGGAGTCCCTTTCTGTTTCCGCCCAAGGGTATGTAAAGGTAATCTCTGAACCAGGTACCGAGGGACATATGCCAACGCCTCCAGAACTCCGTAACGCTCTTCGAGGTATAGGGATGGTCGAAGTTTTCGAGGAACTCGAAGCCGAACATCTTGCCAAGACCTATCGCCATATCGGAATAGCCCGAGAAGTCGAAGTATATCTGGAACGAGAAAGCGATGATGCCGAGCCAAGCGGAGAGCGTCGTTAGGGAAGAGATCTCTGCGCTTGAAATAGTGTTCCACAAAAGACCTATGTTGTTGGCAAGAAGCACCTTTTTCGCAAGACCGACGATAAATCTCTTTACGCCATCTCCGAACATATCGAACGAATGCGTTCTTTCGTCGATCTGGTCAGCGATAGTCTGATAGCGGACGATAGGACCTGCGATAAGCTGCGGGAAGAGTGCGACGTATGAGCCGAACGAGATGATGTTCTTCTGGACCTTAGCGTCGTTGCGATAAACGTCTATGGTGTAGCTCATCGTCTGGAAGGTGTAGAACGAGATACCGATAGGTAGCGGCAGGTTCAAAAGAGCTATGTTAGTCCCGAAAACGTTGTTGATAGAGGTTATCACGAAGTCGGTGTACTTGAAGAAGAAAAGTAGAGAAAGGTTAACGCAGATAGAGACTAAAAGTCCCGCTGTAGCCTTTTTCGTGCCCCGATACTTGTGTACGACCATACCGCAGGTGTAGTCGAGAATGGTCGAGAATATCATCAACGCAACGTATATCGGCTCGCCCCAGGCGTAGAAGATGAGACTGAATACGAATAGCACTCCGTTTTTGAACTTTTTAGGCACGGCGAAGTAGCAAAGAAGTACCGCCGGCAAAAAGCACATAAAGAATGTTAAGCTTGAAAATACCATAATAGTTCCTTAAAGTAGTCGAATTTTTTACATAAAAATGGAGAGCTTTTTAGCTCAAAAGCCCTCCGAAAGCTTTTTAATAACGATTAGCCGAGAGTGATTCCGCCTTCGCCCTCAACGGAAGGCTCGACAGCGAGATTTTCAAGGTTTTTGCCGAAAATTTCAGCAAGTGCGTCGTCGATCTTCTTGTACTCGTTGAGAGTGTGCTGAGCAGCCTCGTTCTCGTCGTCTCCCTCGTAATAGCTACCTGCAACGATGTACATAACGTAGTTGTCGTACTTATAAATTCTTGCCGCAAGGAGCTTAGCGAGGTTCATGGGATAATCTCTTCCGTAAAGTACCTTGTTTGTGTAGAACTCGTTGAGGATACTGACTGCCTCGTCTGCGTATCCGTCTGCGGTCTTAAGAACGACAACGATGTCGTTGTGAGCGGACATCATAGCGATTTTAGCGGTGAAGTCCTCGATCTTGTCTCCGTCGAATCCGAAGTAATCGACCAAAGTTTCCTTGTCAAAGGGCTGTGTTGCGAGATAGCCGTCGCCCAAAGAATCTGCGATAGCCTTTTCGATCTCAGCGGTGCTCGTGTTGACTTCTTTGTCGGTGTTAGAGCACGCAGCAAAGCTCAAAAGCATTAAAACAGATAAAACGATGCAAATAATTTTTTTCATAATAAACTCCTAAAAATTTTTTCAAAATTTCAAGCCGCTGAAAAGCGACGAATAAACAAAAATAAAACGTTGTAGCTAAAGCGTTAAGCTGCTAAAAGCTGCGAATAAAAGTATCGACATCAACTGACCTTGTCTTATATCGAGCCTTTTGAAAGGAAAAAGCTTCAAGCTCCGTTCTCAAACAAAAACCACAAAGCTTGCTTTGATTTCCGTTTTCCTGCCCTTAACTCAGATTTTTTTGCAAAGTAGGGAAGAGGTCAGACTTTCGAAGATAGATGATACTATTTATTACTTAGAGGCAACTTTCTTCTTGTGGAAAGACGCCAGAAGTGAAAGAAGTGTGGCGATGAGAAGAACGATAGCCGATGAGATTAGTTTTTTCATTGCATGCTCCTTTAATAGTATTGAAAGAAGTGCCCAAAGCCTCATATCAAAAGGTTCTTGATTTTTTCGAAACGCCGTTCCCAAAAGAAAGAGCGTTCTCAAAAATTTCGCTTTTTGATGGAAAGACTTAACCGCCGTTTCCTGAAAGAACTCTTTTATAGAAAGACTTTATGTCGTTTCCCGTCAAGAACCCTTTCATAGAAAGACTTTACGTCGTTTTCCGTCAAAACCCTTTTAATATAAAGATTTTTCAGCTCGAAACAAGCTCTTTTCACTTGCTTTCGTAATAGTAACGACCGAACGAACCAAATTGTCGGAACAATTTTCAAATTTTTCAAAAAAATCAAAACTTTTTTCACCACTTCTTAAATCTTACCTAAAAATTGAAATAACGGCAATTATTTCCTCAAAAATCACCGCTCCGCACGCAGCCCGAATACTCACTTTGAAAGGTATCTCATAGTTAAACTATATAAAAAATATTGTCTCATTTAACTATTCAAGATGGCTGATTAGTTGCCCGCCGTATCTAAAGCGCAGTCGAACTTTTGCACTGCAAGTGCAAAAGCGCAATGCATTGCTATTTCGGAATCTCGGGCAGCGTAACAGTAACCCTTGCTTTAACCGCAAAAAACCGTAGAATGGTGGCTTGTCCCCGCCGCAGTCTAACGACAATCAATCTATTACTATTATCTATTATCGCTTATCTTTTATCTTGTACAGTGCCAGTCTAATAAAATGCAAACCATATGACGGCTCCTTTGTGTAAAGGGAGCTATCTGCGGAGCAGACTGAGGGATTGTCAACTATCGTAAATCTTATCTCAAACTCCGCTCATAATTCACATGATTTTTTCACGACTATTCACAGTCTGATAATATCCCATCCACAACTCTTCACTCTTCACTTGTGGCGAAGCCACACAAGCCTCCCTCCGAGAGGGAGGGG
>CAYOSU010000018.1:0-29889 GCA_964406735.1 uncultured Clostridia bacterium | reverse complement strand
TTTGCAATTTTATTCTGCAAAATAATCTCTTATGCCGAGTTGAAAATCTCTTGCCAAAATGACGTTGTCGTTATATTTTTTTGAAAGCTCCGTTGCAACGCTTGCAATTATCTGTGAAGAAGCCGCAGTCGCTAAAACGGGCTCGATGCCTCTTGCGGCGAGTGCGGAAATACAACCCGAGAGGAAGTCGCCGCTTCCTGCCTTTGCAAGGCAAGGTGAGCTATTTGTCGTGATAAACGCTCTTTCTCCGTCCGTAGTTATGCTTTCTGATCCTTTAAGGTGCAATACGACGCAGTGCTTTTTTGCGAACGCCGTTGCGATATTCAGTGTGTCCCTTTGGATGTTTTCGACCGAAATGCCTGAAATACGTGAAAATTCAGCGATATGCGGAGTCAGCACGACGGGAGACTCAGCACCGTCAAGGTCGCTTTCCATGATGGAATTTATGCCGTCGGCGTCAACGATAAGCGGAATTCCTTTTTTAAGCAGGTGCTTGACGAGAGTTGCCGTTTCAGTCGTCTTTTTCATTCCCATGCCGACTGCTACGGCAGTAGCTTTTTTGAGCGCTTCATCAACACGCTCCTTGTCGAACGCAAAGTGTCCGTCAACTTCGCTTTGAAGTGCAAGCGTACACTCGAACACCTCGGGGGATATAGCTTTTGCAACTTGTTCCGTTACGGCAAGGCAGGTATAGCCTACGCCCATACGCATAGATGAGCTTCCGATAGCTGCGAGCTTGACGGGGCCTATGTATTCGTCGCACGAAGCGAATATGACATTTTTACCAAACGTACCTTTGTGGCAGTCAGGAGCTCTTTTCGGGAAAAGTGCAAGTATCTGTTCTTTGCTAAGGCTTTCAGTCCTCATAAGATATCACGCAAAACGCCATAGCCTCGGTCGAGGTGTGGCTTATTGAAAGGTGCGCCTTCTCGATGCATTTCAGCTCTTTGAGCGCCGCTCCTTGCAAGGAATAGTACGGTGCGCCGTGTTCGTCGTGCAAAACCACGACGTCGGATACCGGGAAACCGTTGCCAAAGCCCTTGCCTGTTGCCTTGGCAAACGCCTCTTTTGCGGCAAACATACCTGCAAGAGTCTCATACGGCTTTGCTTTTTTAGAAGCGTATTCGAGTTCTTCTTCGGCGTAATACTTCTCGAAGAAGTCTTCGCCGCATCTTGAAATTCTTTCTACTTTTACTATGTCGCAACCTATTTTCATATTACCTAACTCCTTGTAACGTCTCCGTAAGAGACTTTTTTTATTATACCATTTTGCTCGACGAGTAAAAATCCTTTTTCGTCGATATCTATCGCTTTTCCGCTGATCTTCGGCTGACAATCGACGGTAACGTCAAAGCCTATCGTCTCGCTAAGGCTCCTGTATTCGTTAAGAAGCGTCGCAGTGTCGTTTGAGTGAAGGATCGAGGAAAACTCCTCGCATATGTCGACGGCAAGTCTGTTTTTGTCTATTCCAAGCCCTTTCAGGCTTATCGCAATATCTTCAAGCTCTTTTGGGATCTTGCTGTTGACGTTGACTCCTATGCCTGCTGTAACGCTCGTTACCCTGTTTTCCGATAGCGTTGAAGAGCATATTATGCCGCACAGCTTTTTCCCTTTGAATTTTACGTCGTTTGGGAATTTCAGCGTCGTAATAACGCCCTGCTTTGCGAGTGCCCGAGAGACTGCAAGCCCTGCAAACAGCACGAACAGCGTTGAGTCGGTCGCAGGTCTGTCGCAAGAAAGCCGTACCGACATATAAAGACCGCCCAAGCCGCTTGAAAAGCTCCTGCCGTTTCTCCCTCTACCAGCCGTTTGCTTTGCTGCTATGAGTGCGAAATTCTCGTATTTTCCGACGTATTTTTCAGCTTCACTTTGAGTTGACGGTACGGAAAATCGCTTAAATATCTTAATATTCGTCGTCATAGTCGACCTCGTGTCGTATCTTATATAAAACGTCCGAAACGGCGTCGTAGGAAAAGCCTTTTGAATAAAGTCGCCTGCATAGCTTTGCGACGTTCTCGCGCGTCGGCTCGTTTTTGGCAAGGAATTTTTCTGCGTAAGCCCTTATTGCCGCAGCTTCTTTGTCGGGGTCTTGCTCTACTTCGTCGAGCAAAGAATCGGCAATGCCCTTGCCTTTTAGCTCATACTTCATGAGCTTTACACCCTTTTTTGCGGAATTTGACTCTATATACGCCTTAACGTAGCTTGCGTCGTCAATATAGCCGTATTCTTTGATCTTGCCCATGACGTACTCTACGACGGGGCGCATATAGCCCTTTTCATAGAGTTTATCCTTGAGTTGCTTCTCCGTTTTGAAGTATTTGCCTATGTAATCGAACGCATAGGAAAGCGCCTTGTCCTTTTCGGACTCAAACGACAGCTCTTCCAAGCGCTCGGTAGTTATTTCCTGACCGACTTTGAGGTTATATTTTAGAACTGTAAAGCTATCGAGGGAGCAGGAGAAGTTGCCGTCGACGTAGACGTTGCAACGCTTCTTATTGCGTTTTTGGACGGAAATTTCTGTTATCGTCATACTTTCTCCTCAAACGGGTAGAATAGCTCCCCGATTCGCATTATACTGCCTTTGCCGAGTGTCAATTCGGTGAAATCCGAAGTCAAAAGATCCGCCTCGGACTTTCTGCAAACGACGCTGTAAGTTACCTTTTCGCCGTATTCGGTGTTTTCAAGAACGTAGTCTTTCAGGAATCTGTCTACGAGCTTTGCTAAGGGGTACTCGACCGTCAGACGAAGTCTTACCGCTTCCGTCATTACCGTTACGCCGCAAGCGTCAAGCGTTTTTACGGCGCATTCGGTGTAGGCTCTGACCAATCCCCCTGCGCCGAGCTTTATTCCGCCGAAATATCTCGTTACGACAACGCCGCTAAGTACGAGCTTTTTGTTGCGCAAGACCTCTAAAATAGGCATTCCTGCCGTCCCTTGCGGCTCGCCGTCGTCGGAGAATTTCAATGCATTGCCGAGTTCGTCGAATATATATGCGTAGCAGTTGTGCGTTGCGTCGGAAAATCCCTTTTTGATCTTAGAAACCTTTTCCTTTGCCTCGTCTTCGCTCATACACAAAAAGCCCGTTCCGATGAAACGGGATCTGTTTATCACTATCTCTTCTCTGTTTTCGGTTTTTATGAGCTTATACATAAATAATTCTTACGATATATCTTGCGCTAAAAAGCGAATAACGCTTGCCGGATGCAAAAGTTTTGTCCTCTTTTCATATATAATATCATTTTGAGCGATTCTTTTCAAGTTTTATTCTTCCCATTTCGTTTTTTTCGCGCGATATTTATTTACTTTTCAGATTTTTTTGTGTTACAATGCTATCTGTAAAGGTAAGTCTTAATACCTTATTACGACACAAAATAATATTTATATAACTTCAAGGAGGAATATAATGCTTCAGTATTCTGAAAAAGTAGAGAATATGGCTTGCGTTAAGAAAGGCCCCAACCACGGACCCGCTCCCATCCCCGAAGAGGGCTTGTGGGTGCAGAGCAAGGAGATCAAGGATATCTCCGGCTTGACTCACGGTATTGGCTGGTGCGCACCTCAGCAGGGCGCTTGCAAGCTCACGCTCAACGTTAAAAACGGTGTCATCGAGGAAGCTCTCGTTGAGACGATCGGTTGCTCCGGAATGACCCACTCGGCTGCTATGGCTGCAGAGATCCTTACGGGAAAGACAATTCTCGAAGCTCTCAATACGGACCTCGTTTGCGACGCTATCAACACCGCTATGAGAGAGCTCTTCTTGCAGATCGTTTACGGAAGAACGCAGTCTGCATTCTCTGAGAACGGACTTCCTATCGGCGCTGGCATGGACGACCTCGGAAAGGGTCTTCGTTCGCAGGTAGGTACGATGTATTCTACCAACGCTAAGGGCGTAAGATACCTCGAGATGGCAGAAGGCTACGTTACGAGGATCGGTCTTGACGAAGAAGGCGAAGTAATCGGTTACGAGTTCGTCAACCTCGGCAAGATGATGGAAATGGTAAAGAAGGGTGAGACCGCTGACGAGGCTTTGAAAAAAGCTACGGGCTCTTACGGTAGATTTGCGACAGCCGCAAAATATATCGATCCGAGAAACGAATAAGGAGGGTGTAAATTATGGCTATCACATTTGAAGGTTACGAAAGACGTATAGACAAGATCAACTCCGTTTGCGCTGAATACGGCATCAAGGACCTCGAAGAGGCAAGAAATATCTGCCTCGAGAAAGGCATCAACGTTGATCAGATCATCAAGTCCACTCAGCCTATCTGCTTTGAGAACGCTGTTTGGGCATATACCTTGGGAACTGCTATCGCTATCAAGAAGAACTGCACAAAGGCTTCCGACGCAGCTGCTGCTATCGGTGAAGGCTTGCAGGGCTTCTGCGTACCCGGCTCCGTAGCTGACCAGCGTCGTGTTGGTCTCGGACACGGAAACTTGGGCGCAATGCTCCTTTCTGAAACGACCGACTGCTTCTGCTTCCTCGCAGGACACGAGTCCTTTGCTGCTGCAGAAGGCGCTATTGGTATCGTAAAGACGGCTAACAAAGTAAGAAAGAACCCTCTCCGCGTTATCCTTAACGGTCTTGGAAAAGACGCAGCATTCATCATCTCGAGAATAAACGGCTTCACCTATGTTCAGACGAAGTACGATTATTATACCGACACTTTGAACATCGTCAAAGAGACCAAGTACTCCGACGGAGAGAGAGCTCTCGTTCGTTGCTACGGATCTGACGACGTTAACGAAGGCGTTGCTATCATGAGATATGAGAAGGTAGACGTTTCCATCACCGGTAACTCCACCAACCCCACGAGATTCCAGCACCCCGTTGCAGGTACTTACAAGAAGTGGTGCATAGAGAACGGCAAGAAGTATTTCTCCGTTGCTTCCGGCGGCGGCACGGGCAGAACGCTCCATCCCGATAACATGGCAGCAGGCCCTGCTTCTTACGGTATGACCGACACGCTCGGCAGAATGCATTCCGACGCTCAGTTCGCAGGTTCGTCCTCCGTACCCGCTCACGTAGAGATGATGGGACTTATCGGAGCAGGAAACAACCCGATGGTCGGTATGACCGTTGCATGTGCAGTTGCAGTTGAAGAAGCTTTGAAGTAATAGTTAAAAACGTAAGAGAAGTCGCATTTATTGCGGCTTCTTTTTATATTAAGTAGATTTAGTGCAAAAATGCTTAATTTTCTGTGGAAATTTAGTAAAATATAAGGTATAATCGTCGTAGATAAAGGAGCACTTTATATGAAAAGAGAAGATATTTTGAAAAGATTGACTTATACCGTCCCCGAGATAAAGAAAAAGAGGGTTATAGTATGTTCAGATATTGCTGCAGAGGCGGATGATGCGTTTGCCATCGTACATCACTTGCTTACGCCGACGGAGAATGTAGTAGGGATCGTTGCCGGCAATTTCGAGTGGAGATTCAGGACGATCCCGAGGCTTTTTTCGGAAAGAGGAAAGAGCATGGAAAGAAGCTACGAGATGGGCAAGAAATTGCTTGAACTTATGGAAATGGACGACGTACCGATCTTTAAGGGCGCTGTCGATTACATCGAAAACAAGGACGATATACCAATGAACGAGGGGTCGAGGTTTATTATCGACGAAGCGATGAGAGATTGTGACGAGCCGCTTTATATCGCATTGCAGGGAAGCCTTACGGATCTTGCGGTTGCGTATCTAAAACAGCCCGAGATAGCGAATAAAATTGAAGCGGCGATCTGGATAGGCGGCGGAAGCTATCCCGCCGGTGGTCAAGAGTCCAACTTGCAGCAGGATATTTACGCTGCTAACGTGCTATTCTCTTCTCCGATGAAGATATGGCAAGTTCCCGTAAACACTTATAGCCGTACCTTCGTCAGCTTTGCCGAGCTTGTGAGAAAGGTAAAGCCTTGCGGCGAAGTCGGTGCTTTCCTTATGGATAATATGTTCGCAGTCAACGACTGGTACGGAAAAGTTCCCGCGCGAATCTCTTTTCCTCACGGCGAAACTTGGAGCATAGGCGACCAGCCTACCGTTTCTACTCTTCTTGAAACGTCAAGCGCATACGGTTATCACCTCGAAAATGCTCCTAAGATAAACGACGATATGAGCTATACGCCCGATGAAAACGGCAAACCCATACGAGTGTACGACAAGATAGACAACCGCATGACGATGGAAGACTTGTTCGCAAAGCTCTATCTTTGCTACGGTGGTTGAGTGAAGATAAAAGCAAAATAGTGCTATAAAAACACCGAATAATAGCCTAAAACTGCCAATAAAAAGCAAATAGACCTGACGATGATTTCGTCGGGTCTTTAATATTTGCTCAAAAGATCATATAAAAAAAGGAACGCCGTTCTCACCGAGTCGTTGTGCGATGATGGGACGATGGAGCTTGGCGGCGTTCCTTATATTAAAGTATGTAAAAAGTCAAGGCTTTGATAAAAGCAATATAAACGAAAGAGACCAATGAGGGCGTTTTTTCTTCATATAAAACAGATCAACCGCACGGGTAGACGAAAATTTTTAATGTGTTAATTTTGCGACATTTCAATTTACACTCAAAGCGAGAATATGCTATACTATCACAAAATTATCAAAGGCAAAAGCTTAGGTTTTTAGAAAAACAGGGTGAGATAATGGAAAATACGCACGCAAAAAATGAATTTATGGGTACTGCGCCTATCGGCAAGCTTGTTATGAAGGTGGCGATGCCTGTCGTCATAGCGCAGGTCATAAACCTATTATATAACCTGGTAGACAGGATATACATCGGGCATATGGAAGTCGTCGGTCAGACGGCGTTGACGGCACTCGGCGTATGCAACCCGATAATTATAATCGTATCGGCGTTTGCCGCACTCGTATCTGCAGGCAGTGCGCCAAAGGTCTCCATGGCGCTTGGCGAAAAAGACTACGACAAAGCGGAGAAGATACTCGGAAACAGCCTTACTTTCCTCGTATTCATAGCTGTCGTTTTGACCGTTGCGCTTTTAATATTCCAAGAGCCGCTTTTGTACCTTTTCGGCGCAAGCGATAACACCATCGGCTTTGCAATGGACTACCTTGCGATATACGCACTAGGCACGGTGTTCGTGCAGATCGCGCTCGGAATGAACACGTTCATTACGGCACAGGGCTTTGCGCTCTTCTCGATGCTGACTATATCGATAGGTGCAGTATGCAACATCATCCTCGACCCGATATTTATCTTTGCGCTTAACATGGGAGTAAAAGGTGCTGCGCTTGCGACTATAATTTCACAAGCGGTATCCGCCGTTTGGGTGCTTCTGTTTCTTTCTGGGAAGAGAACTGGCGTAAAGATCCGCCTCAAAAACTTAAAGCCCGACTTCAAGGTAATATTACCATGCCTTGCGCTTGGCGTTTCGCCTTTCATCATGCAAGCGTCGGAGTCTATCATCATGATCTGCTTCAACAGGTCGCTTCTCAAATACGGCGGAGACGTGGCGGTCGGTGCATTGACGGTTATGTCGAGCGTCATGCAGATGACGATAATACCCCTTTCCGGTTTTTGCTCGGGTGCACAGCCTGTTGCGGCGTATAACTACGGCGCAAAGAACGTACAGCGTGTCAAGAAGACGTTTTCTATCATGCTCGTCGTAAGCGTTGTATACTCTGCGATCGTTTGGGGCTTGGTAATGCTATTCCCCGAGACGGTAGTCAAGATATTCAACAACGAAGAGGCTCTCGTTTCCTTTGCAGGAAGCATGCTCAGGGTATACATGGCGGTATCGCTTCTTATGGGCATTCAGCTTGCCTGCCAGCTCACGTTTATTGCGATCGACTGTCCGCTTGAATCGTTTGCGGTTGCCGTCGTGAGGAAATTCGTCCTGCTTTTGCCGCTCATTTATATACTTCCGTTGCTTTTTGAAGACAAAGTGTTCGCAGTGTATTTGGCTGAACCCGTAGCGGACTTTGTTGCTATCACGTTCACGGTCATCCTTTTTGCGATACGCTTCAACAAAAAGATGGGCAAGCTCGAAAAAGAGGTGGAAAAAGCAAATAATATGCTGTAAACGGAATATTTTTAGCGTCTTTACTGATATTTAATAGCAAAATAATCTATATTTTTGCGGCGTTAATTTAACCAAACAACGCTTGTTTACGCAAAAATGTGCGTCATTTGCTTTTCTATGGCGTTGAGATTATGATAAAATGGCTTTGGTTGAATCACCAAAGCCGTTTTTGGAGATAGGATATGAACATACTTTTTTTGAAATACGCCGTAGAGGTCGCAAACGTTGGCTCAATAAATAAAGCCGCCGAAAAGCTATGCGTCTCGCAGCCAAGCCTTTCAAGGGCAATAAAGGAGCTTGAAAAGGAGCTTTCGATAACGATTTTCGAGAGAACGTCGTTCGGCATATCGCCGACACCGGACGGAGAGAAGCTCATTTCCTACGGTCGCAAGATATTGCGAGAGATAGACGACGTAGAAAATATGTTCACCTCGTCCGCAAAGGAGAAAAAGCATTTTTCGATCTCCGTTCCGAGGGCGAGCTATATAGGCGAGGCTATAGCGAGCTTTTCGCTCAAGCTCCGGAACGAAAACGACTTCGAGATATTCTACAAGGAGACCAACGCATCGAGGGCGATCAAGAACATACTCGAGCAAAATTACGGTCTTGGTATAATACGCTACGCCGAGAAGTATGAAAATGCGTATAAGTCTCTTCTTGAAGAGAAAGGGCTTGTCGGAGAGACTATTGCGGAGTTTTCATACGGCATAGTTATGAGCAAGCGTTCGCCGATGGCGGAGCTTTCGGATATACGCTTTTCGGATCTGGAAAATTTCATCGAGCTTGCGCACGCAGACCCTTACGTTCCGTCGTTGCCGCTATCGGTAGTCAGAAAAGAGGAGCTTCCCGACAACGTAAGACGAAGGATATTCGTTTTTGAACGGGCAAGCCAGCTTGAGATACTATCCAAAAACGACGAGACTTTCATGTGGACGTCGCCGCTCCCTGACGAAACGCTTGAACGGTACGGACTCGTAAGGCGGCAATGCGTCGAGAACGCAAAGAAATATAAGGACGTTCTCATAAGGAAAAAGGAACATAAACTTTCGAAATACGACACACTGTTCATTACAGAGCTATGCAACGTAAAGCGTGAGATATTTTGAAAAGAATAAAACGCAAAAGGAATAAAATTATGAAGCTTGTTATCGCATCGGACGTTCACGGCTCCGAAAAATATTGCAAAGAACTCGTAGACCGCTTTTTCGAGGAAAGCGCTGATCGCTTGGTCCTCCTTGGAGATATACTTTATCACGGACCGAGAAATCCATTGCCCGACGGCTACGATCCCAAGGGTGTATGTGCGCTGTTGAATCCGCTTAAAGAGCGCATCGTTTGCGTAAACGGCAACTGCGACGGCGAGGTCGATCAAATGGTACTGGATTTTCCTCTCATAAAAGGCTTTACGGCAATTTTTGACGACACCCATGCGCTATACTTAACTCACGGTCATATTTTCAGCAAAGACTCGCCGCTCCCCGTACCGCAGGGCTCTGTGGTCTTATACGGTCATACGCACGTTCCCGATTTCTCGCTTTGCGACGGAGTGTATTACGTCAACCCCGGTTCGATTTCGCTCCCCAAAAACGATAGCGAAAGAGGGTATATCGTCTACGAAAACGGCGTTTTCACGAGGAAAACGCTTAACGGTAAGGTGTTGGAAAGACATACGCTGTTTGCTTCAAAATAACAAGATATTAATTTCAAACGAAAGAGGACGGAATTTCCGTCCTCTTGTTATTTTTATAATAGTTATTCAAAATGTGCTTTCCAATTTATTGTTTCGGGAATAAGTCCGCAATTCCCCGGCTTGCAATAAAAATTGGTATCGTTTATTCGTTGATCCATCAAGAGATTGCTTTCAAACGAGAGATAAAGCTCCGCTTTCGTGCCGTCAGTCTTATAAAAAAACACCAAATAGTCGCCGTTTTCCTGCTCCTCGCCTTTGAGTTCATTCACCCAACAGCGTTCCACGACGAAGCTTGTATAGAGCTCGTGCCTTGTGCAAAGAATAAGTCGCTGTACTTTGAAATCGAATTGATTTCCTTGAAACGCAATAGCGTTCAAGTAACGGCAATGTGCAGGGTATATAATTCTTCGCTATTGGCAATAATAATGGCGAAGATAAGCTTCAATAATCACAAAACCCATTTTACATAGCATATGGTGAAGTAAAAGGGAAAGGACGGTCTGCTATGGATGTCAAGCGAGGAGAGTTATATTTTGCCGACTTAAGCCCCGTCGTCGGGAGCGAGCAGGGTGGCGTTCGTCCAATTCTGGTAGTGCAAAACGACATCGGGAACAAGTATTCGCCCACCGTTATTGCCGCCGCCGTAACGAGTAGGCTCGACAAGTCGAAGCTTCCGACGCATATCGAGATTCCAAGGAGCGTCGGGCTTGTCAAGGATTCCGTCGTTTTGCTCGAACAGATACGGACTATCGACAAGCGCAGGCTGAAAGACAAGATAGGAGAGATCCCGAGCGGCTTAATGAAAAAGGTCAACGATGCGATATTGGTGTCGTTCGGAATATTCTCATAAAGCGTAGACCGTCTTTGGGAAACAAGGCAGGTTTTTTATTGCACAAAACAAGGCTACTGTCCAAAAAAGTCCTTTACAACGAGAAGATCGTGCGGTAAAATATAATTGCAAGCGAAAAATCGGGAGACAAACATAGAATGGTAGATTTAACAACGATGTCCCTTTCGGACAAAAAGCGATTAGCGAGGAAACTGGTGGAAGAAACAGATTGGACAGAAGATTGGAAACGGAACGGATACGGGATAATAAACTTGGCGAAAGAGGGGACGGACGAACTGCAAGCGGTAGAGCTTTTGATAAAAGACCCGACAATAAGCGAAACGACATTCAATATGATGGCGTCGAGCTGGTAAACAAAACAGACAAAGAGAGTGAGAACTCTCTTTTTTCTTTACCCGAAAAAGACTACGAAAATGTTTTAGCTCCTATTTCAAGTTCAAGCTTTGAGGCAATCGAAAGGAAAGTATTGCTTTAGATATTTAAAAGTGATATTTTGTCGAAAACGGAGCTTTTGAACTAAATTTTCCTGTTTACAAATGCTTTTTCGTTTGGTATGATAGAAAAAAGAGAGGTAACGATATGAAGACACCGACCTTAATTGACGCACAAAATTTTGCGACCGACCAGATATTCTTTTTTGATGACATGACGTTGCGCATGGACTTTTTGCTGCACAGGCACAGCTTCGTTGAGATGGAATACATAGTATGCGGCGGCGGTGAGAACATCGTCAACGGCAAAAAGTACGAGCTCAAACGTGGCGCAATATCCCTTTTGATGCCGTGGCACGTTCACGAGCTATACGCCGATCGTGTCGATCCGCCGAGGATAAAAAAGTGCTCGTTCAGAATAGATATGCTTGACAACGGCAATGCACTTCTGAAAAGCGTTTCGAGCATGATAATGAACGGCGGAGATTACTCGCCTGTCGTATATTTCACTGAGGATGAGTCCAAGTGCTTTGAAGAGGTGTTCGATAAAGCGTTGCAGGAAAACAAGAGTGCGGACGCTTACAAAACGGAGCTTTGTTCGGCGCTTACGACCGAGATGGTCATAATGTTTTTGAAAAAGGCTACGGCAAATACTCCTGAGAGAGATTTTTCCGTTTGGGATATTCTGAAAACGATCGAGACGAGCTTCAATAAAAAGGATACGACGCTTGAAAATATTGCTGCGAAATACGGTTATTCGCCCTCGCACGTTGCTAAGCTCCTAAAAGAGCAGATAGGGATGAGCTTCAGTGAGATATTGGACGACGTTCGCATAAGGAACGCACAATATATGCTCATATATACCGATGCGAGCATTGAGGATATTGCAACGAGCGTCGGCTATAAGACAAAAAGCGGACTTTATAATATGTTCGTCAAACTCAAAGGCATATCGCCGACGATGTTCAGGAACGAGAACAAAAAGCCGACTGCTCCCAAGGATACGTTGCAATATTCCTACGCAAACGCCAAGATAATTTATTATCTCCACAAGCACTATGCAGAGGACATCACTCTTGAAGACATCGCAGAGGAGTTCCACTACAACAAGACCTATCTTTCTCAGCTTCTCTCTTCCGATGGCACGAGCTTTTCCGACCTTATCGGCGAAATAAGGGTATATAACGCTTGCAAGCTCTTGAAAACGACGGATCTTTCGGTAGAAGAGGTAGCCGTAGAGACGGGGTTTAAGTCCAACGAGACTTTTTACCGCACCTTCAAGAAGTGCCGCAGGATGACGCCGAATGAATACAGAAAAACGGTGAAGTGATAAAATTTAATGAAATTTTAATATAGACCGCCTCGAATGCATTCGGGTGGTCTTATTCTTTAATCGATTACAAACCCAAAATCAAAAATTATGACATAAATACGAGTAAATTGAAAGCTACAATGAAGATGAACGGCAGAACTGTCGAAATTTTTGGAGGAAAAATTATGAGCAAAATCAAATTTGCGACGTCCGGTGGCGAGAGATTCCGCATCGGAATGTACGCATTCGGTGCGATCCTTTCGTATTACATTATATACAGCTACTTCCAGCTGTTCCTTACCGACGCGGTAGGCATCACGCCCGGCATCGTATCGATCATCTTTGCGGTAGCAAAGGTATTCGATGCGGTAAACGACCCTGTATTCGGCGTTATCGTAGACAAATACAACCCCAAGGGCGGAAAATATACGCCGTGGCTTAAAATTGCGTCTATCGCAATTCCGCTTACGACGATATTGATCTTCTGCAACCCCGTAGGCGCATCCTTCCCGATGTGGGCAAAGATAGCATGGGCACTCGTTTCTTACATCCTTTGGGATCTGGCATACACGATGTACGATGCTCCGCTTAACTCGCTTATCATAGTAACGAGCGGCAGCACGGACGAGAGAAACCACCTCGTAGCATTGACCTCGTTCATGGTATACCTCGGCGGACTTTTGATAGTCATCTTAGTTCCGATACTATATCCTATGTACGGCTGGCTTGTAACGGGTATCGTTATTGGCGCTCTCGCACTCTTGGCGATGATATTGATGCCTTTCAAGGCAAAAGAGAGATTCAATGTCGAGACCGAAAAAGAGGCTTCCGTCGGAGAGATCCTTTCTTGCATCGTCAAGAACAAGTACCTTCTTATCATCGTTGCTGTACAGATCATTGGTTCGTTGACGGACTTCTCTACGACTCTTCAGACTTACTTTGCATTGTACTGCCTCGGCGGAGATACATGGCTTACGCCTATCGCTCTTGCGACCGTGCTCCCCGTGCTTTTAGTAGTTTTCTTCATTCCTAAGCTCCTTGCCAAGGTAGATAACTTCAAAGCGTACATAGTAACGAGAATAATCACCGTACTTATCACGGTTGCGATATATATCTGCGGATATGACAACGTAATTCTTCTTATCGCACTCATCGCACTCCGTGCGTTCGTATCTTCCGTTTGGTCGATGCTCGGAACGCTGTTCATTGCGGACTGTATCGAATACGGACAGTATAAGACGGGTGAGAGGAATCAGGGCGTTGCGTTCTCCCTCAAAGCGTTCGTCAACAAGATGGTCGTTGCGCTTGCAGGCGCACTCGGAATGCTCTCCTTGGAGCTTATCGGTTACGTAGAGGGCGGCGTTGCTCAGACGGACGCAGTAGTTCAGGGCATTTGGGCACTTTATTCACTCGCGCCTGCAGTCGGCTCTACCATCGCTATCATACTCTTCGTATTGTTCTATAAGCTTCGTGACAACGACGTACACGCAATGATGGCGTGCAACAGAGGAGAGATCACGAAAGAAGAGTGTGAGGCTCGCTTTACGCACAAGTTTTAATTAAAAATGAGAAAGATCAACCTGAATAACGGTTGGAAAATGCTTCGGGAGGGCGGTTGCTATCCCGAAGCGTCTATTCCGACGACTGTTGTGCATACGTTGAGGGTAAACGGCGTCATTCCCGACCCTTATTATGCCGACAACGAGAAAAAAATACAAGGCGTATTCGACGAGGATTATACCTTTGAAAAAAGCTTTGAGGTGAATGCAGACGATATAAGCGGCAAAGAAGTCAACCTCGTTTTCGAGATGCTCGACACTATTGCCGACGTTAGCCTTAACGGAGAAAAGGTGCTGTCTGCGGATAATATGTTTATCAGGTACTCCGTGCCCGTTAAAGGCGTGTTAAAGGTCGGAGAAAACCTTTTGAGAGTGGAATTTCACTCTCCCGTAAAATACCTCGAGGAACATCGTATCGACCTTGGAAAGCCCTTTAACGTCCTCAGAAAGGCTGGCTGTATGTTCGGCTGGGACTGGGGTATCAGACTTCCCGACAGCGGAATAATAGGCGACGTCTATTTAGAGGTCGTCGAGCAAGGCAGAATAAGCGAGGTCGATGTAAGGCAACGGCATGAAAACGGCAAAGTCGAGCTTGATATAGCGGTCGACAGCGTACTTTACGGCGAGCTCGAGCTTGAATTGAGCGTAACAGATCCCGACGGCAATACCGTTTTTGAGACAAAGTGCCCTGCAAAGGAGCGTATAGAGCTCTCTTGCGAGGTGGAAGCTCCCAAGCTTTGGATGCCTCGAGGGTACGGGAAACAGAATCTTTATACCGTAAAAACAAGGCTTTTAAGTGGAGAGTCGGAAATTTCGTCTGACGAAAAGAGAATAGGACTCAGAACTGTTCATATTGACAGAAGTGCAGACGAAAACGGCAAGGGACATCGCTATCAGTTCATAGTAAATGGCGAGCCCGTATATTTCAAGGGCGAAAACCTCATAATCACGGATGCAGATCTTGCTGACGTTAACGACGGCACTTGGGAAAGGCTTATTGCTAACGCCACGAGGAGCAATCTCAACGGAATAAGAGTCTGGGGCGGCGCATATTACCCACCCGATAAATTTTACGAACTTTGCGACGAGAACGGAATCTTGGTATATCAGGACTTCATGTTCGCTTGTACGTTCTATTACACCTCTGACGAGTTTATGAAAAACGTCGAAAGGGAGATCGTGTATCAAATAAAGCGACTTCGTCATCATCCGTCGATATGCGTATTCTGCGGGAATAACGAGCTTGACTGTATCTTCACGACAATGACGTCAGAAGAACCTCGTACGGTCGCATTAAGGCGGCTTTTCAAGGCAGATAAGGCGTTTGACGACAAGACTAAAGCCTTCGTCGGCGCACTTTACGGCAGATTGTTTTTGGATCTCATTCCGAGGAAGATCGCCGAGCTATCAAGCGGTATAGACTATACGCACTCGACTCCTACTTCAAGCGAGCCGTTAAAGTGTGCATCGATGTTCGATTACCTGTTTGACGGAGATATGCACTATTATCTGCAATACGACGGCAATGCGCCCTATCAGATCATGAGGGATATGGATTGTCGCTTTATGGCGGAAATGGGCTTCCAAAGCTATCCGTCTATGAAGACGATAAGGCGCTTTTGCGAAGAGAGAGACATGAAGCCTTATTCCGACATAATGTATGCTCACCAAAAATGCGCATCGGGCAACGAGGCGATAGAGCTATATATGGGAAGAGACTACGTTATCCCGACGGATTTTGAGGATTACGTTTACCTTTCGCAGCTTCAAGCAGGCGAGATAATGAAGTATTCCGTCGAGCACTTCCGCCGTCATAACGACTACAACAGAGGAATGATAATCTGGCAGCTCAACGATTGCTGGCCCGTAGTTTCTTGGTCGGGCATAGACTATTACGGCAGATGGAAGGCTCAGCAGTACTATACCAAGAGGTTCTACTCTGACGTTTTGGTATCGGTCGAGGAGAGAAAAGACGGCTTTGACGTATACGCAATTTCCGACGGTGAAAAAACAGCGAGCGGCAAGGTAGAATGGTATCTTACCGACGGCGTGGAAGTAATAAAGAGCGGAATGGCTGAATTCAGCAACCTTAAGAACGAAAGTCGAAAGGTTGTGTCCGAAACGATCCCCGAGATAGACCCGACGAGGCATTATCTCGTAACGAAATGTAACGATAGCCTGACGGTAACGCTTTTCTGCCTTGCTAAGGAGTTTAAGTTCACTCGTCCCGAGATTTTCGTTGACGTAAAGGATGTTGGAAGCTCTTACGAGATAACGCTTAGCTCGTCTTGTATGGCAAAGGGCGTATGCCTTGATATGAAAAATTGCGACGGAATCTTCTTCGATAACTTCTTTGACCTTGAAAAAGACGTCAAAAAAATAGTCGTTCTTGAAAAGGCAGATACTAACGTGCCTTCTGTTGAGGCACTTAGAGATGAGTTATTTATAAAGACTCTCAACGACGTAATGTTAGGAGGTAACAAATGAGTAAATGGGTAACAGTTTTCGCTCAAAGTCAATGCGGAAACGTCGCGTACGAAATGAACGCAGGCGGAAGAACATATAAAAGTGCGATAAAGTCTGCCGTTTCGGGAGATAGAATAAGGCTTCGTTTCGGCGCTATATACGACTCTCACGACATCGCTGTTTCGGCAGTAACGGTCGCAGTCAACGGTAAGAGAGCGGACGTTCTCGTTGGAGGGAACAAGGCTTTTGTTGTCAGGAGCAATGAAGTAGTTATGTCTGACGAGGTGGATCTTGCGGTAAAAGCAGGTGAAGAGATTGAGATTAGATCGTATTTCGCCGATGGGACAGTCGTAATGACCGGCTGCAAGGTGCTTTCAAAGTATTCGCCCGTTGGAAATTACACAGACGGAGAGTTTGTGGAGTCTGACGAAAACGTATGGGTTCACGAGAAAAGACCGCTTGACATAGGCATCCCGATGCCGGTGGTATGGGGTGTCGACGTTCTGGCAGGCGACGATACGTACGCAGTGGCGATCTTCGGCGCATCCAACGAGTATCTCGGCAAGTGGGTAAATCCGTTTGCAGACGAGCTTGTGAGAAGATTTGGCGAAGTCTCTGTATGCAATATGAGCATCTCTGGTGGACGACTTTTGAATGATACGGGCAACAAGAAGATCTTGGGCGACCTTTTTGGCGACAGCGGACTAAAAAGATTCCCTCGAGACGTAGCGTCTCTTTCTGGTGTTAAGTACGTTCTTATAGAGATAGCTTGCAACGACGTTTTCCAGCCGGGTTCTTATGCTTGCGAACCGTCAGAGGTATGTCCTCCGTCAAATGAGATAATACAGGGCTTTGAAACTCTCGTCAAAATGGTAAGAGAGGCGGGAATGACTCCCGTCGTTATGACGTTGACGCCGCTTAAATATGGTTTGGAGTGGACTGAGGAAAAAATGCAAGTAAGGCGCGAGATCAACGATTATATCAGAAACAGCGACGATTTCTTGCACTTTGATTTTGCAAAATATATCATCGACGAGAACGACCCCGACGCAATGCGCGACGATCTCCACATTGGCGATCACGTACATTTGAACGAAAAGGCAGGAAGGATTATAGCAGAGAGCTTTGACTATTCGCTTATCAAATAACGATATTAACTAACTCCTAGCCCTTAATATATTGAAAGCATAAAAAGCTCCCAAACGGAGCTTTTTTGCTTTGAAATAAAAAAGCTTTATGCTAAACTGTTTTAAGCTGTGAAATACGGCAAAAACTTTGAACGATTTTTTATAAGGAAGGTTTTTATATATGGAAGAATTACTTGAAGCGATAATGGTCATATCGTTTGGACTGTCATGGCCTATATCCATCGTCAAATCACTCAAATCGAGGACTGCAAAAGGGAAGAGCATCTTCTTTTTGTTCTTGGTGTGGATAGGTTATGTTGCAGGCGTATCTTGGAAGGTCGTAGCGTTTATGAGAACGGGTTCGATATCATATCCCTCATATTTTTATTTATTAAACCTCATTATGATCTCTTGCGATATATTCCTTTATTTCAGGAACTGCAAGCTCGACAAGGCAAGAGAAAACGGCGAAATAGAATAATAATATCGGCAAGCTCGATGCAGGGCTTGCTTTTATTTTTTTGCAAGTAAATGTTGTGATATTATCCTTATTATATATGGTAACGTTTTGTCGATAAGAGCAAATTGCGCTGTGATTTAGCTGCAAACGTAGTAATATAATCTGTGAACTTTCACATAATCGCCGAAAAAGGCGGCGGAGTTAAAAAATCGGTTGATTTTTTTGCCGAATTATTATACACTTTACTATTATGAACACAAGAGATACGTTATATGTTAAAGACGGCGAGCTTATCGTCGGCGGAATTGAAGCAAGAGAGCTTGCAAAAAAATACGGAACGCCCCTTTACGTTCTTGATACAAGCTATGTCGAGAGCATTATCGACGTTTTCACGAAGACTATCAAAGAAGTATACGGCGAGGGCAGAATGCTTTACGCAAGCAAGGCGCTTTCCACAAAGGCGCTTTACGCACTCGTAAAAAACACCGAAGCAGGTTGCGACGTCGTATCTGCAGGCGAGCTTTATACTGCTCTTTCGGTAGGCTTCCCTGCTGATAAGATTTATATGCACGGCAACAATAAACTTCCGTCGGAGATAGAGTATGCGCTCAAATCGGGCGTTCATGCACTTGTAGTCGATTCCTTTGACGAAATAGACCTTGTATCCGACATTGCGGCTGAATTAGGTGTTATTGCACCTTGTATGTTAAGGCTTAACCCGGGCGTGTCGGCGCATACACACGAGTTCGTTCAGACTGCGTGCGACGACAGCAAGTTCGGCGTCTCGATAAAAACTGGCGAGGCGTTTGCGGCGATAGAGAAAATGGTAGCGGATAAAAACATAAAAATGTTGGGTGTTCACGTACATATCGGAAGTCAGATATTCGAGCGCACTTCATATGAGCTTGCGGCAAAGGTCATGACCGACTTTTTGGGTGAGGTCAAGAAAAAGCTCAACGTAGAGCTTCCCGAGCTTAATATGGGCGGCGGCTTTGGTATATACTACGAGGGCGAAGATAAAAAGTTTGACTTGGCAGCGTACGCAGACCACCTTTCTGCGTTGCTTGTTGCGGTCAAAAAAGGCTTAGCAGAAAACGGTCTTAAAACGCCGTTCATCATAGTCGAGCCCGGTCGCTCGATAGTCGGCGAGGCGGGAATAACCCTTTATACCGTGGGTACGGTTAAGGACATAAAGGGTATAAGAAAGTACGTTTCCGTAGACGGCGGAATGTTCGACAATCCGCGTTACGCGCTTTATGGCTCTCGTTATTCGGCGATCTCCTGTGAAAGGGCTGGTGAGCCTTGCTCGGAGCTTGTTACGATAGCAGGCAAGTGCTGTGAAAGTGGCGACATCGTTGCAAAGGACGTAATGCTTCAGCCGGTTAAGCGCGGCGATATCATAGCTGTGTTCTCGACGGGCGCGTATAATTATTCGATGGCGTCCAATTATAACCGCAACTTCATACCGCCTATGGTGGCGGTCAAAAACGGCAAGAGCGATTATATCGTCAAGCCGCAGACCTTTGAGGACTTGGTGCGCAACGACGTAGTCCCCGAATTGATAGAAAAATAACGACTTTTTGACTGTTTTATAGAGCAAAAACGGCATTTTGCTCCGTTGGGACATACGGATGCAAAAAACGAGGTAAAAAGCGGAATGTTAGACGTATTATTCACAAATCCAATAGCTTTTTTCGGTTGGTTCCTTGCATTTCTTATTGCGATAATGACGCATGAGAACATGCACGGTCTTGCCGCGCTCAAAAACGGCGACCCGACGGCAAAGTATTCGGGCAGGATGAATTTCAATCCGCTCAACCACTTTGACTTGACGGGGCTTTTGATGTGCGTGATATTGGGATTTGGATATGCAAAGCCCGTTCCGATAGATCCAAGGAATTTCGAGAATTATAAAAAGGGCATGTTCGAGGTCTCGATAGCAGGTGTTCTTGCTAACCTTGCCATAGCGTTTTTCGCTTATCCGCTGTTTGTTTTAGCGGCAAGGTATCTTCCCGATCTTATGTTGTTCGACGACCTTATTATGTACTTTTTGCTGTACTTGGTCTACATCGACGTATGGCTCATGATATTCAACCTGCTTCCGATATATCCGCTTGACGGATTCAGACTCGTAGAGTTGTTTTTCCCGCGTTCGTCATATTGCCGCTTTATGAGACAGTATTCAAACTACGTCTTTTTGATATATATTTTGCTGACCTTTTTGGGCGGTCGCTTCGGCATAAACCTCAACGTAGTGTCTTACTTGGGAGAGTACGTTTTCAGTGGAATTTCGTGGGTCTGGGGGCTTATATTATGACGGAATTGCAATTTCATCTCGAATATTTTGACGGGCCGCTCGACCTGTTGCTTCACCTTATCAAGGATAGCAAGATAGATATCGAAACGGTGTTTTTGTCCGACGTAACGGAGCAATATCTCAAATTTATGGACGAGCTTGACCGTATAGACATGGATATGCAGGCGGAGTTTTTATCCGTTGCGGCAACGTTGCTTGAAATTAAGAGCAAGGCGTTGTTGCCTCGCTACGAGGAAGAAGCGACTGTCGAGGATGACGTAGATGCCAACGAGCTTATCAGACGCCTTGAAGAGTACAAGATAATCAAAGAGCTGTCGAGTGAATTGAAAGAGATAGAGGACGTCGGTAAGCTTTACAAAGTGCCAGACCCGTCGGCGTATGCAAGCCGCATTGCTTTCAAAGAGAGTAGTATGGATAAGCTGTTCGAGGCGTTTAACAAGGTACTTCTTCTCGTTGCGGCAGAGGAAGAAAAGCAAAAAGCCGTTCAGCGTATTATTCCGAAAGACTCGTTTACGGTCGAGGAACAGCAAGAACGAGTAATACGAACTCTCAAAGATAGGGGAGAAACGACCTTCTTTGCTCTCGTTGAAGAAAATAAGAGCCGTTTGCAGCTTGTTACTATGCTGCTTGCAATATTGGAGCTCATTAAAAATCAAGTTATCACAATATCGCAAAGCGAGATGTTTGAGGATATAGATATAAAGCTTCGTGACGAAAGGGAAGCTGTTGCGGCGGAAAACACGACGGAAGCGGATACTATTGGAGGATAGGAAATGAAGGATCTTACGAAAATACTTGAGGGTATATTGTTCTTGGCAGGCGACTCTGTTGCCGAGGCTGAGATAGCGGAAAGGCTTGAATTGTCGAGCGAGGAGCTTGATGAAGCAATAAAATACCTCGTTGACAAATACTCCGTTGCAGGCATAAATCTACTTCGCTTTGACGGCAAGCTCCAGTTTGCGACAAATCCTAAATACGTCGAGGAGATATCCGCTGTATTAAATCCCATTCGAGAGAGGGCATTCTCGCAAAGCATGCTCGAGGTTGCGGCGATAGTTGCGTACAAACAGCCCGTAACAAGGCTTGAGATAGAGAAGATTCGCGGCGTTTCGAGTGAATACGCCGTATCCGCACTCTTAAAGCAGAACGTCATCGAGGTCGTCGGAAGAAAAGACGCCGTAGGCAAGCCGTTCTTGTTCGGTACGACTGAAAACTTCCTCAAAAAATTTAACCTTGAGAAAATATCCGATCTTCCCGAGTATGACGAACTTGCTGAAAAACTCAAGTCGTTTAAATCTCTTGACGAGGAAGAACCGGACGATTATTCCGACGATGCACTGTTAAATCCCGATTTTCTCGAGGGGGAAGAGGGCGTTCAGCGTATCGGCTGATAATATGTATAAAAAAGCGAAAGCTCCCGAAATCCGGGAGCTTTTTATTGTGGTAAAAGAACTTGTAATGGCGGAAAAAGCCTTGTGCATATGGGCTTTTCGCAACAAAAACGCAATAGAATTTCGTGTGGCGGCTTGACTGGCTAATGCTTATATTTTTTACGAGTAGCCTCACCGCCGCGGATGTGCCGTTCGGCGAGATTGACTTCCAAGACTTTTTTTACGTCCTGAAACAGTAATCCGTCCACGAATTGCAACCGCTCTGTAACGTCTTTATGTACGGTCGATTTCGACACGCCGAACTTTTCGGCAGTGCTTCTGACCGTTGCACCCGTCGATGCAATATATCTTCCTTCGAGGAGCGTTCTTTCTTCTATGTTATCCATGCCGCATTCCGCCTTATCGCTTAATAATAAAGCATATGCGCCACTTTCAACGAATAGAAGAGAGTATTTGAAAAGAACCGCATTCACTAAGCTGCTTAGCGCAAAACGACATTAAAAAAGCGTCCTTGGGACGCTTGATGTCGTATTATTTGAATAGGTCGACGGTTGCGAGTGCATCCGTTGAGTTGGCTAAGACCGTGTACTCGTAAGAGAATCCGTCTTTGGTGAATCGTATATCCGTCGTCGATGAAGAGTCTTTGTAGAAGACGTTGACGCCGTTGATGGTTTTTATTGAATAGCCGTTCGTTGCTCCGTTGACTGATTCTTTGTCGTAGGTAGGAGATGCCGTGATTTTGGCGATTTCGCCGTATGTCAGCTCGATTTTAACGATCTCGTCGCCGTTTTTATAAAGCGTACAGTCGGGCGTCTTGCCAAACAGCTCGTCGGGCGCTATCACGCCAAGCTCACGTGCCGTTGAAAGCGATATGCTCTCCGGTATGGTAGTTTGAGTGCCGTAGGACGTATAGGGCGATGACGGCGCTACATCGGCGGAATGACTGGGGACTGGCAAGTTAGGCTCACCTGCTGACATTTTTGACGACGTGATCGCGTTTAACATTACACCCGCAGGAATCATTACGACCGCCAAAATCACGCAAGCGCAAGCCGAAACGAACGCCTTTCTCATATAAAACGGCTTCTTTTTCGTTCGACCTGTCGCTTTCGAGCTTCTCATCTCGCGTAAGACTCCCTGAAGTGGCTTTTCGGGGAGCTCCGTCTCGTCGATCCTATCTATTATGTTTTCGATAATATCTTTTTCTTTCATACCGTATAATAAACAATCCTTTTGCGCTTTTGGTATCACTTTTCCGCATTTATTCCTCGTCGGCGTACTCTTTCAGCTTGTTCTTGATGACTTTTGCCCGTCGTTTTACCGTTGCGACCGACATGCCGACGATCTGTCCGACTTCCTTGAATGTAAAGCCGTATGCCTTGCTCAGAACAAATATTTTTCGCTCCTCAAGAGTTAGTCGTGATAACGCCTCGTTGATGACCGACTGCTCGTCGACGCTTCTCGTCTCCTGCCCGCCGAAGAAGACGATATCCTCGTCGCTTGAAGGCGTTTGGCGTTTACTCTTGCGCAAGGTATTCAGCGAGACGTTGCGTGCGATCGTCATGATATACGCAAGTCCGTTGTCCTTGTCGGTCATGACCTTAGGTTTCAGGTAAAGCTTCAAAAAAGTCTCCTGCAGGACGTCCTCGGCGGTCTCTTTTGACCCGACGTAGGACATAACGAAAGCATAGACGAGCTTGCCTACTCCCCTATAAAGCGTTTCCATTGCCTCCTCGTCTCCTTGACCGCAAGAGGTTATTAAGCTGTTTATCTGTTCTTTTTCCAATTCTCTTTAGCGAGTTCTATCGTTGCGCGGCGCATTCTCTCCCTGCCGCCGGAAGTGTCCTTGTCTATTTGAGCGACCAGCTCTTTAACGTACTGCCGCCTCGTATGCTTATCCGCAGGGCAAGGGTTTTTGAGTATCGGGAACTCCCTTGAAAAGGCGATAACGTCCTTTTCGTCGATGTACATCATCGGTCTTATGACGAAAAGCCCTACGTTTGTCAGATAACTTTCTGCGGGGATCGTCGAAAACCTGCCCTCGTAAACGAGTGATAGGAGCATCGTTTCGATGAGGTCGTCCGTCGAGTGTGCGAGTGCTACTTTGTTGCAGCCCAGGTTTTTTGCCGCCCTGTTGAGTGCTCCGCGGCGAAGATTAGCGCACAGACTGCACGGACATTTTTCCTTGCGCACGTCGAACACGATTTTGCCTATATCGGTCGGCACGACGTGGAGCGTCACGCCCAGATTCTCGGAAAAGGCACGTATTTCCTCGATCTTAGCCCTGTCCGTCTCCTCGAAGCCGAGGTCTACCATAATAGCGACAAGCTCGAACTTGTTAGGCAAAAAGCGTGAGAGCTTTGCGAGCGCATACAAAAGCGTCAGGCTGTCCTTGCCGCCCGACACCCCTACGGCTATCCTGTCGCCGTCGTCGATAAGTTGAAAATCCTCGACCGCCTTTCTGACGCCGCCGAGCAGTTGTCTTTCGTCCATAGCTTTATTTTACTTTCTTTCCGTTGACTTTGCAACTGTTTTACATTAAAATGTGTTTATAAAAAGTAAACGCCGTTTCGGGGAAGCGTTTTCTCCGAAACCTGACCGTAATTTTTTTTGAAGAGGGTATTTTTATGCGCTATCTCAACGTCATATTAAGCGGAATAGGCATGGGCGCGGCGAACGTCGTCCCGGGGCTATCGGGCGGCACGATCGCCGTCATAACCAACAAATACGAGCGTTTGGTCTCGGCTGTAGGGGATCTTATCCCCAATATCAGGAACAAAAAGTGGGAAAAGCTCAAAGACGACCTTGCCTTTCTGATCCCGTTCGGCGTAGGCGTACTTCTCGGCGTACTCATATTCGCCGTCGTGCTCTCCTTTTTCTTCGAGCGTTACGTCGTAGCGACCTGCTTCTCTTTTATGGGGCTTATCATAGGCACTTTGCCCCAGCTTTTCAAAGAGGCTAACGAGAAAGAAAAGCCCAAAGCGCCTGCCTTTGTCGCTTTTGCAATAACGCTCTGCTTCTCGCTTGTTTTGGCGTACTTCAAAATATTCGGCGACTTCGAGCAGATGGATAGCGTCGATATAAGCGTTCAAACCGTCCTGCTGTTCACGCTGTTCGGCTTCGTAGCTGCTGGCACGATGATAATCCCCGGCATCTCGGGCTCGTTGGTGCTGATGCTGATGGGCGGCTATAAAGTCGTACTCTCAAGCGTAGCGACTATCTTCGACTTCACGATCTTTTGGTATAACGTCGGCATACTTCTGCCCTTTGCGGTAGGCGTCGTCATAGGCTTCTTCGCTTTCTCGTTCGTCATAACGAGACTTCTCGAACGCTTCTACGTAACGTCCTATTACGCAATACTCGGCTTCTGCATCGGCTCGATACCCTGCCTTTACCAGAGAACTTTTGAGTTCAATGCGGAAGGCTTCGTCGCAATAGCCCTGCTCGTCCTCTTTGCGATAGCCTCATTCGCCCTCACCAAGATAGCGGAAAAGCGAGCGAAAAAAACCGAATAAGTACGAATTTTTAACGGCGGAGTTTTATCCGCCGTTTTGCATATATTATAAGGATAAAGACGGCAAAACACGGCTTGGGCTATTTTCAAACGCAATTTTGAGAGCGACAACGCCGCTGTTGTTTGAGTTTTTGCTCGGCTCGCTTTGCTCTGTCGGCGGTAAAATTTATCCGCCGTTTTTTTGACCTTAAAACCGCCAAAATTAACTTTTAGGGAACTTTTGATGAGAAAAAATGTTGAAAAGTTCCCTAAACGCTTGATTTTTAGGGAACTTTTACGTATAATAATCTCAAAAAAGTTCCCTAAAAAGGAGAGAGTATGACGAATAGCTTTGATAACGTACAGGAATTACTGCGCCAAAGGGCGGAGCTTTCCGCTCGGCTTAAATTAGTGCCGTATGACGGTACGCCCGAGATAAAAGAAAACAAAAGCGGCAAATACCTATATATAAGGAAGCGTGAGAACGGCAAGCTGACGTCTACGTACGTTGGTTCGTATAGCGACACGCTGTATGATACCCTTCTCCGCAACGCCAAAGAGGCGAGGGGACTGAAAAAACGCATACGAGCGGTCGAAAAAAGCCTTTTAGAGCTCGGTTACTCGTCGAGCGAGCTTTCGCAAAAGGTAGAGCAAAATTTGTACTTTGCCCGTGCCAATATGAAGTCCTGCATATACGACCAAGCTGTGCTCGAGGGGGTTGCGACGACCTTTCCGCAGACGGAAACGATAATCGACAACGGCAAGGTGTACGATATGACTGCTACCGACGTGCAGAAGATACTCAACTTAAAGCACGCTTGGGAGTTCATACTCGACAAAGGCGTTTTGGCGGCAAGGTCTGACTATTACGTCCTTTGTCGTATCGCAAAGCTCGTAAACGAAGGCTTCTACGAAAACGGCGGCAGAATAAGGGCTGTCTCCGTCGCTATTGGCGGCAGCAGCTACGTTCCCCCTCTCCCGATAGAGCCTGTTGTCCGTGAATGTATCGACGAGATAGTTTGCGGCGATGGAGCGGCGATCGATAAAGCCATCGACCTTTGCCTTTATTGCATGAAAGCGCAGCTTTTCAACGATGGCAATAAGCGTGCCGCAGTCATTTTTGCCAATCATTTTTTGATCTCGAACGGCGAGGGTCTTCTCGTCATACCCGAAAGATCCGTCTCCGAATTCAAAACGATGCTCGTAGATTATTACGAAGATAAAGAGACGCCGATAAAAAGCTTTATGAAGACCACCTGCTGGAAAAAATTGTGATCCGAAAAAACGCTCCCCACAATCCGTCGGGCGGGGGAATGCTTCCGCCGCAGTCTAATAATAAGCAGAATCTTTATGATAAGAGTAAGGGTACAAATATACTGCCTAAAAATTCTAATAATAACGAGCAAACCATATGAAAGGCTCCTTTGTGTAAAGGGAGCTGTCTGCGTAGCAGACTGAGGGATTGTTCTAATAAAAACCAACCTTATAAAACATAAAATTTCAACTACGCTATTGAATAAACGCAAAACAGTTGGTGTAATAGAAAAAAGGAATTATTATGCGACCAAAACACAATAAAGGATTAGTTAAATACGCAAAACAGCTGCGCAATGAAATGACGAAAGAAGAGCGGCGTCTTTGGTATGAGTGCTTACGGCGGTATCCGATTCGCTTTTCGAGACAAAAGATCATCGGCAATTATATTGCTGACTTTTATTGTGCCAAAGCAAAGCTTGTTGTAGAGCTTGACGGCTCACAACATTATACGGAAGAAAATATAATTAAAGATTCTGAAAGAAGTGCCTATTTTGAAAGCCTTGGAATTAAAGTAATTCGATTCGGCGATAACGAAGTAAATCAAAATTTTGAAGGCGTTTGTTTGCGCATAGACGAAGAAGTTAAACGGCGGGTTATTGAAGAAAAAGGATAAACAATCCCTCCGTCACGGCGATTGACGCCGTGCCACCTCCCTTTACACAAAGGAGGCTCCTGTCGGATTGCTTCCTCGTCAATTTTTTACGCCAAAATCCCCTTCCCGCACTCAAAAACTGTGGGTTTTTCAAAAATTCATTGTATTTTTAACCAAAATCGTTGAATATTTAACATTTACGGTAGCAAAAGGTGTGCAAACTGTGATAAAATGATATTGCGATAGACGATGTACCTTGAGTTTGTGGTGAGCTTGGGAGGGACATGGTCATTTTGTCGTGTAAAAAATGATTAAAAAAATGAAAACAAACTATTCAATTTAATTGGAGGTAGTTTATGAAAAACAAAGTTTTACGTTTGGCAGTTGTTGCAATTCTCGTAGTTGCAATGGTGCTGACAATGGCTGCTTGTAAGCAGGAAACGCCGGATCCTTCTCCGTCGCCTTCTGAGACAGCAAAGCCTTCCGAAACGACTAAGCCTTCTGAAACGACTAATCCTTCGGAGACCACGCAGCCTTCTGAAACGACTCAGCCTTCCGAGAACCCCACGCCTGCCGAGAAGACAGACGCTGAAAAGCTTTCTGAAAACTACGGTATCACCTTCGTTGGTGCTGCTGCTGCTTATGGTGATGTAAACGGCTTTATCTTGAGAACTGCTAAGGCTCTTCCTAAGAATCTCACCGTTTCTGTAAAGATCACCTCTGTAGATTATGAAGGTGGCGCAGGTGTTGGCTCTAACGTTACCAAAGGCGCTGCAACGCTTGCTACGGCTGATTATTCTTCTGGTGCTTATGGCGATAGAACGTTCTATCCTGTTTACTACAGCTCTTCGAGCAAAACCATGTCTGCGTTTACTGGTACTACGCAGATCGGATATATACTCCCTGTAACGAATGCAGGTACATACACCGTTTCTGTTTTGGTTACGATCACGGATGCTGGCGTTAATTTCGCTGAATTCGGAATCGCTGCTGCTGAGACCGTTGAGTACGAAGTAGAAGCTACTATGACCGTTGCTAAGAAAGCTGCTGAGCTTACTATTTTCGACACAGTATTGCAGGTTGGTTCTGATCCTAAGAACGAAACCAAGCCTGTTGTTGGCGCTGCTGGAACCCAAGTTGTAATTGGTACGAACGCTAACTTCTCTGTTGTGGGCTTGACTACTACTGAATTGAACCTTGGTTCTGGTTATGCTGCATACCTCGTTCCTGTTGCTTCTTATAACAACAGCGTTGAGGGTGCTTATGAATACACCGTAGTTATCACGAAAGCTGCAAGCTATGAAGCTATCGACGAAGACAACACGGTTGCTATCGAAGATTGCACAAATAGCAATTTCACGTTCACCGTTAAGAACGGAACTGAATATCGTCTCTCTGCATACGATATGAACGTTATCCGCGACGTCAACACTTCTGTTGCTGAAACCGAAGCTGGCAATCTCGCTCGTTACAACCTCGCAAAGAACCGTTATGAAGCACTTTCTGATGCACAGAAGGCATATTACACCAATCCTACTTATACGGTAGTTCCTGGCACTGGTCTTTACAATTCTGAAATGGGCGCTGATGCTGATAAGGCAACGTCTGTTCCTGCTTTCTTCAAAGCTCAGGACGATGCTATGGCTGCTGCTGAAAAGGCTGAAAAGCTCGCTGCTGGTTGGACTGCTGCTGTTGAGGCTGCTAACTGGACCACTTATGGTGTTGCTCCGTTCAATGTTAACGATACGAATGCAATGAATTCCTTCAAGGCTATCGACGCATTCGTTACTGAGAATGAGTACCCTGGTTCTAGTACTGATGGCAACTGGACTAATTACCAGAGTGCATTAACTGCTATTGCTAATGCTGAAGTTGCTGCTGCGAAGGAACTTATCAACGGTGCTGTAGGCGCTTACAACCAGGCTATCACAAATAATGTTTCCAAAGTAATCTATGCGACAACGTCTGCTGATTCTGTTGCTAAGTTCATCTCCAACGCAGAAGTTAAGGCTTTGACCAACCAGGCTTATGAAGCTTACAGCAAGCTCAAAGACACTTACGGCTCTTCGTTCGCTGTGGAAATCGAAGCAGATAAGACTAACCTTGGTGCTAATGTTCGGAAATTCGATACCGCTATCAAGGCTTTGGTTGCAATGAACAAGACTGTTGACCTTTTGAACGAAGTAGTTAACTATGTCAACATCGAAGACTATGCTAAGGAGCCTGTTGTTTATACTAAGCTCAATGCACTCGTATACGGTGTTTCTTCCGGTGAAGACTTCTTCGGAAATACTACGGCTCAACTTCAACACTTTGCAATCGCTGATATCCTTGTAATCTCTAATGATTATGACGAAGCAGTTGTTGCACAGGTAGTTGCTGAGTACAAGGGCTGGATCGATTACACCCTCGCATTCGAAGCTCACAAGGCTGAAGTTATCGCTCAGCTCGACGCTTTGATCGCTGAAGAGTTCACGGCTGAAAATTACTCTGCTGCTGATCTTGCTATAGCTACGGCTAAGACGAACGCTGCTTACAACGCAATCGTTGACGTTATCGAGAACGAAGCTGCTCATATCTTCACGACTGGTTCTGAATCCGGAAAGATCACGACGACGGCTAACGTTAAAGCTAATGCTGATAAGATCATCAATATAAGCTTCGTTAATATCATCAACGCTGCTAACTCTTTTGAAGAGGCTACAGAGCTTATGGCTGAAGCTTATGACGTTGACAGAGCATTCTCCGTATTCGAGAAGACCTGGAATAAGACGGTTAACGCTTAATCCATAATCTAAACCAAAAAGCTGATCGGATGACCTGAACAACCTGAATACAAAATTGCTTAGGC
>CAYOSU010000017.1:0-33381 GCA_964406735.1 uncultured Clostridia bacterium | reverse complement strand
TTTTCAATGTCCTTCTCGCTTGCCCACTCTCGCGGACAGCTTCATTATATTAACAAATCTGAAATTTTTTGTCAACGGTTTTTTCAATGTTTTTCAAACTTTTTTTAAGTTTTTTTAAATAAATTTTAAGTGGCGGAAACATTTCTGCTTCCGCCACAAAATATAGTGGTTTTATTTGATTTTACGCCACAATTCGATATTTATCAAATAATTGCGGTGATAAAAAATTCCAAAATTAATCGTCTATATCGAGCATTTCGAGCGTGCTCCCCTTGGAAATTACCTTTGCATCGCCGTACTTCGTGAAGATAAGAGGTACGATCGCAAGGACTACAAAGAGCGTTCCGTACGGGAAAAGTGCCAAGTTTGCCTGATAGTTACTGCCGGTCGCCTTGATTATGGCGGACATTATCGCTCCGATTGCAAGAGGCGAGAGCGCCTGCGCCGTCTGCGTTGCTATGTAATAATAACCCGTGAACTGTCCGATCGTGTTCTTGTTCGCAAACTCAACGACCATAGGCAAGGTATTTACCGTGATGGATGCCTGAGCTATGCCGACCATTACGAATACGACGTACATTGCCCAACCCGATCTCAAGAAGATAGCCGCACCAAAGCCGATAGCCGCCATTATCAATCCGAAGATAATAGTTTTTCTTCTGCCGAACTTCGTTGCCATCCAACCGATAGGAATATAAGAAGCGAACGCCGCAATTCCCGCTATAAGCGTAGGACCTGCAAAGCCGCCGTCCGTCGTTCCGAGGACTTCACTTGCGTATACGCTGTAGTTGGTGGTTATTGCGTTATATCCGAACGTCCATAAAACGATAGAAATGAGAACCAAAATAAGGCTCTGGAAGTGTGCCTTGTCGAGCTTTACCTTTACGCCGTCGACTTGTTCGGCTTCGTCGTCAAGCTGAAGCTCTTCCTCTATTCTTTCTCTCTCGTGCGTCCACTTCTTTTCGGGAATGAATACCATGTAGAGGAAAAGGCAGATGAGCGCTATTCCGACGTAAAGCGCATATGCGATCCAGATAGGTACTGCTCTTTCAGTCGTTCCGGGGATAACGTCCTTGTAGAAGAACATCGTGAAGAGCGTTCCCAAAATAAACGCAACAGCACCCATGAGGTTGATTATTGCGTTTGCCTTCGAACGCAAGGGCTTTATCGTTACGTCCGCTACGAGCGCAACGCCTGCCGACCTATAAGTTGCAAGCGAGATAAGGAACAAGCATACGACAACGATAAAGAACGCCTCGTTATTAAGCTCCAACGCTACAGGGAAAAGCAACAAGAACAAGCACGCCGCAACCGTTCCCCAGAAGACAAAGGGTTTTCTCTTACCCCATCTCGAATCGCATGCATCCGAGAATCTTCCGAAAATAGGCAACATAAACATTGCGAGCATGTTGTCGATCGCCATGATGAAGCCTCTCCAGAAATAGTCCATATGGAACTGGTTGTCGAGGATCTTACTCGTCATATTGTCATGAGCACCGTTAAGAAGCGAAATAGACAAGAATACTACTCCAAGAAGAAGAGTTCTTGCATAATTGAGCTCTGTAACGTTATTTTTCTTTTTGTCCATTACTTCCTCCTTTTTACATTGAAATAACACAATTTGCACATTTTATTAATACATTTTAGTGTTATCCTATTAAAAATCATAGTTATATAAATCATTATATATGAAAAAATCCATTCTGTAAACACTATCTGCTCAAAAATATCGACTAATACGGAAAAAATATTGTACTATGATTGCAATTAGTTAATTAAAATGATAAAATAATCTCGAACACTTTGGAGGCATCTATATGTCATACTTTAATTACGACCCATTCTTTAACGACGAAGATGACGAGAATAAAAGGAATAAAGACAGAAAAACGGAAAACGGCTTTATTGATCCGTTCTTTTCGGACGACGAAAAGCCCGCTCAAAAGCCTATTGAGATCCGCGCCATAGACGAAACTGAAACTAAATCTAATGAGAACAGCTCTTTCGGCGGAAGCGGCTCGGGGAACAGCTATAACGGCAGAAACGGCGGATATAACGGGGGCGATTACAGAGGAAGGACCGTCAAGCAACACGGAATTGGTCTTATTATTGCAATCATGATCCCTATCCTCGTTATTACGAACGTATTGACGGGCGTTTTGGTCTTCAACTCACTTTGGAAAGAGGCTAAAGCAAGCTACGACGAGGAAATACACAAGCTCGTTTCAAAGGAAACGAACCTGACTATCGACACCACGTCGCTACTTGCATACAACGTCGCAAAAACTCAAATGGACAACTGCGTCGAGATAAAGGCAATTTCCACTACGTCCGCAGGCTCGGGCACGGGATTTATCGTATCAGAAAACGGCTACATCATAACTAACGCACACGTCGTAACATACGAACAGACGATACGTACGGGCGTTGGCCCCGCATCCACCACGACGACGAAGACCTACGTTTGCCCAACGATAACTTGCGCGTTTGCCGACAACGAGACAGCATACGCATTGACGGTAGTAGCTTATGACCTCGACCTTGACATTGCAGTTTGCAAGTTCCAGAACGCACCGAAAAATCTCTCTTGCGTGAAGTTCTCCGATTCTACTCTCTTGCAGTACGGTGAGCCGTGCGTCGCTATCGGAAACGCAGGCGGCTACGGCCTTGCAACGACTGAAGGCATCGTTTCAGCGCCTATTCAGTACTTCAACCTCTCGGGAGACAACTTTACGACAGCCGCTATTCAGCACTCGGCGGCAATAAACCCCGGAAACTCCGGCGGACCGCTGTTTAATATGTACGGCTTAGTCATCGGTATGAACACCTTTAAGCTCATTCCGACAACCGAGCTTGGTACGGACGGTATGGGATTCGCAATTCCCTCAGCAGTCATCAAGGACTACGTCAACGGACTTAATCTTCCAGATCTTACGATCTCGTATACAACCTATTCGGGAACGTCTACAAACGAATAAAATACGACAAAAGGAGGCTTAATAGCCTCCTTTTTTACATTATAAAAGCCCGACATTAAGTCGAGCTTTTCTTTTTACATTGCCTCGTATCCGCACGGCAAAAGCCCTTGCGGTATACCGACGAGTGCGACTTCCTCATATACGCTCTTTATCCTTTGGAAGTTGCATGTTATGAGCACTCCGTCGTGAAGTCTCGTTACGATACAACTCGTCTCCTTGATTGCCAGAGTCACGAAAGACAACTCCCTTTCGGGCATTACTGCAATTTTTTTGAGTATTTCGTCCGTCTTAGGACCTTTTACCAAGACCGAGCCTAAAGCGTTTGATATATCAAGCAACGTAGTCTTGTCAACCAAGCGTTCTCTTATGTGCTTTACCGTCTTTTCGTGTGTAGCAGGGCTTACGACCAGCATAAACACTCCGCTTGCGACGGCATATACGTCAACGTTCTCGTCAAAGAGCGCAACTCTTCTTATTTCACCTGCTTTGAGGTCGAAATTGCCACCGAAAATCGCTTCGAGAGTTTCTCTCGGCTTCTCGCCCGCAAGCTCTAATTCACCTAAAAAACAGGCGTCAAAAAGCCCGCAAGAGGTAGACACTCTCTCTTTTTCCGTTTCGACACCAGCCTCGTATGACGAGGGGATCTCGTATCCGTAATAGTCGTTCATTTTGCCGTGAAGCTTCGTATGTAGATCAAAAAGCGGTGTTTTTTGCATCGTATGCCTCCAATTACATTTAACATTCAAGCACTATTAGTATACATTTCAAGCACAAAATAGTCAATCAAGGGAAGCTAATTTTTGCTTATGCTTTAAGAAATTGCGACCTCTCCAAAAATAAAGCAACGGGACGGCGTTAAAGCCGTCCCGAAAATACCTTATGTTTTATTAGCTTATGCCTCGAATTCGTCGCCCTTGATCGCGTTAAGATCGACGCCGTTAGTCTCTTTTACCTTGAATGCCATGAGGATAAGTCCTATCGCCATACCTACGACGGAGAAGCACAGAATAAGCATTCCGATAGCCGCATCGCCGAGAATTCCCATAACGACCATGTAAGCACCTGAGAATACCATCATCGGAACCATAGAAAGAAGCGGAGCTATTGCGCCGACAGTGTTACGAAGGTTTGTGGGAACGGATTCCGTCCTCATAAGACCGATAATATCGCCAGATGCCCAATAAGAACCAACTGCCGCACCTGCGAAGAAGCCTACTACGTAAGGGTTGATACCGTTTCTCGAACCAAAGAACAGTACGAGATAAGATACGATGCTGAGTGCGCTCATTATGATGGTCGCTTTCTTTCTGCCGAGTCCGTCCGCAATGAAGCCCTGAACGAGCTGTAAAATACCACTACCGATAGCAAAGAGGGTAAGCGCCTGCGTCGTCGTAGCCTTTGCCGACTGTTCTGCTATGATCTGGCTTGCGCCGTTAGCAAGCTCAAAAGCTTCGTATCCGGTGTTTATTACTGCGGTATAGTATTGCGTGATGAGCGTTCCGACCATAGTAAAGCCGTAAGCGATGGTGAGCCAAAGCACCTGTTTATGCTTGAAGATATATTTGATACCTGCCAACATACTTCCTTGGCTTGTCGTATCCTGATTGTGAGCCGCCTCTGCCGCCTTTTCCTCTTCCGTCATCGTGAGAGCGCGTATTCTTGCGTCTACGAACGCATCGGACTCACGGAGAAGGAATATCGAAGCGATAGCAACCGCGATCGCGATGATCGCAGGGATGAAGTATACCATGAAGTAGTTGATATCTGTCATTACCCTTACGCCGTCAACGACTTCGTAGATTGCGAACGCATCACGGAGCACGGGAATAAGAAGCATTCCGAACGTAGCGAAAGCCTTTGCTATCGAATAGAACCTACCGCGCTTTTCTTCAGGTGCGCACTCGTATATGTACATCGCCTGCATATCGTTGGGGATGAAGAACATCGATACGCACGAACCGATAAGGTATACCGGTATGTTGGTGCAAAGCGCAATGATTATCATACCTACGCCCATGCCGAGCGTATTGATTACCAAGAATATCTTCCTGCCGTATTTATCCGAAAGAGGCTTATAGAATACACCCAAAATGATAAATACCATAGAAACCATTGAAAGCAACGACATCGCCGTAACGGCTTTCTCCGCTCCGAATATCGGCGCAAATACGATATCCGCCATGATGTCCTGCATCTGCGTACCGATCTGCGTGGTTATCTCGTCGGCGATGTATACGATAGTAACGATGACTAACATATACGCCATATAGCCGGCGTGCTTTGGCCTTGCCTTTTCTTTTTGCATCTTTGCGAGTTCTTTCTCGTCACGGATGCGTTGGCGCTCGATCTGCTCGGGCGTCAATACTTTTTCCTTTTTGCTCATATTTTTTCTCCTTATCAAGCAATATATTTGCCCTTAATAATTATATATTACTCCCAATTTTCATCTTTGTAAATAGTTAAATTTGATAATTTATATTAAAAATCTGCTTAGTTTTAACAAAAATGTGTTAGTTCTTGATATTATAGCACTAATGACACAAAGAAACAGGCTCGATCAACGAGCCTGCTTTTTCATATTCAATTTAATCGATAGGTCGATTATTTATTCAGAAGTTGAGTTCCTCTCTCGTTTCGTCGTCGAGGTCTTCACCCGTTTCGCCGATGAGCTGGTCTGAGTTTCTTCCGAGTGCTGCTTCCATTTCGGCAACGGTCTTCTTGTCGATGTTATACATGAACTTCAAGCAAAGGAACATCAAAACCATTCCGCCGAGATAAAGTCCTGCGACGAGGTTCTTGATATTGTGAGCAACCTCTACCGTCTGAACTTCTGCGGTAGCCTCTACGTAACCTACTGCGATGAGAAGTAAGCCTATAGCACTTGCGCCGATACCCTGAGCGAGCTTTCTTCCGAAAGTGAAGATACCATACGTCGTACCCTCGTCTCTTTCTCCTGTCTTCCACTCGTTATAGTCGATAGCGTCTGCTACCATTGCCCACGTCGTGAAGGAGAATACGGAGTATCCCAACGATACCAAGAATACCAAGCACTGCCAGATGATATAGCCTGTGATATTCATCGGGGGATCGTAAACGAGCATTACGATTGCGCCTACTACGCCGAGAAGAATAGGATATGCGGAAGCGTCCTGCTTACCGAACTTCTTAACCAAGGGCTTCGTGATGAATATGCAGATAACGTAAGGAATTACCGTTATCATATTCATAAGTCCGGAGATCTGAGAAGCCTTGAAGTAAGACTGTACCAAAACTGCGTTTGCCGCCGTCATGCCGTTGAATACGATGAACATGACCATACCTGCGAGCGTTACGCCAACGATGGAACGGTTCTTGAAGAAGTGAGCTATCGCTCTGCCGTAATTGAATTTCTTCTTTGCCTGCTTGGACGTATCGGGCATCTCAACTCTGATGACCGTTGTCTTCATCATCCACTGGAAGAGGAAGAACGCAAGTACGCCGAAAATGAGCGCTACGAAGAATACTCTGTCGCCGAGGAGCTTGTTGTTTTCATCGTATACGATGATCGGGATCAATACCATCAACAGGAAGTTAGGAACCATAGATCCTATCGTTCTCCAAGTCGAAAGCTCTGCTCTTTCCGTCGAGTCGGAGGTGATGACACCTGCCATCGTTCCGTAAGGTACGTTTACCATCGTGTAGGAAAGATCCCACAAGAAGTAGCCGAGCGACGCAACGACGATCTTTACCCACATAGGAGCGTTAGGAATAGGAATGAACAGTCCTGCGCCCGATACCAAAAGTATGATTGAGCCGTAGAATATCCAGCTATTATATTTGCCGCGCTTGCCGGGCTTTATTGCATCAACGAGCGAGCCTACGATAGGATCGTTGATAGCGTCCCATATCTGCGCTACCAAAATTATTATCGACCATACCGTAACGGGCAAGCCGATAAACTGCGTATAGAACAAGAATAGGTAGCTCTTTAACGCGAAGCTGAAATTACATGCACAGTCGCCCGCAGCGTAAGACAATTTGTCCCTTATACCGAACGGACGAGGCGTTGTGTTTTCCTTTTGCATCATTTTCCTCCTTGTTTTGCGATGTGTCGCAAAAAATAAATGCTTATTTCTTAGTACATCATAACATATAAAATCCACCATTTCAAGAGTGAACCGATATTTTTTTATAAAATTGTTAATATAATTAATAATTAAATAAAGTTTTTCTCTGAAATGAAAGAGCTTAAAACGAAAACGGACGGGAAATTCACTTCCGTCCGCCGTTTTATTATCTATTTTTTATTCCACCGCTTCGTCATCAGCATCGTTATCGGTAATGAACAGTACGGAAAGTATACCTTCATTATCCTCGCATTGACTAAGCGCCGTTATTACCTTCGTATCCGAAACGCCCTCATAAGAATCCAAAAGCTCACGCCTTGTTTCTTCAAGCTTCGACCACTTTATCGGCAAGCTGACTGCGTCAAGCACTACGTTCTTTTCAAGCAATGCATCGCGGAAGGGCAAGAGCTTTGAGTTTGTCGCAAGAAGGCAAGAAAAATCGCCATCTACGCGCTCACCGCCAAGCTTTTCGGCATACGCCGTCGCTCGTTTCGCAATTTCCGCACAATATTTTTTCTCGCCGTCGGCATAACCGAACAAGAGGCATTGTCCCTTTTTGCATGCCTTGCCAACCGCCTTGAAAATAAGGTTAGTAGCGATCTCGTCGTACGCAAATACGGTAGCAGCACTTCCGCACTCGTTTTGCCTTATCGTCCTTGCTGCAAAGGTTGCCTCGTCAAACGCATTATATAGGTACGCAAACGGCTTTCTGTTCTCATAAATGCAACGGGATATGCGGAACGTTACCTCGGTAGGAACATACAGCTCGCTGTAGCCAAGTTCAATGCCGCTTTGGCTTTCGATAATATCTCCCGAGTAATCCGACAACGCTACGTCGCAAACGGATGCATACGCAAAATCAACGGGGAAGCGTGATAAAGTATAACCGCCAAGCGACTTGAAATATTTACGTCCGTGGACCAAAATATCCTGCAAACGCACCATGCTCATGCCGGCTTCTACCGTTATCGTCTTATCTATTTCATTGAAGCGGACTACTCTGTTATAATTGCGCCTGAGGTCAATGCACACGCTACCGCTATTTATTATCTCGTCACGCTCGTCGTACGAGCCGTCGTAAACGTAAAGCGAAATGCCTTTCTCGTCGCAATAGCTAACCACTCCCTCTATCTCGGTCAATTCTGACGGATATACCACAACATCGCATATCTCGTCGAGCTTTCCGCCTTGCAACGTCATCACGTCGATAGCACGCCTTGAAAACGATACTGCCACTCTATCGCAAGCAAGCGTCGAAACATTTTCATCGCCGACTATGCCTTTAAGCTCCGCTATATACTCATCGCTAAGCTTTGTGGGATATTCAGATTCGTCCAAGGAAAGTTCGAGCGACACCGCCGCCGTTTTTTCTTTTCCGAACAACTCTTTCACCGCGTAGTCCGCAATGCTCCTCAATCCATCGTCTACGTCGTTTTTATAAAGACCGTATACCAATTCGTTCATGTTTTTCTCCGTTGGCTATTTTTTTAGCCGCTTACATAGTTTTACACAATGCCGACGGGCATTGTAAAGGCTTTATCGCAAGATAAAGCCTTGCTTCATATAGAGTATTATAACTCTCATTCGAGCAACAGTCAATAGCTATTTTCCAAGTTATCGCAATGTAAAAAAAGATCCGACGGTAATGTGCCGGATCTGATTTTTAATTTCAATAAATATTACGCTTTAACACGCTCCATGTATTCGCCCGTTCTCGTATCGACTCTTATCGTGTCGCCTTCGTTAACGAACATAGGAACCATGATGGAAGCTCCCGTCTCAACGACTGCGTTCTTCATAACGTTGGTTGCAGTGTTTCCTACTACGCCGGGCTCTGCGCTCGTTATCTTGAGGGTTACGAAGTTCTCGGGCTCGCAAGAGAATGCCGAACCGTTGTAGAACTTCAAGGTAACCTGATCGTTCTCTTTCAAGAACTTCAAAGCGTCGCCTACTACGTCGGACGAAAGCGTTACCTGCTCGTAGGTCTCGGGTTCCATGAATACGTAGAACTCGCCGTCGAAATAAAGATACTCGTACTTTCTCGTATCAATTCTTGCAACGGGATATTTATCGGAAGGGTTGAACGTAATTTCGATTACGCCGCCGTTGATAACGTCTCTGATCTTCGTTCTTACGAATGCTGCGCCCTTGCCGGGTTTAACGTGCTGAAACTCGACTACGGTATAAACCTTGCCGTCCATCTCAAATGTTGATCCTTTTCTGAAATCGCCTGCTACTATCATAAATATTCCTCCAATTATTATGCTTTTATTGTGATGAGTTCCTTGCTGATCTTTGCAAGGTTTCTGATTCCGTTTTTACCTACGCATACTGTGTCTTCGATCCTGACGCCGTACTTATCGGGGATATATAGTCCCGGCTCGACCGTTACTATCATGTTCTCGCAAAGCTCCGTCTTACAGCCGTTTGCAAGTCTCGGTTGCTCGTGTATCTCTACGCCGACGCCGTGTCCCAACGAGTGGATGAAGTACTTATCAAGACCCTTGGACTTGAAAAACTCCCTTACAATGCCGTCTATCTCGCAGCCCATAGCACCTACTTTTACTGCAGAAAGTCCGATGAGCTGTGCTTCCTTGACGGTGTTATAGAGTTTTTCCTGCTCGTCGGATATTTTGCCGAATGCTATCGTTCTCGTAATATCCGCACAGTAGCCGTTCAATCTTCCGCCGAAGTCGAACGTTACCATCTCGCCTTTTTCGACCCTCTTATCGGAAGGCACTGCGTGAGGCTTGCTTCCGTTCGTTCCGCTTGCAACTATCGTCTCGAATGCAAGAGAATCTGCGCCGAGGTTATATATCTGGTAGTTAAGCTCTGCGCAAAGCTCTTTTTCCGTCATACCGACCTTGAAGCTCGAAAGCGCCTTTTCAAACGCTCTTGACGAGATCTCCATGATGGTAGCTATCTTCTCGACCTCTTCGTCCGTCTTTATCGAACGAAGTATCTCGAAGTACACGCCCTTTGCAACGTACATTGCAGGGATCTGCTCTTTGAGCTCTTCAAACTCCCTGACACTCATAACGTCCTCGAAGCCGAGCGTTTTTATTCCGTTGTCCGACACTATCTTCTTTGCAATGTCGTAAGCGTCTTTCCCGGACGTTGCGATAAGCGCTTCGACCTCAGTGCCTGCAAAATGTGCTCTGCATACCTCGCCGTAACGGTTGTCCGTTATGTAATAGCCCTTATCCTTCGTTGCGATAAGGATGCCGAACGACGAATGGAAGTCGGTGAAATAGTACCTGTTAAATTCCGACAAGACGATATAGCCGTCTACGTCCTCATAAGTTAATTTGTTGATATTCATATAAAAAACTTCCTTTAACTTAGTAAGTATATCACATTCCTTGAAGTTTTTCAATCATTTCCCTCATACTTTTCGCATCAAATGCCTGATGTCCTGCAGATTCGCATATAATTGTAGGCTCAAAACCGAGCGAAACGATCGCTTCGGCGAAAAGTTCGGGGTTGGGACCGTATACCTCGTCGTCAAAATTAAGGTGCTTTATCTCGCCGCTGTTACCGTACATTATCTTTGAAAAGTGTACGTGAAGTCTCTTCCCGCGCTCACCTATAGTATCTACTATCTCGTTGAGTATATCCTTGAAGTCGTTGACCGTTTTAAGCGAGCCTTGCGTTCTTGCGTTAAGATGTCCGAAATCTATGCACGGAATGAAGTTATCCCAAAGCTTGCATATCTGAAGCACCTCGGTAGTATCACCTATCTGACGGATCTTCCCCATTGTCTCGGGACAAAACGTCATGTCGCCGTACCCTCTTTCCATAATTTTATCAAGAAGCCTCTTTGCGTTATCCACCGTTCTTGCTACCGCGTCCGCACGTTCGAGCTTACCTTGTGCAGCCGGGTGGAATATTACCCTCTCGCCGCCCATAGACCTCGTCATCTCGGCAGTCGAGGTAACGTACGTATACGACTTTTCAAGCATTCCGTCATCAAGGTTGGCAAGATTGATAAAATACGGAGCATGGCCCGAAATAAGAACGTCATACTTCTCTGCTTCGACTCTTATCTTCTCAGCCTTTTCATGGCTCATATTGACGCCTCTTCCGAACGAATACTCGTATGCGTTTAGCCCTAACGTTTCTTTCAGCCATTTCGGCTCATCCTCTGTATTTTTGAATCCCTGAGCGTAAAATTCTTCAGAATTTCCCGACGGTCCTATTCTCATAAAGTCATAACCTCTCAAAATTTTTACTGTCCTTATTTAGCTGGACTTTGAGCTCATCTAAGCTCTTAAATTTTCTCACGTCCCTTATCTTGAACGCAAATTCCACCTCAACGGACTTCCCGTAAAGCGGAGTGAACGCACCATCCATATGGCACTCTATTTTGTACTTGTAAGACGACAACGTAGGTCTTGCACCTGCGTTTATTATCGCTTTATGCCTTGCACCGTCAAACAGCACGTACCCGCCGTAAACGCCCTCTTTAAGCCTCGTTTGTCCTTCCGAAAGCTCGATATTAGCGGTAGGGAAACCTATTTTAGAACCGTTCTGCTCGCCCTTTTCAACCACTCCGTCGACAGAGTAATTTGCGCTTAAAAGCCTGTTCAAACGCTCTAAATCGCCGTTTTTGAGGCATTTTTTTGCCAACGTCGTCGATACGACCTCACCGTCGACGCAAACTTTTGGTACGATGACAAGCCCTATTCCCTCTTTTTCGCAATGCTCTCTCAAAAACGCAACGTCGCCCTTTCCGCCTGCACCGAACGTGTAATCTTCTCCACAAACGACCGTCGAGATATCAGCAGTTTTTAATATCGCATCGAGGAAGTCTTGCGGCGAAGTTTTCATAAAATCCTCGTCGAATCTTGCCGAAATAACGGCAAAAACGTCATGTCTTTCAAGCCTTTTACACCTTTCCTCAAAGGTGTATACGTACCCGTCTTTGCCGGATAAATACGGAGATATGTCGTTAGTAAAGGTAAAAACCGCGGCGTTTCCGTATTTTTTCGCCTCGTTGATAAGAGCCATATGCCCGACGTGCAAGCAATCGAAAAAGCCGAGTGCAACGCTCAATTTATATTCTGTTTTTTGTCCGTAGGTTATCCTAATCATCTATAACAACTCTTTTTGACGTTTCTCCGCCCGTTATCTCTATTAAACCGTCAAACCTGCCGTCGAGATACGATCTGTACGTTCCGTCCTTTTCAGTCGTCCTTATCTTAACTCCGTTTTTGAGCTTTGTCGCCTCTTCTCCGTCAAAATAAACGCTCTCATACTCCGATAACGCTTCTTCCGCCGTAATAACACACGCTCCAACGTCATCTCTTAGCTCGTCTTTTGTTACCGCATTCTCTGCAGTAAATCTACCGCTTTGAGTTCTTATGAGCGCAGTCATAGTGCCACACGCTCCAAGTGCCTTGCCCAAGTCCCTTGCTATCGACCTGATATACGTCCCTGCCGAGCATTCTATCTCAAAAACGAACGAATCGCCTTCTTTTTTCAGAAGTTTGAGATCAAATATTTCTATCTCGCTCGCTTTAAGGTCAAAGTCCTTGCCGCTTCTTGCCAAGTCATACGCCCTTTTGCCGTCAATATTCTTTGCAGAATACTTTGGGGGAAGCTGACTTATTTTCCCTATAAATTGCGGCAAAACTCGCTCAATATCGCATTCACTAACTATCTTGTCCGTTCTTTCTGTTACTACGCCGTCGTTATCGAGCGTATCAGTCGTATAAGAAAAATCAAAAAATGCTATATACGTCTTCTTTTTCTTCAAAAACACGTCGAAAAGTCTGGTGGCTTTACCGAACGCTATCGGCAAAACACCGGATGCAAGAGGATCTAACGTCCCTAAATGCCCGACTCTTTTTATTCCCGTGGCTTTTTTCACTATGCCGACTGCATCGGACGAGGTCATACCGACGGGCTTCAAGAAATTTATTACTCCGCTGTTCATATGGTGTATTTCTTCAAAAGGCTTATCAGCCTTTCCTCTACGTCGTAATACTCGCCAAAGAGCATACAGCCGGACGCTTGCTTGTGTCCGCCGCCGCCAACAGTCTCCGCCGCACGAGAAACGTCTATTCCTGCGATAGAGCGAAGTGATATCTTGTACGAGCCACTCTTGACACCGTCCGTCATAACAGCCGCTATCTGTACTCCCTCGATAGAGAGTGCGGAATCTATTATTCCCTCGGTCTCCGTTATGGCACAGCCGCACTTTTCAAGCATATCCTTTGAAATGTAGATGTACGCTATCCTTCCGTCATCCAGAAGCCTCGTAGCCATCAATGCGTTCGCAAGGAGCTTATATTTATTTCCCTCAAGGAGCTTGAATATCCTACCTGAAAGAAGGTTAGGCTCTGCGCCGTATCCAACTAATCTTGCCGCATTCTCAAAGGTCTTCTGCGTAACGTTCGTGTGGCAAAAATTGCCCGTATCGGTCATAAGCCCCGTATACATGAGATCCGCCATAGCCTTGGTTATCTCTATGCCGTTTTTCTCTAAGATCTCTAATACCAATTCGCTTGCAGACGATACCTGCGGACAGATTAAGTTAAAATCCCCACGCTTTGTTTGCGTCGCATGGTGGTCTATTATTGCGATCTTAGCTCCTCTAAGATCAAGATCGATATTTCCTATCCTCGTTTCGTCTCCGCAATCGCAAAAAACGACAAGGTCGTATTTCACGTCTGTCGTTTTCTTATATTCTCCCACTCCGCTCAGAAATCTAAGCTTTTTCGGGACATCGCAATCGCACAGCAAGTCTACTCGCCTGCCTAACGCCTCAAAGCCCTTCGAAAGCGCAGACGAAGACCCTATTGCGTCTCCGTCGGGACGAGTGTGTATCGCTATTGCGATATTATTAAATTTTGCCAGCTCTTTTAAGTCTATCACTGCTCTTCCTCTTTGCTTATATCGAGCGTCTCCAAAATGGAGTTGATATGTGCGCTGTACTTTGCCGATTCATCAAGCGAGAATACAAGCTTCGGAGCTTTCCTTATCTTCATATTCGTCGCAACCTCGTGCCTCAAAAAGCCGCCTGCCTTGACTACTGCGTCAAAGGTCTTTTTGCGTTTTTCTTCGTCGTTTGAATATATCGACAGCACGACGTACGCAAAGTCGAGGTCTGAAGTCGTTGATACTTCAAGTATAGAGGTTATCTCGGTAAAATCGGGGTCTTTTATTTTTCTCAAAGAGTCGGAGAGTACTCTTTTTATCTCCCCTCCGACCATCTGCATTCTTTTATTCATATATTACGCCTTTACTTCTTCCATTACGGAAACTTCGATTACGTCGCCGACCTTGATGTCGTTATAGTTTTCAAGACCGATACCGCACTCGTAACCCTGCTGAACTTCCTTAACGTCGTCCTTAAAGCGTTTGAGCGACGAGATGTTACCCTCGTGGATGATGATACCCTGACGGACGAGCTTCGCTTTGGAATTTCTCAAGATCTTGCCCTCGATTACGTAACCGCCTGCGATCGTTCCTACGCCTGTTATCTTGAAGACGTCTCTTACCTCGATACTTCCTAAGAATACTTCGTTGAACTTGGGCGCAAGCATACCCTTTAACGCCGCAGAGATATCGTCGATAGCGTCATAGATTATTCTATAAGTCTTGATCTCGACTTTATCACGCTCTGCCATAGCTTTGGTCTTTGCGTCGGGGCGTACGTTGAAGCCGATTATTATCGCAGACGAGGTCGATGCGAGCATAACGTCGGATTCGTTAATCGCACCTACGCCACCGTGGATGACCTTTACGGATACTTCGTCGTTTGAAAGCTTCAAGAGAGCCTGCTTTACAGCCTCATAAGAGCCCTGAACGTCCGCTTTGATGATAAGGTTAAGTCCCTTAAGCTGACCTTCTTTCAAGCGTCTTGCCAGGTCTTCGAGCGAAACAGCACCCTGCTGTTTCATCATCTCTTCCTTTCTTCTCGTCTCTCTCTCGGCGATTACCGCTCTCGAAAGCTTGTCGTCGGAAACTGCAATTATTCTATCGCCTGCCTCGGGGACTTCAGAAAGTCCGAGTACGGAAACTGCGCTGGACGGGCCTGCGGAAGCGACTTTTCTTCCCTTGTCGTCCATCATAGCTCTTATCTTACCTGCCGCCAAACCGGAAATTACCGTGTCGCCGACTTTGAGCGTACCGTTCTGTACGAGTACAGTTGCCATAGGACCTTTGCCCTTGTCAAGCTGAGCCTCAACGACGATACCCGAAGCCTTTCTATTCGGATTTGCCTTGAGTTCCTTGACGTCAGCAACGGTAAGTATCGCCTCTAAGAGGTCGTTAATGCCTTCCTTGGTCTTCGCGGAAACGGGAACCATTATCGTATTGCCGCCCCACTCCTCGGAGAGCACCTCATAATCAACGAGCTGCTGCATGATCCTGTTCTTGTCTGCAGTCGGCTTATCCATCTTGTTGATGGCAACGATCATTTCGACGCCTGCCGCCTTGATATGGTTTATCGCCTCTGCCGTCTGCGGCATAACGCCGTCGTCTGCGGCAACTACCAGAATAGCGATATCCGTTATCTGTGCACCTCTCATTCTCATTGCCGTGAACGCTTCGTGTCCGGGAGTGTCGATGAATGTGATCTTTCTGCCGTTTATCTCAACTGAATACGCACCGATGTGCTGTGTGATTCCGCCTGCCTCGGTTGCCGTTACCTGAGAGTTCTTGATAGCGTCAAGCAAGGAAGTTTTACCGTGGTCGACGTGTCCCATAACGGTAACGACGGGAGGACGAGTAACGAGAGTGCTCTCGTCGTCCGCAACGTCGCTGAAAAGTTCTTCTTCAGCCGTAACCTCGGGCTTATATTCGAGCGTTACGCCGTATTCCATAGCGATATACTCGGCAGTCGTGAAATCTATCGAATCGTTGATAGTTTTGAGCTGGCCCTCGCTGAAAAGCTTCTTCGTTATCTCCGTTGCCGTTATTCCGATCTTCTCGGACAACGACTTGATAGGGATCACGTCGGTCGTAACGACTGCGTGCTCGATCTTGATGGGAGCGGCTTTCTGAACGACAGCGGTCTCCTTGGCCTTTCTCGGGCGGATCTTGTGGCTACCCATTCTCTCGTCGAAGTCTTCGCCACCCTCAGTAATAAAGCCCTTTCTGATGAGCGTTCTCTTATTCATTGCCTTCTTGTTATCGTCCGAAGGCTTATCTTTCTTCTTGTTTGCGAAGTTCTTATTTGTCGTAGGCGGTACGAACGCAGGAGCAACTGAAGGCTTAACAGTCTTCTTTACCTGCGGACGGGTATTGGCATTATCGCCGTCCTTGTCGAACTTACCTGCCATTGGCTTTTGTCCGTTCTTTCCGTTAGGTCTTTCGCCGAACGTTCTCGTTCCCTGCGGACGGTTATTACCTCTGTTGTCAAAACGTCTTACGTTTCCGCCCTCTGCCGCCTTTGCCTCTGCGTTTTTCTGCTTCCAAAGTCTGTCTCTCTCGATCGCACGAGCGATAGCGTCCTTTTCAGCCTGAGACATCTCTCTCTTTTTTGGAGCTTCTGCCTTGGGCTCGGGCTTGACTTCTTCGGTCTTTGCCGCTACTTTTACTTCGGCCTTTTCTTCCGATTTGGGCTCTTCTACTGGCTTTTGAGTCTCTTTTTTGACCTCGGGGACTAACTCCGCCTCAGGCTCTTCTTTTACTACAGGAATTTCTTCCTTAGCAACAACTTTTTCTTCAACGATAGGCTCTTCGGCTTTCTTCGTCTCTTCCTTGACGACCTCAGGCTTTTTCGTCTCAACGACAGCTTCGGTTACAACGGTAACAGTTTCAGAAGCCACCTGTTCCTCGCTCTTATTTGCTATTCCACTTGCTATGGAGCGAGCGTTGTCGAGAAGCTGACCGCTCATTCTGTGGAGCTCCTTAGCCTTCTTCGAGATGCCCATCAAATCACCGCTCGAAACGGTTTGGCTCAACTGTTTGATATTTTCAAAATTGGTTGTCGATTTCTTTGTTTCTGCCATTTAATTTTCACCTCTGAAGATTATTTCGTAGTTTTCGTCTAAATTCGAGATAACTGCATTGCTTAACGCTTCGTCCGTTATAGCAAACATTTTACAATTTTCCTTATTCAATATTTCCTCCACGCTCTTTCCTTTGACAAGAACGAGCGGTACGTTACATTTTTTTGCTTTCGACATTGCGATCTTTTTTGCATTGTCGCTCGCCGTATGGCATAGATAAAGGCTATTTATCTTTCTCGTTGCCTCGACGGAATTAGTGCCCGACACGACCTTTCTCGCTCTTATCGAAAAGCCTATAAACGTTTCAACCTTGCTTCTTTGCAACGTATTCCTCCAAAAGACCGTCATATACTTCTGCGCCGACCTCGACCTTGAATACTTTGCCGAGTGGCTTTTGTTTCATGCACTTTTTTATGCACGCTTCGTCGTCGCATATATACGCGCCTCTGCCCGCCGCCTTGCCGCTCAGGTCTATCGTTACCTTGCCGTCAGGAGTCCTGACGATGCGGATTAGCTCGTTCTTCGGCTTTACGCTACGACACGCTATACATGTTCTTTCAGGAATTTTCTTCATTATCTTCCGCTATATCTCCAAGATCGAGTCCCATCAATTCGTCGAGATCGTCTTCAGCTTCTCTGTTTTCTTTCTCAAACGCAGACTGCGATTTTACGTCTATCTTCCAGCCGGTAAGTCTTGCCGCAAGTCTTGCGTTCTGACCTTCCTTGCCGATAGCGAGCGAGAGTTTGTCGTCAGCTACGACGACCTTAGCCTTTTTCTCTTCCTCGTTACCCTCAACGTACTTTACCTCAGCTGGAGAAAGGCTTCTTGCGATAAACTCCAACGGATCTTCGCACCAAGGGATTATGTCAAGCTTCTCGCCGTTAAGCTCGTTTACTATTGCATTGACTCTGACACCCTTCGTACCTACGCATGCACCTACCGGATCGATGCTCTCATCGGAAGAATATATAGCGACCTTGCTTCTTTGACCGGCCTCTCTTGCGATAGCCTTTATCTGTACAAGTCCCTGTCTTATCTCGGGGACTTCGTTCTCAAAGAATTTCTTTACGAGTCCTGTACTCGTTCTCGAAACGATGACCTGAGGACCGTTAGGAGTAGAGCGAACTTTCTTTACGAATACCTTTATTCTGTCGTTAAGTCTCAAATGCTCGGTCTTTATCTGATCCTGAGGCATCAAGACGCCCTCTACTGCGCCTTTACCAAGATCCAAGTAATACGTCTGTCCGTCAACTCTTCTTACTATTCCTGTCAGGATCTCGCTCTCTTTCTCGGTAAATTCGTTCATCGCAGCGTCTCTTTCAAACTCACGGAGCTTCTGGATGATAACTTGCTTAGCAGTCTGAGCAGCTATTCTGCCGAAATCCTTGGGCTTTACCTCAGTAACGAGCTCTTCCCCGACCTTGATATTTTTCTTTTCTTTCAAAGCGTCCTCCAAAGAGATCTCGTTTTCTTCGTCTCCGACCTCTTCGACTACGAGCTTCGTCGCATAAATTTTTATCGTTGCCTTTTCGGGATTAAGCTTGACGGATATAGCCGCAGACGTTCCCGTATGCTTCTTGTATGCCGATACGAGAGCCGTCTCAAGCGTCTTGACAAACATCTCCTTGCTTATGCCTTTTTCAAGTTCCAACGCATCGAGCGCAGAAAAGAAATCTTTATTTTCCAATGTAGGATACCTCCATATTATTCAAATTTTATGAGCTGCGATACCTTTGCGATATCTTGTCTTAAAAACGAAATGGTCTTCCCTCCGACCTCAACATCGATATTTTCCTTTGAAAAGCCCGTAAGCACGCCCTCAAAGTACTTTTTGCCGTCGACGTTTTTATATAGCCTGACTTCGACCTCTTTGCCAAGATTTCTTTCAAAATCTCTATCCGTCTTGAACGGTCTGTCAAGTCCGGGGCTCGATACGTTGAGGTTATACGGCGCATTACCCGTCGGGTCTGCCTCGTCAAGAATCGGATCGATAGTCCTATGCACCTTTTCAAGCAGATCGAGATCTACGCCGTTTTCATGGTAGATATATATCCAAAGCGTAGGGAGCTCTCCTTTGAGCCCTTTTTTGTATTCCGTATCGACTATCTCAACGCCCATAGCGTCGAGAGTGGGTTTTATCGCATTGACTGCGATATCGCAAACTTTTGACATTTTACTCCTTGCATCAAAGAAGCGGGCTCTTTGCAAGCCCGCTCTTCAAATTCCTTATTCAAGCATAATTATCTTAACACATATTTTGCGCTTTTGCAAGCATTTTTAAGCATTCTCGCACAAAACCGCTTATATTTGAATGTCTTTATACTCGTCAAGCATGCCGATAAGCACTCTTGCAGTCGAAATTGCATCCTCGTAAGCCCTATGCGCATTCTCGTTGACAACGCCGAACCTTGCACAAAGTGTACCAAGCTTGTTGTTTCGTACATCCTTGACATATTTTTCCGAAAGCTCGAGAGTATCTATCAGCTCGTTAGTAAATATGTATCCGCACCTTTTTGCCTCGTTATTCAAGAACCTCACGTCGAATCCTCTTACGTTATGACCGCAGAGTATTGCGCCGTAGCAGAACTTATAAAAATCTGCCATAACAGCCTCTATCTTCGGGGCGTTCTTAACCATTTCGTCCGTGATATTATTTACCTTTGTCGCCCCGTCGGGAATGTGCATTCCGGGATCTATGAAGGTCTTAAACTTCTCAGTGAACTCCCCGTCTACGAGCTTCGCAGCACCTATCTCGATTATCCTATCCTTATCGGCATTAAGTCCCGTAGTTTCTAAGTCGAACGTTACTATCGTCTTGCCGATAAGCTTTGATATATCTCGCTGTTTGCGTTTTTCCAACATATCGGATTGCTCATAAACAACGAGCGGTTCGGGGAAAACGTTGGTGTAATATATCGGTTCTTCCTTGATCTTGTCGTCCTTTGGCGGTTCTTTCGTCAAAATTCTGCAAAGAGTGATGGTGTTTACCGTCATCTTAAGCTCGCCGTACATGTCTCTTGCGATCTTGCCGGTCAAAACACACTCCTTGCCGCTCAATTCCGCCTTGACTAGGGGAGTATTTCCGATCGACGGGAACATAATGCAAGGGAAACTGCCCGACGGATCTATAACATTGAACGTGAAGTACACAGGGTTCTTATTCCTTGCATTCTCCTTGGGTGGATTTTTCTTCGTGCGTTCGGTAAGGTTTGTTATCCTACCGGCAAGAACAGCCTCTGTATACTCGCCGTTTATGTCCATGATAAATCCCGGTCTTTCCGTGCAGGGCTTCCCGATAAACATAGCCCTATCCGTTACTTCGATTGCACGAAGCTCGGTTTTTGCCTCCTCGACGTGCTTTTTCTCCTCGGCGATCTCAATAGTTTCTACGGCAAACTCTTCAAGGAAACAACGGTGGAAATATTTAAGCAAACTGTCTTTGAGCGCACCGTCCATATAGCCGCAGAAATTTTTGCCGCCGTAAAATATCAGCTTATAGCCGTTATCTCCTACTTTTTCAACGTCGTAATCGAGCCTGCTGAGCGCAGGGCGCAAATAGCCGCCGTTTTGTGCAAAAAACCTCGAGACCCTCGTTCTTATGTAATCCTCGTCGCAATACGCCTTGGTGATCTTGACGTCTACTGCAGAATCGAGTTCCATTTCAAGCAACGCTTTTAAGCCTTCCTCGACGTCGGCGTACTCTCTTACGAGAATATGTACGAAAAATCTCTTCTCAGACTTCGAGTAGGAAAAATCATGCAAGCGAACCTCTCCAAGCATGGGATAACATTCCAATATGATGTTTTCAAGCTCGAGATTTTGCATCTATCTCCTCCTCTACCATTGCAATAAAACGCTCTTTATATCCCTCTTTGGGAAGTTTGGCGACGACCTCGCCCTTTTTTATCACCACAAAGCCTTCTTTGCCGCCGACCAAGCCAATGTCGGCATCCTTGCCTTCTCCTATTCCGTTAACGACGCATCCCATTACGGCTATCTTTAAGTTGCCATTCATCGAGAAGGTCTTGTCCTCTATCTCTTTGGCAAGAGAGAAAAGGTCGTAATCGCAACGGCTACACGTCGGACAAGATACCACCTTTACGCCGCTTTTTAAATCAAGTGCACGCAATATTCTCATTGCGCTTCTCACTTCTTCGACAGGCGGTGCGGAAAGGGAGACCCTTATCGTATCTCCTATGCCGTCAAGAAGAAGACTTCCTATGCCTATAGCGTTTTTTATGTCCCCAAACGCCTTTGTGCCTGCCTCCGTTACTCCTATATGCTGAGGATAATCCGTAAGCTCGTCAATTAGTCTACACGCTTTGACCATTTCAGGCACGCTACTTGACTTAACAGACAGCACTATGTCGTCAAACCCGTTGCGTTCCAGCATTCTCGCACAGTTTATCGCAGAATGAGCAAGCCCTTGCGCAGTTCTTCCAAACTTTTTCTCAGCCTCATTTTCAAGGCTACCCATATTGACACCCACCCTTATCGGCACGTTATTTGCCTTTGCGGCGTCGCAAACGGCTTTTATATGATCCTCTCCGCCGATATAGCAGGGATTTATCCTAATCTTAGAAGCACCTGCCTCTATGGACTTTATAGCAAGCTCGTAGTCAAATTGTATGTCGGAAACAACGGGTAAAACTGCTCTTTCGCATATACGCTTCAAAGCCTCCGCTTCTCCCTTTGTAGAAACGGCAAGGCGCACTATATCGCAACCCTCACTTTTGAGCATTGCGATATCATCAACGCACCTCTCAACGTCCGTTGTCTTTGACGAAAGCATCGTCTGAACGGCTATATCACCGCCGCCTATTATTACGTTTTTGACCTTGACGCATTTTTTCATATAACTTTTATTAGGTCTACTATTATCGCAAAGCCGATCAAAAATACGAAGCCTGCGAAGTTAACTATACCCTCTATCTTTTTGTTTATTGCTTTGCCCCTTATCCACTCAATGACGGTAAAAAGTACCTTACATCCGTCAAGCGCAGGAATGGGTAATAGGTTGAATACCGCAAGATTGACGCCAATGAGCGTTATTATCTCAAGAAGCTGTCTGAAACCGTAGGACGCTATCTCTGCAGTGATAGTTATCGTCGAAACGGGACCGGAAAGGGAATCGAGCGATATTTTGCCCGTAAAGAGCTGACCGATAACGGATAACACCTCTCCTGCCATCTTAAAGCAATAGACGTTAGCTCGCTTTATGCTCTCGAAAAAGCCGAACCTATACAGCGACGAGCTTTGTATTATGCCAAGACCGGTTGCGTGAGTCTCAACAGTTTTACCGTCATCATCCTCGTAGCTCAGAACGTAATTCCTTATCTTCGCCTCGACCGTAATTCTCTCTCCGTTTCTTACTATCTCGAGCGAAACGGGCTTTTCAGGGGTCTCAGCAGCTATTTTTAGTGCATTCGTAAGCTCGGTGGGCATATAGATGTCGTACCCGTTTACTGCTAAAATAATGTCGTTTTCGTGCAATATATACTCTTGCGACGTTGTCTCTCCAACGTCGTTGGGAAGAACTCTCCCGACGGTAAAGACGTACTGTCCTGATGCGGTATAAGTTACTATCACTATAAGCACCGTTACGAAAAAGTTCATAAATGCGCCTGTAAGAAGCACTATTATTCGCTTCCAAGGCGCTTGCTTTTCAAAGGACTTTTCGCTTGCAGATTCCTCGTCTTCACCCTCGAATGCGCAATAGCCTCCAAGCGGCAACGCTCTTACGGAAAACAACTCACCGCTTTTCATCTCGCGCTTGAATATCGCAGGACCGAAGCCTATAGCGAACTCGTTTATCTTAAATCCGAGCTTCTTGCCTGCAACGTAATGCCCGAATTCATGGATGGTTACCATGAAAAGCAAAACCGCTAAAGCCTCGACTGCATAAAGAACCGAGCTAAACACCGATGAAATTGTCGCAAGACTATTTATTATCATAACCTGAAATCACGTCCCTCGCAGTTTTCCTTACTATTTTATCTGCATCCGCAACGTTCTCTAACGAAAACTTTGGAAGCGTTGCCTTATGCATAGTATTTTCAACGACGTCGTAAATATCCGTAAAGCTGATTTTACCGTTCAAAAACGCATCGACCGCCACCTCGTCCGCCGACGAATACGCTAGCGGATAAAAACCGCCGTCGTTATACGCCTTGCGAGCTAAATGTACAAAAGGAAAGGTCTCGTTGTCAAGCGGATAAAAGGACAGCTTCCCCAATTGTCCAAGATCCAACCCACTAACGCCGGTATCGAGCCGTTCTGGGTAGGACAATGCAAGCTGAATAGGTATTTCCATCGTCGGGTAGGACATCTCGCATACAACTGCGTTATCGTTATATTCTACGAGCGAATGCACTATGCTCTCCCTATGCACGACGACATCAACCTCTTTTTCGGTAACGCCGAACAACTTGCACGCCTCGATGACCTCTAATCCCTTATTCATCATAGTCGCAGAATCGACCGTTATTTTTTTACCCATCTTCCAGGTCGGATGATCGAGGGCATCCGCAACCGAAACGTTTTTAAGATCTTCACTCTTTTTGCCGAAAAACGGACCGCCGCTTGCAGTCAATATGATTCGTTTGACGTCCTCTCTTCTTCCTGAAAATAAAGACTGCCAGACTGCGCTATGCTCGCTATCGACGGGATATACCGTTGCACCGCTTTTTTCTATAAGCGGAGTTAAAAGCTCCCACGCCGCTACAACGCACTCTTTATTGGCAAGCGCTATACGCTTCCCTGACTTTATCGCCTCAATAAGATACGGGAACGCCGCAAGCCCTGACGCCGCTATAACTACGGTGTCAATGCAGTCGAGCGAGGCAAGCTTGTAGCAGCTTTCCCCATCTTTGGAAAACAGTCCCAGGTTACTTACGGAAAACTCCTGCGACTGAGACTGTAAAAGGCTTTTGTTGTTGTTTGAAGCAAGTGCAACGACTTGAAACTTATCGGAATGACGCCTTATTACGTCAAGCGTTTGTCTCCCTATCGAGCCCGTACTTCCTATTATAGATATTCTGTTCATACTATTTAACCGTATACAAGGAATACGTTGAAATATATATATGTCGCAAACACGACGAATAGCACTCCGTCAAAGCGGTCAAGTATGCCGCCGTGTCCCGGGATGACCCTACCCATATCCTTGATGTTAACGCTACGCTTGATACTGCTTTCAACCAAGTCGCCAAACTCCGTAAGTACAGCGCCTATGACACCGTATACGAGAAAGAACAGCCAGTTAGCATTTACGCCAAGGTCAAGTTTTATTGCGTAAATAGAGACGAAATATACCGCCATAGAGCCTATTATGCCGCCGATTATGCCGCCGATAGCTCCCGATATCGTCTTATTGGGGCTTATCGTAGGACAAAGCTTAGGACCTTTGACGGTAGAGCCTACAAGGTACGCACCAACGTCGCAACAAGGACCTGTCAGGAATATAAGAAGTAATGCCGCCGTGCCCTGATTTACCCAGTGGTTTATCTCAAATAAAAAGGAGAACAGCATGATTGGATATATGCCCACCAATACCGCAGACGCCAAGTTCTGCAAGCCGTACCCTTTGTTATATATGCTGGCGACAGCCGTCGCCCAGAAATATGCGAAAAACAGCTTATAAAGCGCCGTCATCCCACCTAAGAAATAAAAGGTCGGTAGGGTAAGAAAGACAAAAAACGCAATTATGGCGTAATTTGTCTTAGTCAAATAGTCTCTGAGCGCTCTGCACATCTCTATCGTGCCGAGCGACATTATAAGCAATACGAAAATATCGAACCAAAGAGGGGTTATCTCTCTCAGGAACAATGCTCCGCCGACGAAAAGTACGAATATCGCACCGCCGACCGTTCTTATTTTTAAGTTGCCGCCGCTTTTTTTATTCACTTAGTTACTTTACCGAAACGCCTATCGCGTCCGTAATACTCCTCTATAGCTTTATCAAGCTCCGCACCGTCAAAATCCGGCCACAGCACGGAAGTAAAATACAATTCCGAATACGCTCCCTGATAAATCATAAAATTCGACAGGCGCATTTCGCCGCTCGTTCTTATGATTAGATCAGGATCGGGCATGCCCTTGGTGTCGAGAAAATCGTGAAAATTCTCTTCCGAAAGAGTTACACCGGCTTCGTTCGCCCTGTTGATAGCTCGTATTATCTCGTCTTTACCGCCGTAATTGAGCCCGATGTTTATCGTGAGGCTCTTTCCGTTTGCCGTCTTTTCTTCAGCTTCTTCGATGCTCTTTCTTACATCCTCGTCAAAATAAGAAAGATCTCCCATCGTGCGTATGCATGCGTCACGTTTTATCGCCTCGTCTTTATAGCGCACCATGAAGCTTTTGAGTATCGAAAAAAGGGAGTTTAATTCTTCCTTGTCCCTGTTTTTATTCTCGGTGGAGAACGCATACAGCGACAAGTACGGGATACCTCTTTCAAGGCATCTTTCTATTACGGCAAGGACGCTTTTTTCTCCGGCTTTATGCCCTGCAGCCCTTTTAAGGCCGCGTTTTTGCGCCCATCTGCCGTTGCCGTCCATTATTATTGCAATGTGTTGAAGCTTTTTCTGACTCATAATTTGAAGTTTGAAAATACAAGTTCGACCGTATCACCGTCAACATCTCGTTCTCTTATGCAAAGAAAATGCTCGTTGCCCTCGGCGCGTTTGTCAGTATAGTATATCTTTCGTATCTTTTTACCCTTTTTAAGAGCAAGCTCCTCTGCTTCCTTTTCACTTGCCGCAATGAATGTCATTAAACGCTCATTACCTCTTTCTCTTTGTCTGCGTAGATCTTGTCGATGTTCTCTATGTGCTTAGCGATGATCTTCTCCATCTCTTTCTCGCAAAGCGTTGCCTCGTCCTCGGTGATCTCTTTTGCAGTCTTCATCTTTTTGACCTTATCAAGCGTCTCACGTCTGATATTTCTCAAAGCGACCTTTGAATCCTCTGCCATAGCCTTGCACTGCTTAACGAGCTCTCTTCTTCTCTCCTCGGTTACCTGAGGGAAAACAAGACGGATTATTTTCCCGTCGTTAGAGGGAGTAAGACCGATATTTGCCGCAAGTATCGCTTTCTCGACCTTGCTTACCATGCTTGCATCCCAAGGCGTTATCGTTATCATTCTCGACTCGGGAACTGCGATATTGCCGACCTGATTTATCGGAGACTGCTGTCCGTAATAATCAACCGTAATTTTATCAAGGATATGAGGATTTGCTCTGCCCGTTCTGATATTCGTATACTCGGAAAGCAACACGTCCTCCGTTTTGGCCATTTTTTCCTCGTTTTCAAGGAATAACATCTCTAATTCTTCTGTCGAATACTGCATAAATTTGCCCCCTTATTTGATGATAGTGCCTATCTTCTCTCCGTTTGCCGCCTTTATTATGCCGTTTTCCTCGGAGAGCGCAAACGCAATGATAGGTATGTTATTTTCCATGCACATAGATACCGCTGTGGTGTCCATTGCTTTAAGACCTTTGTTGATGACGTCCATATAGGATATCTCGTCGAACTTCTTGGCATCCTTATTTACTTTGGGGTCTGAATCGTAAATGCCGTCTACGTTCTTTGCAAGAAGTATCGCATCGGCTCCGATCTCGGCAGCTCTGAGTGCCGCTGCCGTATCGGTCGTAAAGTAAGGATTTCCCGTTCCGCAACCGAATATAACGACTCTGCCTTTCTCGAAGTGCCTTATCGCCTTTCTCAAAATATAAGGCTCGGCAACTCTCGTTATCGAAAGCGCAGTCTGCACTCTCGTCGGAATACCGTGTCTTTCAAGTGCGTCCTGCATCGCAAGGGCGTTCATAACGGTAGCCATCATGCCCATATGGTCTGCGGTAGATCTATCCATCTTAGAGCCTTGTCTACCTCTCCAGAAATTGCCACCGCCGACGATTATTCCCACGTCCGTGCCGTTTTCTCTTACCTGAGCTATTTCCTCTACGATCTTGTCGATCGTATTATCGTCAAGCCCGAAGCCTTTATCTCCCGAGAGCGCCTCTCCGGAAAGCTTCAGAATGATCCTCTTATACATTGAAAACCTCCAAACGGATAATTCTTCTTAAAAAGCCATATAAACGCCCAAAACAGCGTTACACCGACTTTACTTTTTTAATCATAGCATATTTTTCGCTTTATAGCAATACTTTTTTGCGGTATGCTTTCTCAAACTGCCTGAAACGAGCAATGTTTTTATCCCCAAAAACCGTTAATTTTGCCGTAAAACGCCAAAAATTACGCTGATTTGCTATAAAAAAAGAGCCTTCCGAAAAAGGCTCTTGATTTTTATTTTATTATTTGCTGACCTTTGCGAGCTGCTCAGCAACCTCTGCTGCGAGGTCGTTGGTCTTTTTCTCGAGGCCTTCGCCCATCTCGTAACGAACGAAACGACGAACGACGATCTTCTCGCCTAAAGAAGCGGTAGCTTCGCTTACTACGTCGGAAACGGTCTTAGACGGATCACGAACGTACTTCTGATCGAGGAGGCAGATCTCTTCGAAGAACTTATTGATACGTCCTTCGACCATCTTCTCGATAACAGCAGCCGGCTTGGGTTTGGGATCGTTCATAGCCTGAACTCTGATAATCTCCTTTTCCTGCTCGACTCTTGCAGCGTCAACCTCTTCACGGCTAACGTATTCGGGCTTGCTTGCAGCGATGTGCATAGAGAGGTCCTTAACGAGTCTGAGGAACGTATCGGAACGTGCAACGAAGTCTGTCTCGCAGTTTACTTCGATAAGAACGCCGATCTTGCCGCCCATGTGGATATAGCTTCCTACAACGCCTTCGGATGCGATCTTGCCCGCACGCTTAGCTGCCGTAGCCATTCCCTTTTCACGGAGAAGAACGATTGCCTTTTCGATGTCGCCGTTGGTCTCGGTAAGAGCCTTTTTGCAGTCCATCATACCTACGCCCGTCTTAGCGCGCAAATCCATAACGTCTTTTGCTGTAAACATATTTATCTCCTTATATAACTTCTCAAAAATTAAGCCTCAACGGAAGCCTCTGCCTCTTCGGCAACTTCCTGCTCAGCGATCTCCTGCTTAACTTCGCCTGCCTCGCCCTGTCTTCCTTCGATAACGGCGTCAGCAACCATACCGGCGATGAGCTTAACGGCTCTGATAGCGTCGTCGTTTCCGGGAATGACGTAATCGATGTCGTCAGGATCGCAGTTGGTGTCGGTGATAGCGATGATGGGGATGTTGAGGTTCTTAGCTTCCTTAACGGCGATCTGCTCCTTGTGAGGATCTACGATAAAGATAGCGTCAGGAATGGTGCGCATCTCTCTGATACCGCCAAGATTGGTGAGGAGTTTTTCTCTCTCGTTCTTGAGAGCTGCAACTTCCTTCTTGGGGAGGAGATTGAACTCGCCCATCTGCTCCATCTGATCGATCTGGTTAAGTCTCTCGATCCTCGTGCGGATGGTCTTGAAGTTCGTAAGCGTTCCGCCGAGCCATCTGCTGTTGATGTAGTACATACCGCATCTTTCAGCTTCTTCCTTGATAGCATCGGTAGCCTGCTTTTTCGTTCCTACGAAGAGGATCTTCTTTCCTTCTGCGGAAAGGTTAGCTACATACTTGTAAGCTTCCTCTGCAAGAACTACGGTCTTCTGCAAGTCGATGATATAAATATCATTTCTCGAAGCATAGATATACTTCTTCATCTTGGGGTTCCAGCGCTTTGTCTGGTGTCCGAAGTGGACGCCTGCTTCCAAAAGCTGTTTCATTGTTAATACCGGCATAACATTTCCTCCTGTTTAGCCTCCCCCGCAAAACGTTAATTTTCGCTTTACAACCAAAACTTTTGGCAACAGAAGCAAATTTTGCGAGGTGTGAAATTATTTTTTTGCACGCAAAAGCCTGCGCACAAATTTCGCTATGCCATTATAGCACCAAAATCTCGCTTTGGCAATCGTTTTAACGCCGTTTGCCTAAAAAATTACCGCAACTTGGCGTTCGGACGAAGTTTTTTGCGCTAATTGCGTATATACTCACGCTATTACGGAAAAACCGTCGAAATTTTGTCGAAATCTCGAAATTTTTTGCGTTTGCGTATTGACATTGTCTCGCTTTGCAATATAATTATAGGTGTGAACGGTCGGCAAGCTATTAGCTGCAATTTTGACCGAAAGGGAAATATCATGAATCTGAGTTATATTTTCGCCGCAATTACCTGCGTACTTGCGACAATATTCATAATCTGCCGTGTCAACAAGTCGTTGATGCGCAGTCTCGTTTTCAAAACGCTGTCGGGCTTGGGCTTCGTTGCGACGGGGCTTATCTCGATGTATATCGCCGACAAGCACTCGCTCTACGCAATACTTTGCGTTTTCGGGCTTATCTTCGGACTGTGCGGAGATATTTTCATGCAGTTCAAATACTTCGACCGTGCGAACTACCGCATTTTTCTCGTTATCGGCATGGCGTTTTTCGCACTCGGGCACTTTGCGTACTTTGCCGCAATGTATACGATATCGACGTTCTCGATATACCCATTCCTCGGCGCACTCGTCATGGTCGGAGCGGCGCTTATTGCGTTCAACACAAAGCGATTTGAGAAAATAGGCAAATTGAAAGCCATAGGTTGCTTTTATTACTTCTTCCTGTCGGTGATATTTTTTCAGGCGATATTCTGCCACCTTTTGAACGACACGACGCAATCCCTGCTCTTCCTTATCGGCGCAGCGTTCTTCTTCGTATCCGATACGGTGCTCAGCTTCATATATTTCGGCGGCGCAAACCGTCGTCGCTTTACTATTATCAACCTGACGACTTATTATATCGCACAGCTTGCGATCGCACTGTCGATACTTTTCATCTGATAGAACGTAAAAATCAAACGGCGAGGTACTCCCCCGCCGTTTTTTTTGCGTCTTTTTCATCACTGCACACTTTTTACAACGAAAAAGTGTAAATATCGACACTATTTTATATTTTGTGCTTGTTTTAGACAAACTGTTGGAACTAAGATTGCACTGTTGTCATTTCAACACTTTGACGGATTTGCGACATTATGTTGATGTTTTATCTACCTCACAATAAAAAAGCAGATAGAGAAATCCATCCGCAATTTTTGTTTTCATGTTGTGCTTTTGGGTAGCTGCGTTTAAGCCGATCTGCGGTCGTTGATAAAGCCGTCGATGTCATTTATTATATAAGCCCTACCCGTCGTATGAAGAGCACCGTAGCAATCACGGATATATTCACAGACGCCGTATTTATTGAACAGCTCCATAACCTCTTTTCCCGACAACCCCTTGTCGTTCTTATAATCCTCTACGCATAGCACGATAAACGGTAATTCTTTACTCATAATTCACTCCTCCGGGAAAACCACGTTCCCTGTTTGCTTTTCGTTTTTCCACATCATATATATGGTCATCGGACTAAAATGCCACACCTTCGTCTCCTCTTTTGCCAGCAGCTCGTATACTTTCGAGCAATAAAACTCATTCATTGCAACAAGCTCGTCAAATCCCTCTCTTTCCGCAATAAGTGCAACAATTTCCGGCACTAACGCAATGCTTAATACAGCGTTAAATTTTTTATCCATATCACACCTCTCTCGCTTCGACGAATTTCAAAAGCCCTAACGCCTTTTCCGTCGCAAAAACGTATTGATCGTATAGCTTTTTGATCTTCAATGCTTCGAGTGCCTGCTCTTTTGAAAGTATGCCCGTCGAATATATCTGCAACGTCCTGTATACGTCATCGTTTGCGACTGCACCGATAATAATATCGTAATGCACACCGTCGTATGTTCCGTTTCTATGCGCCGAAACAAAATCAAGCCATTCCTCGTCAGAAGCAAGGAATCTTTTTATAAGCACAGTCTCATTCTGCGCATTTTCGTCAAATTCATACTCATTCACAATAGGCTTTCCACCTCTTCTTACGACGACTTTTTGCGCAAAGCTTTCCGCCTGCTCCTTGTTTGTTGTCGTATAAAATCCATACCCAAAATCCAAAAACCTATTCTGCTCTACCAATTCAGGTTTTTCAACAACAACGTTACTCCCGTGATATAATATCATTTCACCGCCTCCGTTCTTTGTCTGCGCCTTTTTGTCCTCGGGCTTCTTTCTGCGCTTGCAAGGGCAAACCCATACCTGTTTATTTCCTTTATATTATTATACCCGACAAAGTATATTTTGTCAATATTGGGTATTGTAATCAGAAGATCAAGGTCGACGCTATTATTTCACACAAAAAAAGCGGATAGATTTCTCTATCCGCAATTTTTGTATTCAAGTTGTTCGGGGTTTTATGCCCGAATTTTTAAGGTTAAACCTTAAGGATTAGCCCTGGGGATTATCCTTAACGAAGTCAACAACTGCCTTCATAGGATCTTTCTGAGCCCTAGCGATAACCTCTTCTACTGTGTACTTGCCAAGTCCGTTGAAAGGAGCATCAGTTGCGGTTGCACGGAGCGTCGTGAGCATCGTATCAGCAACATATTTCTGCAATGCAGCAAGCTTGGTCATTCCAGTACCAGTTGTCCAATCAGTTCCGGTGAAAGCGTCAGCTCTGTTAGCAACATCAGTTCCAACATAGAACTGGATGTACGGGCTAACAGTATTCATAACTTCCGTCTGAGCAGCAGCGATAGCGCCTTCAAGAGCTACGTATGCGTCAACGTAAGTTCTGTAAGCAGCAACGATGTCATCGAGATACTCAGCAGGAGCTTCCCAAATAACAGCAGATGCAGACTTAACGGCAGATGCAGCAGAAATGGTCGTATCCGTAGCCGTAAGTGCCTTCTTGTCGTTGAAGTTGTAACCAACAAGAGCCTGAACATCAGCCTTAGTTACTCTAGCATCACCAATGTATGCGTCAAGGCCGTCAACCAATGCAAGAATAGCTTCATAACGAGCACGAACGAGAGCAAGATCAGCATATTCACCATAAACACTAAGCATAGCAGCATAGTTAGTGATCTGGAGGTCAGGAGTGAGAGCACCAAAAGCAGCCTGAATCTTAGCGAACTGAGCTTCAAGAGCTAATAAAGCAGCTTCAGTTTCAACAGAAGTAGGTGCAGTAAAACCAGTCTTTGCAAGGTCGAAGTCAGCCTGCAAACCATCCTTATATGCATCAACAAGGCCAAGAGCCGTTGCATAATAAGCCTCGCCAACAAGATTGGTCTCTACAAACTCAAGGTCAGAAACGCCTGTGATATTCGTAGGATCGGTGTCGTTGTCAGCATCCAAAGTAAGCATATACTGAACGAAAGCATTTCCGTCTTCAGCATTCTTAAGGTTGTTGTACCAAGTATCAGCAAGTGCCTTAGCCTGAGCCAACAACTCTGCTCTATTGAAGTTATAAGCAGCAACACTTACAGAACCGAACTCAGTTCCATTATAACCAGCGTTGATAGCGGTCGGGTATGCAACCTTAGCACCAGCAGACAATGCATCGTACATAGAAATTGCGAGGTTAACCTTTGCAACATTACCAGGAGCAGCAGCTGCGTTCGTAATAGCTTCGTTAACAGCGTTAACAGCAGCTACTTCTTCAGCAGAAAGAACATAACGTGTACCCGCTTTGAAAGTAACGTCATAGTTAGCAGAAACGAGAGTCGTTACGTCAACAACGTTGCCCTTAGCATCCGTGCATACGAAATCCAAAGGATATTCGCCAGCAGCAGTAAGGTCAGTTACGAGAATGTTTACAGAAAGGAAGTACTTACCATCAGGGTTGAGAGTAGAGTGATTGATTCCGAGTTCAGCATACAAAGGATCAGCGATCGTGAGCGTTGCATTTGCATAATCAGCAGCATTGAGCTTAACGAATGCATCGTTCCTGATTTCAATCTTAGCGGAGCCCTTTGCAACACTGTACGTCTTTGTTACAGTGTAGGTCTCGCTGGTCTTAGGAACTTTGTAGAAACCATAATAAGAATCACCGGAAGAAGTAACCTTTACCGTATAAGTAATCGTGTAAACACCAGCTTTAATAGGCGTTACAACACCAGTAGTATCATTTACAGTGTAATCGGTATCAGCAGCGAGCTTCTTTCCCTCGTGGTTAAGAGCAGAAACAACTTTTGCCTTAACAGTGATAGCGCTATCGTTAGTAGTATCAAGAAGAGCTACCGTCAAAAGCGTTGCATTGTCAAAGTTTGCACCGAACGTAACTGCCTGATTTCTAGCATTCTTTACACCTGTAGCGGTATATTTACCAGCAGTCTCAGGGAACGTGATACCATATTTCTCTTCGAGGAGAGCTTCGTCATCAGGAGTAGGCTCTTCGGACGGCTTAGTCGTCTCAGAAGGCTGAGTCGTCTCGGAAGGCTTCGTCGTTTCAGAAGGCTTAGTCG
>CAYOSU010000016.1:0-34109 GCA_964406735.1 uncultured Clostridia bacterium | reverse complement strand
ACTATTTCGTCAAAAATTTAAGTATTTCGGCGTTGAAGGCTTTTGGGGAGTTATACGCTATGAAGTGGTCGCCCGAAAGCGTTTTAAGCGTTGAGCGCTTGAGCGTCTTTGCGATATATTCCGTGTGAAGCGGGTCTATCATGTCGTCACTTCCTACTATCACGAGGGTGTCTGCCTCTATTTTTTGAAGCTCTTCGGTCGTTATATCGGGCTGGTTTATCATAAGGTCCAAAAGCTCTAACGTCGTTGCCTTGCGTTGGGTGTTGTGCGGCGTTTCTAGGTGGTTTTGCCCGGAAAGGAGCTTAGCGTACTCCTCTTCTATTTCCGCCTGATATTGGCGTTTTACGCCGCTTGGAGTGGTATTTCCGCCGTTTAGTATGATTTTTTCTACCTTTTCTTGATATTTTGCCGCAAAGACCATAGCGATATTCGCACCGTCCGAAAAACCGAGTATATGAGCTTTTTTTATGCCCTTTTGGGACATAAAGTCGTTCAAGTCTTCTGCAAACGTCCTTACCGTGAATGGCGCAGTTCCTCTATCCGTTTCGCCGTGACCTCTTGTGTCTAAGGCGTACACGGTAAAATATTTTGAAAGCTCCTCTATCTGCGCCGAAAAGCACTCCTTGCTCTCGCCGTTGCCGTGTAAAAGTATGAGGGGAAAGCCCTTTCCCCTCTTTGTATAAGAAATATTTATATCCGTCATTTTTACAGCATGAAAAATTCTGCCAGCTTTCCGACTTCCAATACGCCCGTATTAAGTCCTAAATAACTTGCTGGCGATTCTGTCGCAGGAACGATGGCTTTTTCGAGCGGAAGTCCTGTGAACTTTGCGAAGTTCTGTACGCCGTCGAACGCTTTTAGCGTGCTGCCTGCACGGGAGCTGAGATCCCAAAGCTGTGCGTCGCCGTCGATGACCTTTATTCTGTTTGCGCCAAGTCTATACTCGCCGTCGGGAAGTCCTGCAGCCATGATGGAGTCGGTTACCAGAATAAGTCTTTCAAGACCTTTCGTTTTGAGCATCAAGCGGACGGTGTCGGGTTTTAAGTGTCTGCCGTCGCATATCGCCTCGCAATAGCCGTCCGAAAGGAGTGCGTAGCCGGAGATGCCTATCTCGTGATGGTGTATCGGGCGCATTGCGTTGAACGTATGCGTAAAACCGTTTGCGCCTATCGCCATTGCCTCTTTCGTTATTGCGCTCGTTGCGCCGCTATGGCCTAAGTTTACCCTTACACCGTTTTCGATAAAGTACGCAATGACTTCCTTTGCGTTTTCAAGCTCGGGGCTTACTGTTACAAGCCTTAAAAGTCCCTTGCCGTGCTCGACAAGCGCCTTCGCCATCTCCATATTGGGAGTCTGAATGTAGTTTTCAGGCGTTGCGCCTTTATATTCGTGCGACAAGAACGGTCCTTCAGCATGAACGCCCTTTACCTCGGGGCACTCCTTGGAAAGCTCTACTATCTTGTCAAGCTGGCTGAGCATCGTCTCTTTGCTGTCCGTCATGAGCGTCGGGAATACCGTGCCGACCTTTTGCTCGCGGTAAAACTCGATGAGCTTTCTCATCTCGTCAAGGGAAGCAAGCGTGAAATCGTATCCGCCGCCGCCGTGAGTGTGCTGATCGATGAGCTTGGGATATATCGTCTTGCCATCGCAATCGACCTCTTCGTCTCCGAAAAGTCCGTTGCCGATGGCTTTTATTACGCCGTCCTCTACTAAAAGCTCTTTCTCTACCAGCTCGCCGTGGATGGCAAGCTTGCAGTTTTTATATAGCGTCGTCATTGTCGTTCTCCTTTATTATTTGCTTGTATATTGTTATTTTATCATAACTTGCGTTCATTGTAAATAATTCTTGCGAAATCGTTTGACGAAAGAGCCGATCAAGTATAAAATGACTTAGAAAATATATATTCGGAGAAAAGTTTTTATGAATATCGCAGTTATTACGGGCGCAAGCTCGGGTATGGGCAGAGACCTCTTATTTGCTCTCGAAAAGGAATTTAAGTTCGACGAGATCTGGGCTATCGCACGCCGTGAGGAAAGGCTCGTGGAGCTTCAAGACAAGGTAACGACGAAGATCCGCCCTATACCCTTGGACTTGACAGACGAAGCAAGCTATGAGAAGTACAAATCTATGCTTGAAGCCGAAAAGCCGAACGTTACACTACTTCTTAATTGCAGCGGCTTCGGGCAGTTCGGGCATATCGAGAACGTGCCGCTTTCCGCTACCACCAAGATGATAGACCTCAACTGCAAGGGGTATGCCGCTATGACGGAGATAACGCTACCTTACATGCAAAAGGGCGCAAAGATATTGATGCTGGACTCTATGTCGGCGTTCCAGCCCGTGCCGTTCATTACGACGTACGGTGCGACGAAGGCGTTCGTTATGAGCTATTCGAGGGCATTGTCGATGGAACTTAAGCCTCGTGGCATATCCGTTATGATAATCTGTCCCGGCTGGATCAAAACGGAGTTTTTCGATACGGCGTTCAAGACTAACGGGGACGAGGCGGTCAATTATTACAACAGGCTGTATACGAGCGAGGAAGTCGCAAGGCAGACTATTAAGGACCTAAGGCGTGGCAAGGAGCTGTCGGTTCTGGGATTTTTGAACAGGTGGCAGGCAAGGCTTGTTAAAATCTTGCCCGTTAAGATGGTTATGAAGACATGGATCAAACAAAATAGCAAGAAAAAGTGAGAAAAGCCCTGAAAAGGGCTTTTTTTGTTGTCGTTTTTTCTTCGGGGTTTTGGAAAATTATTTTTTAGTTCCTATCCATAGTTTGAGGGAATAGTTGCGGTGGCGATAAAGCGATAGTATTGAGCGTAGCGACTTTTATTTTGGTTCTTGTGCTGGGAACAAGTGTTGGTAGACGAGGGATGCTATCGGGACGGAGGTCAACGTGCCGTAGATACCGAATGTATTGCCGATGAGAAGGGCTATAAGAACGTATAGCGGCGGAAGCTCGACCTTTTTGCCGACGACTTTTGGATATATCAGGTTGCCTTCAAGAAGCTGCAAGGCTATCAGGAAGACGAGAAAGACTACGGCTAAGGGCGGAGAGTATATCATGATGAGTACCGTTGACGCCGTGCCGCCTATTATTGCGCCGAGTATCGGGATTATCGCCGTTACGCATATTATCACCGATACAAGCGGAGCGTACGGGAGCTTTAACACAAGCATGCCTATAAAGCACAAAATTCCCAATATGACCGCCTCTATCATCTGTCCGCCGTAGTAGCCGTTGAAGATCTCTATAAGCTCTGCCAGAAGCGTCGAGCAGGTTGTTGCCGATTTTTTAGGGAGCGTTTTCACAAAAAGCTCGTTTAACGTCGCCAATATCTCCTCTTTGTCGCACAGCACAAAGCCTGCTACGGCAACAGCGAAAAAGGCGTCAGAAAAGAGCTTGAAGGTGTCGACGGAAAGGCTTATCAGATCGGGCGTCATTTTTACGACCGACGCAATAAGTCCGTTTATCGCAGTTATCACGACGCTTACGCACTGGGAGCGTATCTCGCCCTCTATCACCCCTTTGCCAAGCACTCTCTCGATGAAGTCGAACACGCCCTCGATAAACTCCGGAAGGGCGTTTATAAGCTCGGTAAGGCTTGTTATTATCTGCGGTAGCAGACCTCTCACCAAAAAGGCTATAAGAAGCCCTAACAGGCAAAAGGCAAAAAAAAGGGATATCAGCCTCGTTGCCTTGTTTTTACGCTTGAATAGCCTTTCTAACACCCTCTCGAACGCTTTCATCGGTACGTTGAGAAGTCCTGCCAAAAGAGTGCCCATTATGGCCGGAGAAAGGCTTTTAATAAGCACTTTTGCGATATATAACAAGTCCTTGAAATATATTACGGCAAGCGTTATCGCTATTATCGGAAGAAGGGTATATATAATTTTTTTCGTGCCGTTATTTCGCATTTAAGCCTCTCGTGGGGTTTGAATTTCTTAAAACTGCGTAAAAATATTGAAAAGCGGAATAAAATAGTGCTTTTTTTGTGTTAATATCCGCAATAAATACAAGATGTACCGTCGTTAAATGGGTATTAACCGTAAAAACGTTGCTCCTATTTTTAGCGTTCCGACTTGATTTTGCGGTCGATTTTTCTTATAAGACATTATATTTAAGGGTTAATGAAAATATGAAACCGAAAATGTGTTTACAAAACAGAAAAATAATGCTAAAATGTACTTGAAATATTTGCATTTTTAAGGAGCTTTTATGGCATCGATAAGAGACAATATGCCGCTGAGGACAAGATTTGCGATAACGTTCATCGTTTTCGTGCTCGTTCCCATACTCTTATTGAGTCTTATCCTTGCAACCGTGCAGTATAACAGCAAGCTCCAGGAGTACAATACAACTCGCCGCTATATGGTCGCAGACATCCCCGAGTCGCTTTATTCGAGCTTCGATTTTGCGTTCGATTTTGCATCGGTAATTTATAAGGACTACGACATCAATCGCTTCCTTAACGAGAAGTTCGCAGACGCTACCGACTTTTATGACAAGTACTCATACTACGACGTTAAAAAGCTCATCGACTTTTACGCCGCACAGAGCAGAAACTCGGACATCAAGACGCCGATAATTTATACCTCGAACCCGACGGTCTACGGCTCGACAGATTGCCTTACACGCATCGACACAAACAAGGTCATCGACGCTAACTGGTATAAGGCGTACAGGGAAGCAGGCAAGGACGTTTTCGTCTTCTTTGACGAGCAGACGAAGTACGCTTCTATCATAAGAAAGCTCGACTACGACGGAATGGCGACCTACGAGCATCTCATTAAGATCGACATCGATATCGAAAACATCAGCGCCGCTATCGCAGAAAGCGAGATACCTTGCGTTGCATACCTTTTCGGCGATACCTCTACCCCTATCTACACCTGGGAAAACGGGTACGAGCCGACTCTTTCCGTTACGGACTATGCACTTTTAGAAGCGGACAACATCGGAGACGACTTATCGCTCGTCTTTACACAGAACGTTGACTATTACGGGACGATACGCTTTATTATCGTCATGAAGAAGATGGACTTCTTGACCGAAGACATCTTGCTTTCGACCATACTTCCCCTATTGATAACGCTGTTTGCGGCATTTCTCTTTATGCAGTACATGCAGAGAAACTACATCAAGAAGATCGAAAGCTTAGTTTCCGCTATCGACATCAACGAGTACATTAACTCCGACGCAAAGGACGACAAGCCAAAAGCGCGCAAGAAAAAGACGAGCAACGAGCTTGCCATAGTCGAAGAGACGATGGAAGAGATGTCTCAGCGTATACACGCACTCATCAAGGAAAGCTACGACCTCGAGATGGAGAAAAATCAGGCGGAAATAAGGCGCAAGCAGTCGGAGCTTAATTCCCTGCTTTCGCAGATAAACCCCCACTACCTTTTCAACGTACTCAACGCAATACGACTTAAATCCATTATTAAGGGCGAAAAGGAGACTGCAAAGATAATACTTTACGTCTCTAAGATAATGCGTCAGTCCATCACCTGGAACGAGGACGTTATTTCGCTCTCGGAGGAGCTTAACTTCATCAAAGAGTACCTCGCTATCGAGAAATACCGATTCGAGGACAAGCTCGCTTATGAGATCAACATCTCCGAGGACGCCAACCTTTGCGAGATACCCAAAATGTGCTTACAGCCTTTCGTCGAGAACGCCTGCGTTCACGGAATACAGAACGTTATCGGAAAGGGCAATATCACCATCAACGTCAGAAAGACCGACGAGGATCACTTCGAATTTGCCATCACTAACCCGAAAGTCGATTTCTCCGACGAGAAAAAACAGATGATACTAGGGTACTATCACGGCAACTTTAACGTGGATACCAAATCCGTTGGTCTTAAAAATACCTTTGCGAGATTAAGATATTATTACGACGATTTCGGCTTCGATATCACAGAGGACGACGAAAACATTACGTTCGCACTCGTGCTACCCGTTCATACCGACAGGAAAGCCGAAAAAGACGATGAAAATAACGAACAATAAAGAGGTGTAATTATGTATAGAATCATCATCGTAGACGACGAAATAAACGCTATCGAGGGGCTTAAGATCCTTATCGATACCGAGAGAAACCACATCTCGGAGATGCTTACTTCGACGAACGCTATCGAGGCACTCGACATCATAAGGCGTGAAAAGCCCGATATCATCATCAGCGATATCTCTATGCCGCAGATGTCCGGTCTTGAAATGATCGCAGAGATCAAGAAGATCGAAAATTATAACCCTATGATCATCATCCTGAGCGGTTATTCGACCTTTACTTACGCACAGACCGCTATGTCTCACGGCGTTAAGGCATATCTTCTTAAGCCCGTTGACGAGGACGAGCTCAACGATAAGATCGACGAGCTTATCGGCGAAATCGAGGCTAACTCTCAGCAGACCTTTGAAAAGAACGTCGTTCTCGACGGAGCACTTTATAAAATACTCTCCGAAGATAAGTCTAAAAAAGCGACATCCTCTTTCCTCTCGCTTCTTGGTGCTACGAGCGAGCGCATGATGCTTCTTCTTTCGGACATTACCTATAAGGAGAACAGAGACCTCGACCTTTCAGAAGAGGAGCTCGACGGCGACTTTGAAAAGCTTAGCTCGCTCTTCGAATCCGTTTTCTCGGCGGATTTTTCTTGCAAGAGCTTTAAGATTTTCGGCAACAAGATGCTCGCAGTCGTTTGGGGCGGTATCGACAAAAACAACGTTCTGGAGCGTTGGGACGTTTTCGACAAGCGTGCCGACGATGAGCTTTCTATTTTCCTCAACATGACCTGCACGGACGTTTTCGACGCCGACAAGGACTTCGGCAAGGAGCTTGGAGGTATCGTCGGAACGCCGATGAAATATCAGGGCAATCTGTTTGCTAAGGACTTTAAGGAGTTGAGCGGTATGTTTAACCACATCGCAGAGAGCTTCGAGTCCCTTTCAAGAGAAGAGCTTGCATCAAGCCTCAATGATGCGTTCGACAAGGCTATCGCTCTCAACATCACAAATGCAGGCTTCAAGACCTTATTTAACACCTTTATCGTCAACATCTCCTCCTTTATCTCGACGGACAACACAACCGTCAACGATTTGCTCGAGCAGGCGGAGGCTATCGCCGAGAGCGGCAACCTCGTTTCCAACAAGGATCGCTTCATCGATTTCGTCTTAGGACTTTTCGACAAGATGACGGAGTACAGCGCCGCTATGCCAAACGAGACGCTGACAAGCATTATCAACTACGTCAACAACAACTTTACCGAGAACATCACTCTTAAATCGCTCGCACAGAAGTTCTATATCAACCCCATCTATCTTGGCAGAGTGTTCAAAAAGCAGACGGGTACGCTGTTTAACGAGTACCTCACGACGCTGCGCATCGAGAAATCTAAGGTGCTCCTCAAAAACACCAACAAAAAGGTCTACGAGATCGCAAGCGAGATCGGTTTCAACGACCCCAATTACTTTATCGCTAAGTTCTTGAAAACCGAAGGCGTTACGCCGTCGCAGTACAGAAAAGCGTAAATTTTTAAGTTTTTCGCCCTCTTTGGATTCCAAAGAGGGCGTTTTTTTGTGCGGTTTGGGGACGGGGTTTTGGGTTGGGGCGGTTGCGCAAAGCAGGGTTGACAGTGAAAAAGTTTGATAAGGTGGTTGAAAAAGACGTATTAGTTTGTTTGAGAACAAAGTAATCCCCGAGGGGTTGCGGTTGCGCTGCCTGAGATTCCGAAATAGCATTGCCTTGCGTTTTCGCATTGGAAAGGCGAAAGTTCGACTGGCGCTTTAGATACACGGGCAGCAGATCAGTCCTCTTGAATAGTTAAAGGAGATAATATTTTTTATATAATTTAACTATGAGATACCTTTCAAAGTGTGCATTCGGGCAGCGGCGGAGCAGTGGGTTCTATCGGAGTTTGAGGGGTAATTATGATAATTAACAATCCCTCAGTCGTCTTCGACGACAGCTCCCTTTACACAAAGGAGCCTTTCATATGGTCTAGTTTTTATTTAGATTTTTGGGGAAAATAAAGTTTTAGTTTCTATTCTTAGTTTGAGGGAAGAAATAATTATTATAATTATATAGTAGCCGTGGCGGTGGTGGTAAAGCGGAGTTTGAGGGAATAATTAGTTCTTTTCGGCGGGAACAAGCCCCGCCCTACGGTAAGTGGGAAGCGTTTTTAGTGTGTAAAGCGAAGTTAGTGGGAATAGTTAGGGTTTTCGGAGCAATAAACCTCCGCCCTACGGATTGAGAGAAAGCAATTTTATTAAAAAACGCTTAGAAAGCGTCTTTGAGTGGTAATATTATTTTATCTTTTAGGTGTGGAAGTGCTGCTATTCAATATGACAGATTGTAATGTGTTATACTGCGGTTAAATTTATATTTTGGGCGTGGGGAAAACTGCTGTTTTTTGGCATTAAAAAAAGCCTCAATGAGGCTTTTTGGGGCATAAATACCCTATAGTTCTTAATTTTAAGCTAAAAACGCTATTAGTCTACGATCGGCGGGAAGTCGTTGCCTTCGAGAACGCTATCGATAGCACGGCAAGCGAGAACGAATGCAGTATGCGCTACTTCATCGTCAGAGCCCTTGAAGCCACCCTCTACGAGTTCGCTTACGGAAACGTACAAAATCGCGGAAAGGCGCGTTACGAAGCGAGCGGTAAGCTCGTCACGGTCGGGACGAGTCGCGAAAGACGCAATATCGAGTATTCCCTCTTTGCTGAGATACTTCTTGTTGAAGTGATACAATACGCCGTCTACATTGTTCTGGAAAAGAACTTCGATAAGCCTCTGGTTCATTCTGATAAGTGAGAAGTACTGAATGAAAGAGTTTTCGGAGAAGTTCTCGAAGAAATTCTGTACGTTCGCTTTCTCGAGCTTGTTGTCTACACAATCGATAAGTACGTTCTGTATCGACTGATAGTGAGCGTAAAGCGTCGGACGAGCAATGTATGCCTGTTCACACAAGAGTTTGATCGAGATCTTGTCGTAAGGATACTCATTCAAAAGATCAAGAAAAGTGTTCCTTATTTCACGTCTAGTTTTAATAATTCTCGAATCCATAAAATTACCTCGCTTTTTGTATTTTCTTTTTCTTGTTTTTCCCATTATATAAAAGATATATAATAAAACAAATAAAGTTGTCAAATCATAAGACCGACCCTACTATTAAGATTCTATCACTTGTGAAGCTATTTGTCAAGGAAAGTTTTGAGAAATCGTTTTCTACAATGGTAATATATTTTACTCAAACCGACAGTTTTATATAAATTGAGGTGTTTATAGCTACTTTTATGCTATTGTACAATATTTTGGACAGTAGATTGCACCGATGAGATATAATATTTTGGCAAAAAAAATTTCGGGCGGTATTGTGTTTTTATAAGTTTTGTGGTAAAATGTATTAAATAGAGGCGGAGTGTGAGCGTGAAGCGGAGCGCAGTCCCGAAGCACGGTTAATAGTAATAAGGCTTGCAACTTGCCTTATTGACTTACTGGGCATTATCGCCGATCGTATGGGCGTTGGAATCATCAAGAATTCGAAGTGGAAGCGTTAACTGAACTATACATAAGCGAGTGCGGAAGTAGTTTTTTAAATTACACACTCTTCCCTATTGACATAAAAAATTGCAAGAATTTTACGCTGAAGTGAAAATATTCAAAAGAAAAACAGGAGGAGCTTTTAGCTTGCAGGCATTGCCTGTTTACGAGAGATGAACGAGATCAAGTGGTCAAAAACAAGCAACAAAAACGTTGCGGAAAAGGGGTTCTCTATTTTGAAGTATACGCCGTCTAACGTCGAGATCAACCTGCACCACAACGACTATTACGAGGCGATCCTGGTCGCTAATGGCAGCTCGGTCATTATTATCGAGGGACGTTCCTCTATCATTACGGGGTGCGACATCGTGCTTATATCGCCTGCCGAGATGTATAACTTTGACATTTCGTCATCAAGCGACTTCGAGGCGTATTCAGTGCGGCTGTCGCCTAAGTATATCGAGGAGCTATCGACCAAAAAGAGCGATCTTTTAACTTGCTTCAAGAAGACGTGTTCGAGCAAGTGCAACGTCCTGAAGAGCAGCGGCGCATATTTTAAGCGCTTCCTCTCCCTCATCAAGCTCGCAAGCGACTCGTCTCAGAGCTTTGGACGGGATATTATGGAGAACGTCAACATGGCGACCTTTCTCGTTACGCTCAACCGTCTAACGTACGAAAACCTTGCGGAGGGCGTTATCGAAGAGACGCTCGTTGACAAGATAGTCGCTTACGTCGAGGCAAACCTCGACAAGCCCCTGACGCTTGACTCTATCGCAAAGAAGTTCTGCATCAGCTCGTCGAGGCTTACGCACTTTTTTAAGGACGAGACCAAGATAAGTCTGTATCGCTTTATTACCCAGAAACGGCTGGCTAAGTCTAAGGCGTTGCTCATCGAAGGGTACTCGGTCAAGGAAGCGGCAACAATGAGCGGTTTTAACGATATTTCGAACTTTTATCGGGCGTTTAAGGAGGCTTTTAACACTACTCCGAAGGAATACGCAGATATGATGAAATAGGTTCATAAAAGGAAATTTCGGCTTGCAAAGTTATTTGCAAGCCGTTTTTTTTGTGTGGTGATTAACAGTCACGACGACAGCTTTATTTTACAAAGATACCTGTGTCGCTATCGCCAAAAGTGAATAGTGGTGGATTGATTTTATTAGACTGCGGTGACAGTAAACCTCTGCTATACGGGTATGCGGGCGTGTTGGGCGTAACATATGGTCTGGCATTTATAAAATCGTTGGTCTTCTTTTGATTTTTGTAAAACGAAATGTTTTTTAATATCTCTTTATAGATTTTGGGGTAATGAGTGTTTGGGGTTAAGTAAAGCGCAGTTTGTTGTTTATTCGGTTTTTTGGTACAAAAAAAGACCTTGCAAAGGTATTGCAAGGTCGATTCTTTTATTTTGTGTTAAATTTTGTGCTGATTACGCTCTGGGGTTCTTGATGTTAGCCTGTGCTGCTGCGAGGCGAGCGATAGGAACACGGAACGGCGAGCAGGATACGTAGGTCAAGCCGATGTTGTGAGCGAACTCGATCGAGCTGGGATCTCCGCCGTGCTCTCCACAGATACCGCACTGGAGTTCAGGGCGTGTCTCTCTGCCGAGCGTTACTGCCATCTTCATGAGCTTACCAACGCCGACCTGATCGAGTCTTGCGAACGGATCGGACTCGTAGATCTTTGCGCCGTAGTAGCTGGGCAAGAACTTGCTTGCGTCGTCACGGCTGAAGCCGAACGTCATCTGCGTAAGGTCGTTCGTACCGAAGCTGAAGAACTCTGCCTCTTTTGCGATCTCGTCAGCGGTAAGTGCTGCTCTCGGGATCTCGATCATCGTGCCGACCATGTACTTGAGGTCAACGCCTGCTTCCTTGATGACTGCGTCAGCGGTTGCTACGACGGTCTTCTTTACATATGCAAGCTCCTTGACTTCGCCAACGAGCGGGATCATGATCTCGGGTACTACGTGCCAATCGGGATGACGAGCCTGAACGTTGAGTGCTGCCTTGATAACAGCCTTGGTCTGCATAACTGCGATCTCGGGATAGGTTACTGCCAAACGGCATCCACGGTGACCCATCATCGGGTTGAACTCGTGGAGAGAGTTGCAAAGCTGCTTGATCTCGGCAACGGTCTTACCCTTAGCCTGAGCGAGCAACTCGATATCTTTCTCCTCCGTAGGAACGAACTCGTGAAGAGGAGGATCGAGGAAACGGATGATAACGGGCTGACCCTTCAAAGCCTCCATAAGGCCTTCGAAGTCTGCCTGCTGCATGGGCTCGATGTTAGCAAGTGCTGCCTGACGCTCTTCAACGGTGTCAGAGCAGATCATCTCACGGAACTTCTCGATTCTGCCAGGTCCGAAGAACATATGCTCAGTTCTCGTAAGACCGATACCCTGTGCGCCGAGCTCGAATGCTCTCTGAGCGTCAGCAGGAGAATCTGCGTTCGTACGAACTTCAAGAGCTTTATACTTATCAGCAAGCTGCATGATCCTTCCGAAATATCCGCTGTTGGGATCTGCAGGAACGGTCTTGATCTCGATATCGTAGATGTTACCGGTAGAACCGTCGAGAGAAAGCGAATCGCCCTCGTGGAAGGTCTTTCCTGCGAGCTCGAACTTCTTGTTCTCTTCGTCCATCTTGATGTCGCCGCAACCGGATACGCAGCAAGTACCCATACCACGGGCAACAACGGCTGCGTGAGAGGTCTGTCCGCCACGTACTGTTAAGATACCCTGAGCGTACTTCATACCCTCGATGTCTTCAGGAGAGGTCTCAAGTCTTACCAAGATGACCTTCTTGCCTGCTTTGCCTTCTACTACTGCGTCTTCAGCAGTGAATACGATAGTACCAGCAGCAGCTCCAGGAGATGCAGCGATACCCTTTCCTACGACGTTGTTCTTGTCAGCGTCCTTCAAAGCGTTTGCGTCGAACTGAGGATGCAACAACATGTCGAGCGACTTAGCGTCGATCTGCATGAGAGCTTCCTGCTCGGTGATCTTGCCCTCGTCGATGAGGTCACAAGCGATCTTTATTGCAGCGGTAGCCGTACGCTTACCGTTTCTCGTCTGAAGCATGAAGAGGTTGCCGTGCTCAACGGTGAACTCCATATCCTGCATGTCACGATAGTGATCTTCCAAGATCTTGCATACTTCCTGGAACTTCTCGAATGCTGCGGGGAACTTGTTAGCCATTTCTGCGATAGGCATCGGTGTTCTGATACCTGCAACTACGTCCTCGCCCTGTGCGTTCGTAAGGAATTCGCCCATGAGTCCCTTCTCGCCCGTTGCAGGGTTACGTGTGAACGCAACGCCCGTTCCGCAATCGTCGCCCATGTTACCGAACGCCATCATCTGTACGTTTACTGCGGTACCCCAGCTGTAAGGAATGTCGTGGTCCATACGGTATACGTTTGCTCTGGGGTTGTCCCAAGAACGGAATACTGCCTTGATAGCCTCGAAAAGCTGTTCCTTAGGATCAGAAGGGAAGTCCTTGCCGATCTTCTCTTTATATTCAGCCTTGAACTGGAATGCAAGCTCTTTAAGGTCGTCTGCGGAAAGCTCTACGTCGAGCTTAACGCCTCTTTTCTCTTTCATCTCGTCGATGAGTGCCTCGAAGTACTTCTTGCCGACTTCCATAACAACGTCGGAGAACATCTGAATGAATCTTCTGTAGCAGTCCCAAGCCCAACGGGGATTGTTGGATCTCTCGGCGATGACCTCTACAACTTCGTCGTTAAGTCCGAGGTTGAGGATGGTATCCATCATGCCGGGCATGGATGCTCTTGCACCCGAACGAACGGATACGAGCAAGGGGTTTTCCTTGTCGCCGAACTTTTTGCCGGTGATCTGTTCCATCTTGTCGATGTTTTCCATGATCTGAGCCTGAATCTCTTCATTGATGCGTCTGCCGTCTTCGTAGTACTGCGTGCAAGCTTCAGTCGTAATGGTGAAGCCCTGAGGTACGGGAAGTCCGATGTTTGTCATCTCTGCGAGGTTTGCGCCCTTGCCGCCGAGAAGCTCACGCATCTTTGCGCTACCTTCACTGAACAAATAGACATACTTTTTTGACATTTTCTGTCCTCCTAAATTGATCTTAAAATTTTTAATACTTTACCTAAACTCATTACGCATTTTCGCAAGATATTGCAATAATTGCATAACAAAATCTGCCAAAGCACACTTTGGCAGATATATCTTACTATATTTTTTCAAATTTCACAACCGTTTTTAGCCGTTTTTTTTCGATAAACTCACTATTTGCAAAGTTTTGCGAAGCTTGCCAAGCTATCGTTTTTGAAAAACAGCTTGAAATAGACGAGTTTATACGTTATCCGAAGTGCGTTTATCGCTCCTATTCCGTCAAAGTCAAGGCTTTCGAGGCTCTTGGCAGCACAGCTTACGCAAGTCTTGATGAGAGAAAAAGTTTCTCTGTCTATCTCTACTCTTCCGTCCCCTGCGTGCTCTTTGCAATAGAAAAGGCAGCTATCGAAGGTGAAATATGCATTACCAGTTATCTTTTTTCCACACACGGCGCAGTCGAAGTTTTCTATCGAAAAGCCGAGCATGGAGAGCATATTAAACACTAATTTTATCGCAATATACGCTATATTTGCGTTGCAGTCGGAAATTACTCTCAGCGCATCCACCAAAAAGACCAGCTCGTCGCCCGACGGCTCGTTTTCAGACGTTGCGTGCAGTGCTATTTCAAGAAGTGCACATGCAAGGTAGTATTTCTCTATATTGCCTCTCAGCTCGTAAAAAAGCTCGTACATCGTGAAGCCCGATGCTATGTATCTGCCGCCCTTTTCGACAAGCTCGTATTCGCCGAAGCAGAACGGCTCTGCCGCCGCTTTGAGCTTCGCCTTGGGCTTTTTGACACCCTTAAAAAGGACGGTCATTTTGCCGTCGCTATCCGTCAGAAGCGTTACGAGCTTGTCCGTCTCGTTTATTTCGACGCTTTTTATTACGATGCCTGATACCTTTTTATTCACTTATTTTTACTCTTCTCATCCTCTCGGTCGATGCTTTTCAGAAGCAAGTAGCAATTTATGTTACCCGTCTTTTCAAACAACTCCCAAAGTTCTTTTTCGCTATCCTTCATTTTCTTCCCTCCCGATATTTCATATTAAAATTATATGCGGAAGGAAACGTTTTTAGTCGTACTTTTTAGTCGTCGTAATTTTTGGGATCGAAGCCGAACTCGACAGTTCTTGCCTCGGAATCCCTCCAATTCTCCTTTACCTTGACGAAAAGCTCCAAAAATACTCTCTCGCCCGTGAAGCGTTCCAGGTCCTCTCTCGCTCTCGTCGCTACGTTTTTGAGAGCCTCGCCGTTTTTGCCTATTATTATGCCCTTATGCGCCTGTTTTTCGCATATTATGTCGGCGTATATTCTATACAAGCCGTTCTCTTCATCGTAGTTAAATTCCTGAATTTCGACGGCTACGCCGTGGGGTATCTCCTCGTTGTAGGCGTACAGTATCTTTTCTCTTATCCTCTCCGCCGCAATAAACCTCATCGGCTTATCTGTAAGGTAATCGTCGTCGTACATCTTCTCGCCCTCGGGAAGGAGCTTTACCACCTCGTCGAGAAGTACGTCGATATTTTTGTTTCTGAAGGTCGAGATGGGGATTATCGACGAAACGCCCTTTATCTTCCCTATCTTCTCTACGCTTCCGACGAGTTTTTCTTTATTGGCTCTGTCAAGCTTGGTTAGAAGGCAGATAAGGGGTATACCGTTCGAGGCAAAGTTCTCTATCTCCTTCAAAACGCCGTCATAAAGGGGCTTTTCGCCGTCTACGCAGTATATTATCGCATCGACGTCGCTCGAAGCGGTCTTTACACCCTTGTTCATATATTTGGCAAGGGGGTTGGTTCCTTTATTTATGCCGGGGGTGTCTACGAAGGCTATCTGGTAGCTTTCGGTCGTCAACACACCCTCTATTACGTCCCTCGTCGTCTGCGCTTTCGGGGACACTATAGACACCTTTTCGCCCACTAATTTGTTGAGCAGCGTCGATTTGCCGACGTTCGGGCGGCCTACTATCGTTACTTTTCCGAACTTATACATTGGCTTTCTCCAATATCTCCTCTTCCTTTTGCCTCATGACCTTTTTATCTTCCTCTATCATGTGGTCGTAGCCCAAAACGTGAAGTATTCCGTGCGTTAACAGGTAGGAAAACTCCCTCTTCTCGCCCGTGCCGTATTCCTTTGCCTGCTCGAAAATTTTGTCGAGGCAGACGACGATACAGCCAAGGTTAAGCATACCAGTGTCGGGATCTACGTCGTAAGGGAAGTCTTTGAGCCTTATCTTACGCCCGAAAATGCCGTCTAAATTGGGGAAAGAGAGTACGTCGGTAACAGCGTCAACCTCTCTCGTTTCGGCGTTTATTTCCTTTATTTCGTCGGCTGAGACGAAGCTTAGCTCTATATAGCACTTCTTGGGAAGGGAAAACTCCTTCGTTACCGTGGCGGCTATCTTTTCTATCATCTCGCCGTATTCGTTTGCTTCTTCTGTCAGTATTATCATCTTATTCCTTGTCCGTGTTTGCGTTTTGCTCGGGCATCTTCATGATACGGAGCTTGGGATAGCTTATTCTTTCGTGGTATACGCCCGAAAGCGCATCTACCAACGTGTATCTTATTACCTGCAAGTCCTTGAAGGTTATCTCGCACGCATCGAACTGCTCAAGCTCCATGCGCTCCTCTATTATACCCTTGACCTTTTCATCGATAGCTTCCTGCGTTCTCGACGGAAGACTCCTTACCGCCGCCTCGCACGCATCGCATATCATGATTATCGCAGATATTTTGGTCGACGGGAGCGGTCCGTCGTAGGAATAATCCTTGACGTCTACGTAGCCGTCGGTGAACTTCTTTGCCTTGGTGTAAAAATACGTTATCGGCATCGTGCCGTGATGCTCGGCGCACGCCGCAATTATCTCCTTGGGATAACCGTTCTTTCTAAGCAATTCGACGCCTGCCTGAACGTGGCGTTTTATTAAGCTTACCGAAAGCTCGGGCGTCAATTTATCGTGCGGGTTGGTCTCGCCCATCTGATTTTCGGTAAAGACCGAGGGGTCGATAGACTTTCCGATATCGTGGTAATATCCCGACGCTCTCGCAAGTCTTGCATCCTCTCCGATAGCGAGTGCGCACGTCGCCGCCAAGTTCGCTACAGCCATAGAGTGGTTGAAGGTTCCCGGGGCTTCTTGCGACATCTTGAACAAAAGTCCTTTGTTTATATCCGTTATCTCGGTGAGATAATAAGGGGTCGTTACCTTGAATATGCCCTCGAAAACGGGAAGTATTCCGATGTATACGAAACCCGTTACTACGGGAGCAACGGCGGAGTTGAGCACCGCACTCATGATTCCCGACATCGACCAGTCGAAGTAGGTAAAGTACAGTGCCGCAGTTACGAGAGCATACAGAGGAATTACCAAAACGACGGTGAACATCGTCTTTATCCTCTTGTCATCCTTTGCTACTATAAGCGTCATTATTATGCCCGAAAGCATGCTCGTTATCGCAGGAATGACTATGCCGCCGGAAACAGTCGAGCCTAAGAAGCTCTCTATCAGCATAAACATCGTGCCGATGATTATCTCGGAGTATATCGCCGTGCGTTTGTTTATCATGACGGCAATGAAGATGCCTGCCAAGGCGTAAGGTCTTGCGTAGCGAGTGAAATACAGGTCGGTCAAAAGGCATACGCACACCGTCAACACTATCGCAGACGCAATTATGAGGTACGCCTTTATCTTGCTCATGCCCTTTGGCTGACTGCTTCCCAATATAGCATACGAAAGGGAGAACATGAACGTTACGACGACGGTCAGAAATACCGCTCGCCAGCCGTTGCCGTCTATGAGAAGCTGCGAGAATATCGCTACGTTCGTGAACAGCTTGCTCAAGGAAATCACTACGATAAGTGCGGAAAACAGGAGCGAAAGCCCTATTATTCCAAGTACCCTCTCGATCTCTTTTCTGTTGATGCTCTTAATAAGTTCGTCTTGAATCTTCATCTTTCGTTATCACCTTTTCAGCCTTTTCATACGCTCGTATTATGTTCATTACGAGCTCGTGCCTTACTACGTCCTTTGCTGTGAAGTGGCATATCGCTATGTCGTCGATGCCTTGCAATATCTTCGACGCATGCGTAAGTCCGCTCGTCTTACCCTCGGGGAGGTCGGTCTGCGTTACGTCGCCCGTTATTATCATCTTGCTGTTCTCGCCAAGGCGGGTCAGGAACATCTTCATCTGCTCCTTCGTCGAGTTCTGCGCCTCGTCTAAGATTATGAATGAGTCCGAAAGCGTCCTGCCTCGCATGTACGCTAAGGGCGCAACCTCTATTATGCCTCGCTCGAGTAGCTTATGGTACTGCTCTAAGCCGAACATCTCGCCGAGTGCGTCGTATAAAGGTCTAAGATACGGGTCTACCTTGTCTTGCAGGTCGCCCGGTAAAAAGCCGAGTTTTTCGCCTGCTTCGACGGCAGGGCGAGTCAAGACTATCTTCTCGACCTCTTTGTTTTTGTAAGCAACAGCCGCCATTGCGACGGCAAGATAGGTCTTTCCTGTTCCCGCAGGTCCTATTCCGAAGACGACGTGATTTTTCTTGACCGCATCGACGTAGGTCTTCTGTCCGAAGGTCTTGCACTTTATCTGTCTGCCCCTGTGCGTTATCGCAATTACGCCGTTCATGATGTCGGATATCTCATCCGCCATGCCCTCTCTTGCAAGGGAGATGCAGTACCTTATCTTGGACTTGTCGATGTACTCGTTCTTGCCGACTATCGCAAGGAGGTTTTCGATGACGCTTTTAGCGGTCGCCACCTCGTCCTCGCTTCCCACAAGGAGTATTCCCTCGTCGGTCTGCTTTATATCGACGGAGAGCTCGTCCTTGATTATCTCGAGGTTCTCGTCGAACGAGCCGAACAGCTTCATCACCTTGTCAACGCTCGCCTCTATTACAGTTTGTGTCGTGTTTGTCTCCATACTTTTATATTATCCCATTAGTTTTTCTGTTACCGTTATAAGCTCTACTTCGTAACCGCCGACAGTCTCCGTTACCCTCGTTTCGACAGATATAAGCCGCTCTATGCGTTCGTCGGCAGCTTTCACTGCGTAATTTTTCAGCTTTTCGCACTCGAAGGCTATGTCGATGTCCTCGGTCTTTGCCAAAATTTCTGTGAAATTTTTCTCAATTACCCTTATCGGGAAAAACAGCCCGACGTCAAGCGTTTTTTCGGACAGCTCGTAAAGTTTATACGAGGGGGTTTTGCCTATCTCCCGTCCGAAAAGCGACAAATGCCGCACTTTTTCGCTCCTGCCGCTTTTTGTCAGCGTTATCGCTGTTTTGGGGTAAAAGCGAGAGCTTTTTTCCGCAACAAAGCCATACACCTCGCCCTTTGCCGCAGTCGCCATCACACGTCCCGTGCGCTCGTCGGCAACTCTTCCCGAAATGAGCGTATCGCCCGATTTTACTTTGTCGCCGACTTTCACATTTACCGTTCCCGAAAGGAGCAGAATACGTGATATTTCGCCGTCAAAATTGCTTTTTATCTCCGTTCTTTCTTCCTCGACCGTTGCCGTGTCAGAGCCTATCAGCTCTATCTTCAGCTTGCCGTAAAGGGGCGTTATCTCGCAAAAGGAGACTCCGCTTTGACTTAGGAGCAAATTTTTTAGTTCCTTTGCGTCAACGTCTCTTGCAAGTGTCGGTGTCTTGACGATGCTATCAAGGGTCGCCGTTACTTCTTTGCTTACGCTCCCCGAGATCTCCGTATCCACCTTGAAAAATACAAGGCTCGGAAGAGTCGCAGTCAGGAAAAATGCGGTTAAAAAAGCCATCGCAAATATGCGTGTCTTTAATGCCGTTTTGAGCGTTAAATCCTCGCATACAAAGTTATTATACAACGAACGGGACAAAATATCAAGTATTTGGTCTTTATCGGTATAGCTTGCAGTGAAGCTGACGGCGTTTTCCGTTATCTTTACACCTTTAAGCGAGTAGCCCTTTAGCTTCGTTAAAAGGCGTGCGGAATTTTTCGTCCTTACCGTTATTCTGACTCTATCTGCCACTTCGCTTTATCTCCACACTCTCTATCTTCCCTTTTATCGCTATATAGCCTTTGCCGAAGTCTTTTATCGAAAGCTTGCCGAAAAGCGAGACCTCGGCGTTTTTGACGGTTAAAACTATCGCTTCTTCGCTATTTTCGCAAAGTCTTTTTACACCTTCGACATATACGCAGTCGTCGAAAATGCTTATCTCAAACGGCGAGGCTATCTCCTTTCCGAACAGCTTTTCTATCTCCCTTTCAAACGGCATTTTGCCCTCCGTGTGTTTTTTATGCAGTATATTTTACGAGCCCGCGTGTACTGAATATGCGGCGGACGGCAATTTTTTGACGATTTTTGTTAATTCTTATTGAAAAGAAGTGAAGAATAGTGTATAATAACGGTATGAAAATACGCTTATTTGAAGAAAAAGACAGGGAATATATCGAGAGAATTTGTCTTGCAACAGTCAGCGACGAGAGGCTTAAAAAAATGCCTGAGCTTGTGAAGTACCTTTACGCAGATTTTTATATGGATACGGAGTCTGAAAACATATTCGTTGCTGTAAACGACATCGACGAGTGCGTAGGGTACGTATTATGCGCTAAAAACGCAAGCGTTTATGAGAAAAACTGGAAAAATAGCGGCTACAAGAAGCTGAAAAGCCTTTCGCTTCCGTTCGTGATATTGCAAAAATTCACGGTAGCTACTTACAACAACCTTGCAAAAAAGGGCTATTCTGCACATCTTCACATCGACATCGATCCTAAATTTCAGCGTTTGGGACTTGGGCATAAATTAGTTGACGCTCTTTGCGAGCACCTCAAAAAGGAGGGCGTTTCGGGCGTATGTCTTGACTGCGCAAGCGACAATATTAAAGGCAACGCTTTTTATAAAAAATACGGTTTTAAGCTCCTAAAAGAGGCTAAAACGGGGAACATTTACGGACTTACGCTATAAAATTTTCGACAAAAAAAAAGCTCGAAGCAAAACGCTTCGGGCTTTCTTTTTATCTTCTTTCCTTACCTTTTTAGCTTATTATTTGAGTTCAAACTCGTTGAATTGGAGCGTGCCTTTGCCGACGTATCTGAAATAGAGCGGCAATACGCCCTCGACAGATTCCGCTTTTGCGGTAAAGCTCGTCCAAGCGGCGTTACCCGTTACGGGAATCGTCGCTATCGGGGCTTTATCGGGAGATACGTATACCTCGATCGTTCCCTTGCCTTTGCCGCGGACTGCTACGGAAACTTCATTCAAGCCGTTGAACTCGAAGTACTTGTAGCCTACCCAGAAGCCGTTTTTGAGACCTGCAACGTATTGATTGTCGCCCTCTTCTCTATCGCCGCCGTCCTGCGTTATGTAAGGCGCTTTGTTCTTGAAGCCTCTATGGCTTGCGGCGTTCGCACGGTTCTTGTTCCAAAGGGCGCAAGCGATATAGGATGGGTACGTCCCCGTTCCTTTAAGCGCACCGTCGTTCAAGCCGCAAGAGGTTATCTCCGCCTGATCTATCGAGCCGTCGGGCTTTATATATATCTTTTCGGCGCAGGTCTGCCTCGAATGGTCGTGGCAGTTGGTCTGGCGGTGGTAGAATATATACCACTGACCATTTATCTCCGCCATGCCGCCGTGGTTGTTGCCTATCGGCATCGTGGGGTTTGAGGGTACGCCTGCTCTTGCGTAGCAGCCGCCCGTTCTGCCGTCTTTGCCTATATCGCCGTTGGAGACCAGCACGCCGCCGTACTTGAAGCCCTCCATGGGCTTATCGCTCGTTGCGTAGCAAAGGTTATGGCAGTTTATGTCGGAGTAGACGAAATAATATTTGTCCCCTATTTTTCTTATCGAGCTTGCCTCGAAAAGGGCGTGTCCGTCAAAGTCCGTGCCGTGAGACTCGGGCAAGGACGGTATGAGGTTTTTCGGACCTGTTTTTACGGTATACATGTCGCTTTCAAGCTCCATGACCATCGAGTGATTGTTAGGCCAAACACGCTTTGCGATGAACTCGGGCTTTTCGAGCATCTGGGAGTTGCCTGTATATAGGTATACTCTGCCGTCGTCGTCAACTAAGACACCGGGATCGAACTGGAAGGTATCACCCTCTCTTTGACCTACGATGTTGCCGTCCTTATCCTTGACGTAGGACAAAAACTCAAACTTGCCACAAGGGGTGTCGCATACCGCAACGCAGACCATCGACACGGAGTCAAGACAATAGTACAGGTAATACTTGCCGTCCGTACCACGGCATACGTCGGGCGCATACATGCAGTGCACGCCGTTTATTACGCCAGCTTGTTTGCTTGGGTGCGAACCGTCGTTATACGGGTCTTGCGTCTTTTTGTATATTACGCCCTCGTAACGCCAATCGGATAGGTCTGTTACGGGTGCGGAGTAGCATATGTAATCGTTCATGCAGTATGCCTCGCCGTTGAAGCGGTCGTGAGAGCCGTAAATATATACTCTGTCGCCGAATACGTGAGGCTCGCCATCGGGGACGTATTCGTAAGACGGCAAATATGGGTTGTATGCCTGCTTTTTCATTGTTTCCCTCCAATACATTATCGTATATTTTTATCATAACATATTATTTTCGGTAATTAAAGACTTTTTTTAATGTATATAAGACAATATTTAAGATTTTTAAGGGCGGACGGAGAAGCAAACGGCACAGAACAGGTTGTTTTATTTAGAACAATCCCTCAGTCTCGGCGTTTTAGCGCCGAGACAGCTCCCTTTACACAAAGGAGCCTTTCATATGGTTTGCTCGTCATTAGAAATTTTATGAATTATTATTTCTATCCGTAGTTTGAAGTAATAATAATTATAATTAAATAGTAGCCGTGGTTGGGTGGGAAAGCGGAGTTTAGTGGGAGTAGTTACTTCCGTTAGTCTCCTTCCACCGCTTACGCGGTCCCCCTCCCTCTCGGAGGGAGGCTTTATATAAGGTCGTGTTTTTTATTTAGGCTGTTAAAAGCCGTAGTATTTCTTAAATAATATCTCTTGCGGTAAGCGGCAAACGGATTTAGGGTGGTTTTAGTCTATTGATAACACAATTAAAAACTATGCAGTGGAACGGGTGGAAGGCAGGTTGCATAGGATGGTAGCAAAGAGTTTTTTGGAGGTAGTATTTTGAAAAAAGTCTTTTCGATCATCATTGCCGTCGTGCTTTTATTTTCGCTCTGCGCTTGCACGCAGGATACCGAAGCTACAGTCGTTCGGGTCAACGAGGTTACGCACTCGGTGTTCTATTCGCCGTTCTATCTCGCTATCGAGCTTGGATATTTCGAGGACGAGGGCATCGAGATAGAGCTTACTAACGGTGGCGGCTCGAACGTCTCTATGACGGCTGTTATCTCCGGGCAAGCAGACGTCGGGCTTGTCGGGCCTGAGACGGTCGTTTACGTCTTTAACGAGGGGAAAAGCGACTTCCCCGTCGTGTTTGCGCAGTTGACTGCTCGGGACGGGTCGTTCCTTATCTCTCGCAAGAACGAGGTCAATTTTTCTTATGACTCCCTCGTCGGAAAGGAGATAATCGCAGGGCGCAAGGGAGGTCTTCCTGCGATGACGCTTGAATACGTCTTAAACAAGCACGGGCTTTATGACGGGGTTAACGTTACGCTTAACTACGACATCGCTTTCAACCTGCAAGCAGGTGCTTTCGAGAGCGGTACGGGGGATTATACTACGCTGTTTGAGCCTACGGCGTCCGATTTCTGCCTCGCAGGCAAGGGTTTTAACGTCGCAAGCGTCGGCAAGGACTCGGGCGACGTACCGTATACGTGCTTCGTTGCGACGAAAAGCTTTATCGGGGAGAACGAGGAGCTTTTGAAAGGCTTCGTTAAGGCATTACGGCGGGCAAAAAACTTTATGGATACGCACGAGCCGTCCGAGGTCGCCGAGGCGCTGTTGCCGCAGTTCGACGGTACGAGTAAGGTGCAGCTCGAGAACGCTGTGAAGAGCTATCTCGAGATCGGGGCTTGGTCGGACGATCTCGTTATGAGCCGTGAATCGTTCGAGCGGTTGCAGGATATTATGGAAAACGCAGGAGAACTTTCTCTGCGAGCAAGCTTTGACGAGGTGGTGTTTAACGATATCGCAAAAAACGTGAAGTAAGTTTTTTTGAGGGCATTTTTAGGGGACACTTATTTTATCTTGGAAAGTCTCCCCTTTTGCCTTTCAAACGCTTTTTTATTAGAAAAGGCAGAGGTCTTCCTCTGCCTTTGCGTGGTTTTTTGTTTGTATTTATTATATTTCTTTATGTTTCAGGCAATTATACCAGCGTTAAAAATTTTTAGCTCGGTCGCATAAATTATCTCTATTTAGCGTTTGCGTTTAATAAAAAGCGAGGCGTTTTATACGTCTCGCTTTTGATTTTTTATTGTGCTACGGGGATGACTGAGAGGAGTTTCTCGAAGAATTTTACGTCGGGAAGGGTCTTTCCTTTACCCTCTCGTTTATCTATCTCGATGTCCTCTGTCGAAAGCACGCTGACGTCCTTGGTGTCCGCTACGCACGCTATCTTATACGGCTCTTTGACGAAGCCGCCGCCTGCTACGCATCCGCCTTTCTTGAAGTCGAACAGCTTGACGCCCTTTCTCGCTCTCGCAGTCTCGGGTATCTGCGCCATGATGACTCGTTTTGCTATCGCCTTATCGGTTATCGCAAACGCCTCGCCCGACTTATCCGCAAAGCCTGCGAAGACTACTTCGTCGCCATCTCCTAAGCTCATGCCCTTGACGCCCATCGACACTCTGCCCTGAACGGGTACGTCGTCCGAGCTTGCACGCAGGATCATACCGCCCTTTGAGATGAATATCATCGGCATGCCCTCTCTGAACAACTCTATTGAAATTACCTCGTCGCCCTCTTTGAGCTTTATTGCATCGAACGGGTTCTTCCTCGACGAGCGGTATTCATCTATCTCGGTGCGTTTGACTGCGCCCTGTTTCGTGAAGAAGGTGAGGTCTCCCGTCATTTCGTCGAGAACGTACATCGCAATTATCTTCTCGCCGTCGGAAAGCTCCTTGGTTACACTCTCCTTTGCCGCCGCCTTTTCTTTTATCTTGGTGAGCGGTATATCCTCGGCGTAGAATTTCAACACTCTGCCAAGATTTGTGAACGCCTTTATCTCCTCGTCCGACTTGCAATCTACCGCACTCGCTACCGTTTCCGATACGTCGGGGCGGGTCTTATTGCCTAATATTTTGGCAAAATCGGCTTTCAATATTCTCTTTAACTCGCCGTTTGCCGTTACGTATACCTTGCAGCTCTCGACCTTTTTGTTGTCCTCGGTCTCGACTACGATATCCTTGGCGTCGTAGATTATCTCCGAGCGTCTCTCGTCGGCAAAGCGTTTCTTGATGTCGGAAAGCTCGTCTATCAGAACCTCTTTCTGCCTTTCCTTGGAGTTTATTATCTGGTGGAGCTTTTGCATGAGCGCCTTGGTCTCTTCAAGCTCCTTTTCGAGCTTATACACTTCCAAAGACGTTAGTCTTGCAAGCCTTAAATCGAGTATCGCTTGCGCCTGCTCGGTATCTAAGTCGAAGCGTTCCATCAAGCGGCTTCTTGCCTCGGTCGTATTCTTGCTCGTCTTGATTATCTCGACGACTTCGTCTATCGCTTTGACGGCTATTACGAGCGCCTCTAAGATATGAGCACGCTTTTTCGCCTCGTTATACTCATATTTGGAGCGGCGAACGATGACGGTTATCTGATACTTGACGTAAGCGTTTATTATCTCAAGGAGCGAAAGCTGTTTGGGCTTGCCGTCCGCTATCGCTACCATATTGATATTAAACGACGTCGTAAGGTCCGTCTTTTTGTAGAGCTCTTCCAATATCTCGGCGGCGTTATAGTCCTTTTTTATCTTGATAAGTACTCTTATGCCGTTTACGTCGGATTCGTCCGTTACGTCCTGTATTCCCTGGAATATCGGGTTCTTATCGTCCCTTAATCCTATTATCTTCTGTTCGAGCTGGGACTTGTTGACCTGATAGGGAAGCTCTGTTATTACTATCGTCTCTCTGCCCTTTTCGGTCTCTATACCGCATCTTGCCTTTAAGATTATTCTGCCCTTGCCCGTCTCGTACGCAGTTACCAAATCCTGCGCTACGATGTAGCCTCCCGACGGGAAGTCAGGGCCTTTGATATACTTCATCATCTCGGGGAGCTTGATGTCGGGCTTTTTTATCATTGCGATACAGCCGTCTATCGTCTCGCCTAAGTTATGGGTCGGGATATTGGTCGCTAAGCCTACCGCTATGCCGTACGCTCCGTTGACAAGCAAATTCGGAAAACGTCCCGGGAGCGTTACTGGCTCTGTGAGCGTATCGTCGAAGTTGTTGGTGAAGTCCACCGTGTCTTTATCGATGTCCCTCAAAAGCTCCATGGCAAGGGGTGAAAGCCTTGCCTCGGTATACCTCATCGCCGCCGCACCGTCGCCGTCTATCGAGCCGAAATTGCCCTGTCCATCGACGAGAACGTTCCTGACGGAAAACTCCTGCGCAAGTCTTACTAATGCGCCGTAAACGGACGTATCGCCGTGAGGATGGAATTTACCCAAGCAATCGCCGACTATTCTTGCAGACTTTTTCGTCGGCTTATCGGGCGTATTGCCAAGCTCGAACATCGTATATAACACACGTCTTTGTACGGGCTTTAAGCCGTCCTCGACTCTCGGAATAGCTCTATCCATGATTACGTACTCGGCGTACGGTATCATGGAGTTATGTATTATGTCTTCGAGGGGAGTATAAAACAGTCTTTCTTTTTCGTCCATCTTCTCTTTCCCTCCTTATTCTTTCTGTCCGACGGGCTTGAACTCGTCTACCTTATTGAAGTCGGAATTTTCCTGAATATATCTCTTGCGCTCGTCCATCGACTCGCCCATCAGGATGTTTATCATCCTATCCGCCGCCCTTGCGTCCTCTATCGTTACCTGTTCGAGAAGTCTCGTTTCCTTGGAAAGGGTGGTGTCTCTGAGCTGGTCGAAGTTCATCTCGCCAAGTCCTTTATACCTTTGAACAGTATAGCCCTTGCCGACCTCTTTTATCGCCTCTTTAAGCTCCTTGTCGTTGAAGCAGTACCTTATCTTGCTTCCCTTTTGCACCTTGTATAAGGGAGGCTGTCCGATATATACCTTGCCTGCCTCGATAAGCCCTCTCATATAGCGGAAGAAGAATGTCAGCAGTATACTTCTTATGTGCAAGCCGTCCTGGTCTGCATCGGAAAGTATTATTACCTTGTGAAAGCGAAGGTCGTCGATGTTGAAATCGTCCAGAATGCCCGTACCGAGCGCAGAAATTATCGTCCTTATCTCCTCGTTGGCAAGAACCTTGTCTATCCTGTTTTTCTCTACGTTCAAGGGTTTGCCTCGAAGGGGAAGTATCGCCTGGGTCTTTCTGTCTCTGCCCTGTTTCGCCGTGCCGCCTGCGGAATCGCCCTCTACGATGAAAAGCTCGTTCTCTAAGGGGTTTCTGCCCGAGCATGCGGCTAATTTGCCGACGAGGTAGAAGTTATCTATCGACTTTTGTGCCCTTGCTATCTCCTTTGCCTTTCTTACCGATTCACGCTCCTTTGCCGCCGCAAAGGACTTATTTATAATGGCTTCCATCGTCTTGGACATTCCTCTGCCCTCGATAACGGGCGGAAGGGAATTGTTTACGATGTAATCCATCGCAGTCTTTGCCTCTAAATTGCCGAGCTTCGTCTTGGTCTGTCCCTCGAACTGGACGTTCTTCATCTTGACGGAGATTATCGCCGTCATGCCTACTCTGAAATCGTCACCCTGGAAGTTGGAATCCTTATCCTTTAAGTACCTGTTCTTCCTCGCATAGTCGTTGAACACCTTGGTAAGCCCCGACTTGAAGCCTATCTCGTGCATGCCGCCGTCGCTCGTCGGAATATTGTTGACGAAAGAGTATATATCGTCGGTATAGCTATCGGTATATTGTATCGCAACCTCGGCAAAAATACCGTCCTTTTCGCCGCTGAAATATATCGGCTTTTCAAACAGCTTCTCTCTGCCCTCGTTCTGGAATACGATAAAGTCGGTAAGTCCGCCGTTGTATTTATATTCCAAGAAGGTGTCTTCGTCGTGTCCCTCGTAGCGACGAGCGTCAAGCAACGTGAACTTTACGCCTTTATTGAGGAATGCAAGCTCCTGCAAGCGGTTTGCGACCTCTTTTAAGTGGTAAAAGGTCGTTTCTTTGAATACCCTATCGTCCGCAAGGAATGTTATCTCCGTGCCCGTGCGTTTTTCTGTGTTCTTTTCCTCAATAAGCTCCGTCGTCGGAACGCCGCACTTTATCTTGCCTTTGCCGTCTTCCTTGGACGCAAACTCCATGCGGTACTTCTTCGCACCTTTATATACCGTTACTTTGAGCCACCTCGAAAGGGCGTTCGTTACCGACGCACCTACGCCGTGCAAGCCGCCCGAATATGAATAGTTGCTGTCGTTGAACTTGCCGCCCGCGTGAAGCTCGGTGAATACTACCTGTACGCCCGGTATCTTGAGCTTGGGGTGTTTATCTACCGGAATGCCTCTGCCGTTATCACGGACGGTGCATGAGCCGTCGTCGTTCAATATTACGTTTATCTCGTCGGCAAAGCCGTTTGCCGCTTCGTCAACGGCGTTGTCCACTATTTCCCAAAGAATGTGATGAAGTCCCGCCGCAGAGGTCGTGCCTATGTACATGCCCGGGCGAAGTCTGACCGCATCAAGTCCTTGCAAGACCTGTATATCCTTTGCTTCGTATGTGTTAGCTTTTTTCGTCGCCATCTATTCCTCCGAAGATCGTTGAGTGTTCGTATTTTGTGGTTTTGAGCGCAAAACCGCAACTATATGTAGTATAGCAAAAAAAGTCGATTAAATCAAGCGATTGTAGTGTGGGTGGGGTTTTGGGAAAGAAATAACGACAGACGGGTTTTTATTTGTCCAATGGAGTTAATGAGAAAATGCAGAGGTAAACTCTGCATTTTGCAATTTCTTGTCAGAACGACTTGGTCTTTGGGCGGAAGATGACGGCGTTTAGCCAGCCGAAGATTATTGCAACGGCAATGCCTATTACGCCTGCGGACAAGCCGCCCGTCAGTGCGCCGAAAAGGCTTTCCTTTGCGCCGTTTATCGCTCCTTTGGCAAGCAGGTAGCCAAAGCCCGATATTGGAACGGTCGCTCCGCTCCCTGCAAAGTCTACGATGGGTTGATACAAGCCTACCGCTTGCAGGGCAACGCCCGAAAGCAGGAATATTACAAGTATTCTGCCTGCAGTAAGTTTTGTGTAGTTGAGTAGTAATTGACCTATTACGCATATGCCGCCGCCTACGGCAAAGCATTTAAGAAAGGTTATCAGCGTTTCCATTGTTTAGTTCTCCTTGTTGTGGTTGGTATTTGTGTTGCAGGCGATCCTACCGTCTCGCCATTTGAGCGGCGAGCCACCTTCCTTTACACAAAACTTTTAGTATTTGGGTTGATGTTATACGCCTCGTAGTTCGACTAAATGGGAGATGCCGGGTATAGAGTCGCCCTGTTGGGATGAGGTCGTCGAGAGCAGTGCGCCCGTTGCAAGAAAGAGCATTCTTTTTATCTCGCCGCTTTTCAGCTTCGGATAAATATATGACGATAGCACCGCCGCAGAACAGCCTGCGCCGCTTCCGCCCTGAAATTTTTTAGGCGCACTTTCGTATATCATACAGCCGCTATCGTGATGGACCTTTTTTATATCGTACCCTCTGTCGCTCATTAGCTCTACGAGTATCTCGCTTCCGAGCATGCCTAAGTCGCCCGTCAATATCATATCGTAATTCTGCGGTCTTTCGCCGCTTGCCTCGAAAAAGCGAGTCAGCGTACTCATTGCGGCAGGTGCCATCGCAGCACCCATATTATTGACATCAACGACGCCGAAGTCCTCTACCTTGCCAACGAGAGCTCGGGTGATCGCAGGTAAACTCTCTTCGCTTCTTTTTATCAGGCACGCACCTGCGCCCGTAACAGTCCACTGCGACACGGGCGGGCGTTGAGTGCCCTGCTCGAGCGGAAAGCGATATTGCCGTTCTGCCGACGAGAAGTGGCTTACCGAGCAGGCTACCGCATTCTGCGTATAGCCGCCGTCTACGAACGCACTGCCTACAAGAAGCGCTTCGCTCATCGTCGAGCAGGCGGAATAAAGCCCCAAAAGCGGAACGTGCATCTCTCGGGCGGCAAATGACGTCGTGGTCAGCTGATTGAGTAGGTCTCCGCCAACTATCAGCGACAGTCTCTCACCGTTTTCTTTTAGCTTCGTCGCCACATCGTCGAGAACAAGGCTCAGCATATTGCGTTCGGCTTTTTCAAAGGTCTTCTCCTTCATCTTGTCGTCGGGGAGCACCTTATCAAAGCAGTTGCCGATAGGACCGCTACCCTCTTTGGGTCCGACGACGCTCGCCGTTATCGCTATTTTAGGGGCGTTTTTGTACGTTATTATCTCCGTTTTATCCTCTCTTAACATCGTTTCCACCTCTCGCTTCACAGGAAAATGAAGTAGTATATCACTCCGACGAGTGCGCTCGCAAGAGTACCGTATACTATTATCGGACCTGCGATGACGAACATCTTGGCGGCAAGACCGTACACCATGCCCTCGGAGCGAAATTCGAGCGCCGGGGAGACTACGGAGTTGGCAAAGCCCGTTATCGGAACCATACTGCCAGCCCCTGCTATTCCGCCGAGTCTATCGTACACGCCAATGCCTGTAAACAGTGCGCCGAAAAATATCATCGTTGCCGAAACGCAGGATGCTATCTCCTCTTCTGTCATCGTCCAAAACAGCTCTTCGTAAAGCATTCTGAAGCACTCGCCGACGCAGCATATCGCTCCGCCTACCAAAAACGCCGCTATAAGCGTTCTCGCTTCACCCGTTTTGGGGCATTTTTTTGACACGTATTCGAGGTAATTATTGTGGGATATCTTCACCTTTTCTCCTCTCTCTTTGCCTTTATTAAGCTCTCTTTTTCGCCTATATTGCGATACAGGCTATCGCTTATCTGCTTGGTTTTTTCTCTCATAATAGCTATTATGAAATTTATTATTCCTTTTTATGCAAAGAAAATGACCCTTAGGGTTTTTAGCCCTAAGGGTCACATTTGGGAGAATACTGACTTTATGAAATGAAAACTTGTGAGAGAATCATAAAGTCATTTGGTCGTTAGCAATATTTTTCCATGGACTCGGTGAGGAAGTGTACCTCTTCGAGCTGGTCGCACGTTACGTATCCTGCAGGTGCTTTGATAAGGGACGGGATACGGTTTACTATCGTAGCGCAGGTGTGCTCTACGGTAGCGGGCTTAACTACGTGATACTCTACGTTAGGTTCGCCGGTGAGCCACCAATCGCACATATCGCCGTCGTCAGGACCGTAGACCTTACCGATCGTCTCTTCCTCAACCGTGATACCCTGCTCGGTCTCTATCGTAACGACTGCGGACATACCGATGCAACGGCCTGCCTTTATCGTCGAGCCGAGAGTAGAGCTGTATACGTCAGTATCTACGATATAAGGAACGTGCTTCTGATCGATAGACTTGATCGTAAGACCCAACTTGTTGCAGATGCCTTCGCTTGCATTCCAAGCATAAGAGGGCTCAAACTCAGCAGGATGAGCTATCTGAGCTTCGAACTCCTCGGGAGAAAGATCGCATCCGTGAGCCTTAGCAAGTGCCAAGCCATATTCGTCTACGTTGTAGCTATATGCGCCCTTGATCTTTTTGAGACTGTCGCAACCTGCCGCAGCGAGAGCTACCATGTTGATCCAGAAGATGTCCTGCATGCCGGAGCCCGTTATCGTGCAGTTATGCTCCTTTGCGATAGCGTCCAAGCGTTCTACCTGCTCTTTTGCAGTCGTGATGGGGTAAATCGCCTCTTCGCAGGTGGTTATTACGTTGATACCGCGAGATACGCACTTTTCAACGTGAGAATAAATGTCGTTGACAAAGCTGAAAAGGGTTACTACAGCAACGTCTGCATGGCTTTCGTCCAGAACTTTGTCCGTCTCGTTGGAGATGATAACGCCAGTCTTTCTGCCAAGACCTGCGAAATCGCCGATGTCCATTCCGACTACGTTGGGGTCTACGTCGATAGCACCGACTATTTCTGCACCGTGGTTATAAAGGTAACGAATGATGTACTTTGACATCTTACCGCAACCGTACTGTACTACTCTAACTTTTCTGTCCATTATTTTTCCTCCTTGTCAGCCATATTATTTTAAGGCTTTCATAGTACTTTTATTATAAACCCTCACCTTGAGTTAGAGTCAATACCCTTTTTAAGAAAATTTTACAGGGACTTGCAAGCGGAGGAACATATTGCGCTTGTTTTCGTCGAAAACGTGGAACTCGGTCATCTCCTCGCACAGATAATCGCCGCAGATCTTGTAATTATTCCTAACGCAAAAGTCGAGAAGCTGTTTGCCGTACTCCACTTCGTCGTCGTAGTTATCAAGGTATATGCAGGCGAACATTCCGCTGTCTATCGTCGTTACGCTTCCGCTGTGATCTTCTATGCTCTTATCGGAGAAAATGAACGCTTTGTCGGCTAAAAACCTGCCGCTTTCAAAGTCCTCTTGCTTTATGGACGTGCCCAAATTATAGCTATGTACCTGCGATATGCCGTTTGCGAGAAGCTCTTTTCGCAGTGCCAGCACTATCTCTTCGTAGCTGTTGCGGTCTTTTTCGTAGAAATTTACAGGGCAATCGATGGACCAGATATACCGTCTGTCGATATATTCAAGCGACGTCGTGCCCGTCGTCGGGGACTTTCTGTAACGCTCTATCTGCGCTATGGCTCGCTCGACTGCGTCGTGGCGTTCCTTTAAGCGGCGCATCTGCTCGTGCATCTGCTCGTTCTTTTGCGCAAGTATGTCCTCTATTATCGTTACGTCCTCTTTTTCGAGCACCTTTTTTATCTCGTTCAAACTCATGCCGAGCTCTTTCATATACGCTATTACGTCAAGGCGTGCGGTCTGCTGCAAGGTATAGTAACGATAGCCGCTGCTTTCGTCTACGTACGCAGGGACTAACAGTCCGTTTTTGTCGTATAGCCTCAACGTCGGTATGCTGACGCCGTTTATTTCCGCCATTTTGCCTATCGAAAGCAGTTCTTCTTTTATCATTTTTCCCTCCAAAACTCTCACCTATATATAGAGTTTAACTCAAAAACGCATTTTCGTCAAGGTCTATTTTTCATTTTTTGTCGAATAAAAAAAACAAACGCCTGAAAAGCGTTCGTTTCTTTTGAAAATATAAAATTTTTATTGGCTATGTTTTGCGAAATTTGGAGCTTTACGCTTAAATTTTGGTCTTTCCGAAGAAACCGTCGAGCAAGAACGCTGCCGCACCGCCGATGAGAGCCGTGAAAAGCTGGGTGATGCCGAACGCTACCTTTACGGGGTCGCCTATCTTGGGAAGTACCAAGGGAAGGAGTAAGCCGAGGCAGACGTAATACATGAACAAGAACTTCAATACTGCCGCTATCGCAAACGCAAAAACTGCGAATACGTCGCTCTTGATATCTTTAATGCCGTTTGTGAAATCTACCTTGAACGCCTTGATGAGAAGGGCGTTCGTTGCGACCATAATTGCGTTTGAAACCGCAATGAAGGGTACTAACGTGATATTTGCCGAAAGTCCCAAGAAAAAGCCTATAAAGGGCGTGCAAACGCCGATAGCAAGGCCTCCTATCATACCGACAGATATAGACGCAAACAAAAGGAACATATTGACGACAGAACCCGTCAGAAGCTGTATCTTTGCAAGACCGGTGAGCCACTGGCAAACGATGGTGAGAGCGAGAAGTATTCCCGTTCTTGCGATGAACTGAGCAGGCTTTTGAGCCTTGCCAAACAATAATTTATTCATAAAAACCTCACTTTACGGCTACTTGCGTTACTGCGCTTTTGACCGTAATATTTTCTAATTTCCCGAGCTTTCCTGTGAGGGCGGAAATGCGCTCCACCGTGCCTTTGACTATTACCGAAATTACAGCTATTCCATCGTCATGATCGGGAATTCCCATTCTGCCGACGATCATATCGCCAAACTCCGACAGTATCTGCTGCATCCTCTGCGTTACGCTCCTGTCGCCTTCGACTACGATAGCTATTACTCCTAATCTTTTTTCCACGGGTGTACCTCCATTCAATAAAAAATCTCCAAATAGACATTTGGAGAGCATTGACGAAAGATCTGTTTTTGCATCTGCCTCTCCGAAAACTCATCGATTGGGATAGCTTTATTTTACCCTATTTTGCTCGTTTAGTCAACGAAAATGAATGCTATTCAAGCAAAAGGTCAAAATGACGGCGGACAGCGTATGTAACGGTGGATTCTATCATTTGTTTGAGGTAGTAGTTAGGTTTTGACAATCCCGAAGTACACTTCGACGACAGCTCCCTTTACACAAAGGAGCCTTTCATATGGTCAAGTTTATTTAGACAGGGTTTATCGTGAAAACAATGTTATGTGTTATTAGC
>CAYOSU010000015.1:0-34119 GCA_964406735.1 uncultured Clostridia bacterium | reverse complement strand
CCCTCAGTCTGCTCCGCAGACAGCTCCCTTTACACAAAGGAGCCTTTCATAAGGTTTGCGTTTTTATTTAGACTGGGTTGTTGGGTATATGAAGTTAATAGTTAGGAGCGGAGTTTGAGAAAACCTTTTTGTTTTTCTGCGGTAGTAAACCACCGCCCTACGAATAATTGACTGTTAAAGCAAGGAGGGTCGGTAACGCTGCCCGAGATTCCGAAATAGCACTGCATTGCGCTTTAGATACAGCGGGCAGCAGATCAGCACTATTGAATAGTTAAAGAATATAATATTTTTTATATAATTTAATTATGAGATACCTTTCAAAGTGTGCATTCGGGCAGCGAATGGTTTTTAGTGGGGAAAGCGGAGTTTGAGGGAAAATAATTATTATAATTATATAGTAGCCGTGGCGGTGAGTAAAGCGGAGTTTGGCGGGAGTAGCTACTTCCGTTAGGCTCCTTCCACCGCTAACGCGGTCCCCCCCTCCCTCTCGGAGGGAGGCTTGAATAAGGATTCTATTATTAGAATTTTAGGGGTATTAGATTTTGGGTTCTATCATTAGTTTGAGGGAAGAATTATTATAATTAAGGGTAGCCGTGGTTAGGTGGGAAAGCAAAGTTTGAGGGAGTATCTAGTATGTTGGCGATCCTTTCCTATCGGCATTTTAGTGCCGAGCCACCTCCCTTTTGCATGAGGAGGCTTTAGTAAGGATTTTGTTACTATTAGAATTTTTAGGGAAATGAGATTTTTTGCAATATATTTTGGGCAGTGTGTTTTGTACGGTTTATTGCGTTAGCTATCGAGTTTGAGGATCGAGGTGAAGGCTTCGCTCGGGATCTCGACGGAGCCCACCTGACGCATACGCTTTTTGCCCTCTTTCTGTTTTTCGAGAAGCTTTTTCTTTCTCGTTATATCGCCGCCGTAGCACTTCGCCAAAACGTCTTTACGCATGGCTTTTACCGTCTCTCTTGCGATTATCTTGCCGCCGATGGCTGCTTGAATAGGTACTTCAAAGAGCTGTCTTGGAATTACCTCTTTGAGCTTTTCGGCGATCGAGCGTCCCATCTGGTACGCCTTATCTCTATGGACTATTATCGACAGTGCGTCGCATATCTCGCCGTTTAACATCATATCGAGCTTGACAAGGTCGGACGTCTGGTAGCCTTTCATCTCGTAATCAAGCGACGCATAGCCTCTCGTTCTCGACTTTAAGCCATCGAAGAAGTCGTATACTATCTCGTTGAGGGGTATCGTGTAAAGCAGTTTTACTCGCTTTGCCTCTAAGTAGGTCATATTAATGAAGTTGCCTCGCTTTGCCTGACAAAGCTCCATAACTGCGCCTACGTAATCGGGCGGCGTATATATGCTCGCCTCGACTATCGGCTCGTCGATGTGGTCTATCTCGGCAACTGGCGGCAGGTGGGTGGGGTTATCTACGAATATCTGCTCGCCGTCCGTCTTGAATACCTTATACGATACGGACGGGGTGGTCGTTATGATATCTAAATTGAACTCCCTCTCTATCCTCTCTTGTATTATCTCCATGTGGAGCAAGCCCAAAAATCCGCAACGGAAGCCAAATCCTAACGCCTGCGAGACGTCGGGCTCGAACTGCAACGCCGCGTCGTTCAAATTGAGCTTCATAAGCGCATCCTTGAGGTCGTTGAACTTCGATCCGTCGAGCGGATAGACGCCGCTATACACCATCGGGAGTACCTTTTTGTATCCGGGAAGCGGCTCGGTAGCTCCGTTTTCGACGTACGTCAACGTATCGCCAACGGACGTTTCCTGCACGCTCTTGATGCTCGCCGCAACGTAGCCTACCTCGCCTGCGGTGAGTATGGGATCGGAAACCAAGTTGGGGCTGAAATGCCCGACTTCAGTCACCTCGAACACCTTGTCCGTTCTCATGGCTTTTATTTTATCGCCAGGCTTTACCGTGCCCTCAACTACTCTCACAAAGCAGATTACTCCCTTGTAGTTGTCGTAGTAGCTATCGAAAATAAGCGCCTTTAACGGCTTTTCGGTTTCACGCTTCGGCGCGGGGACGTACTTTATTATAGCTTTCAGCACGTCGTCGATGTTTAATCCCTCTTTTGCGGATATCAAGGGTGCATCCTCGCACGAAAGTCCTATTTCGTCCTCTATCTCCGCCTTTGTGCCCTCTACGTTTGCGGACGCTAAGTCTATCTTGTTGATAACGGGGATTATCTCTAAGTTATTGTCAAGCGCCAAGTATACGTTGGCAAGCGTCTGTGCCTCTACGCCCTGCGTTGCGTCAACGACGAGTACTGCGCCCTCGCACGCCGCAAGAGACCTCGATACCTCGTACGTAAAGTCTACGTGCCCCGGGGTGTCTATCAGATTGAGCTCGTAATCTACGCCGTCGAGCGTATAGTGCATGCGGACGGGCGTCAGCTTTATCGTTATGCCACGCTCACGCTCCAAGTCCATGCCGTCGAGAAGCTGGTCTTCCATATCCCTCTTATCGACAGTGCCGCACTTTTCTATGAGTCTGTCGGCAAGGGTGGACTTACCGTGATCTATATGAGCTATTATGCAAAAGTTTCTTATATTTTTCTCTGCCATAGTGCCTCCGTTTTTATAATTATATAGTAAAAAGGCGGAATTGGCAATTATTTTTTAGTATGCTTCTTCCCTTATTGCAAGCAAAAATCAGCGTTATATCGGCAAAATTATTATTATTTCTTCGTCAAGCGTTGATTTTGGAAATTTCTTGTGCTATATTTTATTATAAGCGAGTAAAGACTTGAAAAGGAAGGAAACATGAAAACGAGAATACCGAAAGATCATTGGCTGAGAACTAATAAGATCGCACACAGAGGATTCTGGGGCGGAGACGTTCCCGAAAACTCCCTTGCAGCGTTCGAGAACGCCGCAAAATTGGGGCTTGCCGTCGAAATAGACGTACACCTGACGAAAGACGGGTACGTAGTTATCCATCACGACGACACGCTTACTCGTATGACGGGGCTTGACAAGAAGATAGGCGACTGCACGCTTGAAGAGATAAAAGCGCAAAGCTTGAACAACACCGACGAGAAAGTGCCTCTTCTTTCCGAGCTTTTGCCTGTCGCAAAGGGAAGGTCTCCTCTTCTTATCGAAATCAAAAGCACTACAACGAAAGTTGGCGTTCTTGAAAAGGCGTTGCTTGACATTATCGAAAAATACGACGGAGAGTACGCAGTGCAGTCCTTTAATCCGATGTCCGTTAAGTGGTATAAGGACAACGCTCCGCACATTCTGAGAGGACAGCTTGCCTCACACCTCGACACAAATTGCGGTCAGTCAAAGATGACTTGCTTTATGCTCAACAACCTCTTGCTCAACGGCATGACTAAGCCCGATTTCGTGTCCTACGACCAGAAATTTATGCCTGAAAAGGCTGTCGCAAGAGAACGCAAAAAGGGCCGTGAGATCATCGCCTGGACGGTTACGTCGCAAAATCGTGAGGACGAGCTGAAAACGCTTTGCGACAACATCATCTTTGAGGGATATACGCCTACGTCGCTTAAAAATTGAGCGAAATAGCCTACTTTACATCGAAAAATCTTAAACGCAACCGACGGTTGACAACTTTCAAAGTCGCCTTGGTTGCGTTTTTTCGCTATTTTGGTGTATTATGACAACGTAAGGCGAAAAGCTTTACGTGAAAATTTTTGAAAATAATTATTATTCAATACGTTTTATTTCTAATCGGAGGAAAAAATATGATATTAGCGGAAAAGATCGTCGTTTTGAGAAAAAAGGCAGGGCTTTCGCAAGAGGACCTTGCCGACAAGCTCGACGTTTCAAGGCAATCGGTCTCCAAGTGGGAAAGCGGTCAGTCAACACCTGAGCTTGACAAAATAATTATGATGAGCAGGCTTTTTGACGTTTCGACGGACGAGCTGCTTATCGACGACAAGGAGCTTTCTGCCGAACTGTCTACGGTCGGATATTGCGAGCGGATAGTTTCTATGGAAGAGGCGGTATCTTACGTCAACACGAGGTTTTCGTCGGCAAAAAAACTCGGTATTGCGACCGTTCTTTGCATACTTTCCCCTCTTGCCTTAATTATCTTAGCGTACTTACAAGAGCTATACAATTTCAGCGAGACGCTTGCCGCCTCTGTCGGGCTCGCCGCGCTTTTCGCACTCGTTATCGTCGCCGTCGTTATCTTTATGAAAGAGGGCGCAAAGGTCAAGGCGTTTGAATTTTTCGACGAGGAATTCTCTCTGCCGAGTGCCGTTAAGGAGTATCTGAAGGGCGAGCTTGACGCATACAGGAGCGAATATTACAAAAAGACCATTCTTGCGACGGCTATCTGCATTTTCAGCGTTATTCCTATCGTTATCGCAAGCGTTGCATCAGAGTTTGAGATCTTTGCCTTGGCGTTCCTTTTTATCGCCGTCTCCGTTGGCGTTTTTATCTTCGTTGACATCAATACCAAAAACAGTTCATACAAAAGGCTGTTGCGAATGGATGATTACGCTCCTCAAAACAAACGAAAAAACTCTATTATCGAGGCGTTCTCAACGGCTTATTGGCTGGTCGCTACGGCGGTATACCTCGTATGGAGCTTCGTTTCCAAAGATTGGGACAAGACCTGGCTCGTGTGGGCGGTCGCAGGTATGCTGTACGCAGGAGTTTATTGCATAATCGATGCGTTTATTAAAAAGTAAGCGGAATTTCTACGGCTCGGCGCTGTTGGCGTCGGGCCTTTTTTTGATTTGTTTTAGGGGAATGAGGTTTTAGGTTCTATCCGAGTTTGAGTGTGAAATTACGATAAACGACAATCCCTCAGTCATTGCGTTCCGCAATGACAGCTCCCTTTACACAAAGGAGCCTTTCATATGGTCGAGTTTTTATTAGATTATAGAAGTTGGAAAAATGAAATTGAGAGTATGAATGAGGTTTGAGAGAATATTTAAGTTTATTAATTCAAATGTTAATAAATGAATAGCAGGAAAATCAAATAACCTGACAAAGAGATCAAGCGGTGTGGCGGGATTTTAGGTTCAGATAGTTAAAATTAATTGATTAATATACGGTTTTGTGTTAAAATTCTTCTATAAGGAGAAAGGTTATGGCATACGCATACGAAGAAGATCTGAATAAGTTTACGCAGCTTTGCGAGGAAGTTATCTGCTGTAAGTTCATAGTCTCGGAGATCAAGATCATGAAGCTACTCAAATGTATCGCCGATTCCGAGGTGCTTTACAAGGAGATGGAAAGCTGTCTTGAGGATTTTAACTACGAGTACGAGCTCCAAAAGTGCAAAGTACCCGACGAAAAGGGCAGGTACAGAATAATTCTCCCCGTCGAGGCTACCAAGAAAGTCGCTCTTATTTTCAGGATCCTTTACGACATCGATTCTAAAAATATCGATATTCAGAAGTTTATCAACGACTATTATTACGACCCCGACGAGCCGTACGACCCTTATACCAGCTTTTGCAGAGGGCTTATTCGTCCGTTTATGGAGAACGTCGTATATCTCATCACGGGCATTGAGCTTATCGACGAGCCGCAGGTCGTTGAGTACGACGACAGCGAGCTATCGCTTTCTGAACGCAGCGTCGTCGACATCGTTGAGATGCTTAAAAAAATAAACAAGCTTACCGACGGAAATACCTTTAAGGACGGACAAAAAGAGGAAGTTATTATCGTTACCAACGGGCTTGCGAACGCTCTGCTTTCTAAAAGTCCTGAATTTATCCTTATCACTTGGGTCGGTTTTAAGAATACGCTTAAAGACACTAAGGCAGTTCTTCCCTATCTCAAAAAGATCGAGGCAAAATTGAGGGCATCGGGAATTTTTAATACCAAAGCTCCCGAAAAGGACGACAAGAACTGAAAAGGTATATCTGAAAAAGTTTTGAATATAATTATTTTGTGAATATCGACGCCGCCTGTCTTTGCGGCAAGGCGGCTTCTGCTCCCTGCAGTGTTCGATAACTTGAGACTAATGATAATCCACAAAACTTAAACGGGCTATAATCATTCGCTTCGACAATGTACGTTCCCGCACCGATTTCGTGCATATAGGGAAACACAGCGGCGTAGGCGGAGTCGATGCCCACCTGTCTGATGGCAGGGTTACATTAGCTCGAAACGGCACAGGCAGGGCTTTTGTTTTCTCGCGAGAGTTTTTTGACTCTCGCTTTTTTATTGGGTTGAGGGAATGTTTTTTTGTCAGGAAAAAAATTTGCTTTAATTTGGAAAGTTTTCCTTTTTGACTCTTTAAACGCTTTTTGAACGGTACATTTCATTGCTGAATGAAGTGGCGTATTTATAATCTTTGTTTATGGTATTAATTGCGTTAGCTGACAATCACGAAGGATCTTTCGACGACAACTTCCTTTGCGCTAAGGAGAGGCATATGGTCGTGTCTATTTATAAAAAAAACAGCACATCAAAATGATGAGCTGTTTTGGCGATAATGGTTAAATTTATACTGTTGAATTATTGAATTAGTTATTTTGTTACATTCTTTAATTGGCTATTTAAACATATTTCTGAGGTTTTTGATGCCGATGCTTAAGTCGTCTAAGATATTTACTGCCGCTTTATCCTGATCGATGACTACGTAGTCGGTCTGTATGCCAAGCTCCTGCATGAGTTTGATGCCATCGGAGTATTTTACTTTACCCTCGCCTATCGGCGCAAAATCGGCGTCTTTCGCCGTCTTTCTCGTGATAGAATCGGGCGCATAGAAGTCCTTGCAGTGCAGTATCTGCATTCTGTCGGCGTACTTTCTTATCGCAGAAAGCTCGTCGCCGCAGCCTATCGCCGCCCAGCCCAAGTCGAGCTGCAAGCCTACCTTATCGCTGGTGTTTTCAAAGTATACGTCAAGCAGCGTCTTTTCGCCGCTCTTTGTCTTTTTGAACTCGTCGTCGTGGTTGTGGAAGAGTATCTTTATTCCGTAAGGAGAAAGCTCATCGGCAAGCTCGCCCATCGTCGTTGCAAACTTCTTTGCGACCCTTTCATTATTAAGTATTCCGCTTGAAATGAACGTCGTGATGCCCGTTTTTTCGTGCACCTCTAAAAGCTGGGATTTCAGCTTTTTGACGGGCAACGTCATTCCCATATAGCCTGCGCCGAAGTGCGATGAGATGAGCTTTAAGTCAAGCTCCTTGCATACCTTTACGGCGTGATCGACAAGCTCGTCCGTCCAAAGCTGTTTGGGAAAATTGCCTTGCTTTTTGTGCTTGAATACTATCGGTTCGATGGCGTCGATGCCGAGTTCCTTTACTTTGCGGAGCGTGCCGTCAAAGTCTTTCGTTAGCTCTTTGCTTAATCCGAACGTATTGGTCGCAAGAATGGTTTTTGACATTGATTTTCTCTCCTGTAATTTTGTTAGGATTGCTGGTGGGGTTGTTTCCCCGGGTTTATCGGTAATGTTACGGTAAATGTCGTGCCTTCGTCAAGCTTGGAGTCTACCGTTATTTCGCCTTTAAGTAGGTCTACGAGCTGTTTGACTATTGCAAGTCCCAAGCCCGAGCCCTTGGTCGAGTGGGAGGTATCGCCCTGATAGAAGCGGTCGAAAATTCTCGCCTTGGTCTCTTCAGTCATACCTATTCCCGTATCCGTTATCGTGAACACGGCGTTTGTGCCGTCTTTTTTTAATTTCAGCTCTATTTCGCCGTTTTTTGGCGTGAACTTTATCGCATTTCCGAGCAAATTTGTAAAAATGCTCGCTATCATATCGGGGTTTCCGTAAAACTCCAATTCGTCGCAGTCTACCGAAAGCTCGATATCCTTATTGCTCCAATCGCTCTCCATCGATATGCAGACGTTCTTTATCTGCTCGTCCAAGCGATACATTCGCTTGTCCGTTATTATCTTCATCGAATCGAGCTTCGAGATGGTAAGAGTATCCTGCGCAAGCTTTGAAAGTCTGCCGCTTTGGGAGATTATCATATCAAGGTACTGCTTCTTTTTCTCGGGCGGTAGGTCCTCGTTTTTGAGCATCCTCGCAAAGCCGTTTATTGAGGCAAGAGGCGTTTTGAGCTCGTGCGAGAAGCTGTTTGCCATCTCGTTACGCAAATTCTTGCCGAACTTTATCTCGTCGACCATGTTATTGAAGTGCTCGTAGACTACCTTGAAGTCGTCTTCCTCGGAAACGTCAATTTTTACGTTCATATCGCCGTCCGCAACCGCTAAAATGGCGTTCATCAGCACTTCCATTTTATTTATCATGCTCTTTTCGATGAAAAGCGCAAGGGGTATCGTTACAAAATATACTACGCCGCCGACAATAAGCGTCCACCAGCCGTTGAAGCTATGCGTGCCGTTTGACGCAAGGGTGTTTATCAATTCGACGACCAAGCCGCCTATTATGCCTGCCGACATCGAGCAGCCGCAAATGAGCGCTACCCACTTCATTGTCGTCCAATACATGCTCGTGAAAAAGCTCTGCAAGGCGTTTATAGACTTCGTTGACTTCGCCTTTGACGTGCTGACCTTTTTCGCAAGCTCCTCTTTTCGTTCGTTCTTTCGGTCCATTTTCTCTACCTTATTTCTTTATGACGGCTTTATAGCCTAAGCCCTTGACAGTCTTTATTTCAAACTCCGTTACGTCCTCGAGTTTGTTCCTTATGCGATTTATATGAGTCCTTATCGTCGTATCGTCAGAGGGGGAGTCGTAGCCCCATATCTCCGTCATCAATTTGTCCTTTGAAAACAGACGGTTGGGGTATGACAAAAGCTTGAACGTCAGCTCGAACTCCTTTTTGGTCATCTCTATAGGCTCACCCTTGTAGGTTACCTCAAAGGTAGTTGAATTTAGCGTGAAGTCCCCTATCTCTATAGCCTTGTCGCCTGCTATTTTGGCACGCCTTATTAGCGCAGAGATGCGGTAGTCAAGCTCCTCTAAGTCAAAGGGCTTCGTTACGTAATCGTCTGCGCCTACCGAAAAGCCTATACGCTTATCCTCGAGCGACTCCTTTGCCGTCGCAAGCACTATGGGCGTTGAAAGACCCATCGCACGAACGTGCTTTACGAGCTCTATTCCGTCCATACGGGGCATCATTATATCTGCAAGAAGTATGTCAACATCACCTTTTTCAACTATTTCAAGCGCTTCCTGTCCGTCTCGTGCCACGACGCAATCGTATTTCAACGAGAGAAATTCGCTTATCATCTCCCTCAACGAATCGTCGTCTTCAGCTATCAGAACTCGTATCATAGCTATCTCCTTTTTCGCATTTTTCTCGTATTTTTCGTTCTTCTGAGTGCATTATAATGCCTTAACGTAAATTTAGCATAAATTTTACGCCTTTACAAGGGTTTTTTGAAAAATACTTGCATTTTGCTATTTCATAGTATATACTATTAGTTACATATAAGGCAGTTTGCCGTTTTGCAATTGTTTTTGAATATCAGGCTTTTTGGAAAGCAAAGATTGATGAGGCTTTGTTTTTGAATAAAGGTCGTGTTTATCTATTCTCTGTTTTTGGCAATGCGGTAACGCTCTTTATACGTATAAGAAAGGAGAAAAATGAGAAATGTTGAAAACTGTGGCTATTATTATCTTTATTCTGACTTATATTCTGCTCCTGTCCTTGCCTAAAATCAAGCCGTACGTTGCTTTGGGCGCAGGAGCGATTTTTATTATCATCGGCATCCTGCCCCTTTCCGAGGTCCTCGGGGCGCTTGACTTTAACGTCCTTATGATGATCGCAGGTACGATGGGACTCGTTTCGCTGTTTATTAAGAGCGGAATGCCCGCTTTCCTTGCCGACCTTATCATTGCAAAGTCCGGTAACGTATGCGTTGCAGTCGTAGGACTTTCGGTATTTGCAGGATTTATCTCTGCGTTCGTTGACAACGTTGCGACAGTCCTTATGATAGCACCCGTTGCTATCGCTGTTGCGAAAAAGCTCAACATATCACCCGTTATGCCGATAATATCCATATCGATATTCTCTAACCTTCAGGGCGCAGCGACGTTAGTTGGCGACACCACCTCTATCATGCTCGGCGGTGCACTCGATATGAGCTTCCTCGACTTCTTCGTTTATAACGGAAAGATGGGTATGTTCTTCGTCGTTGAGATCTCCGCTATCGTTGCGACGTTCATACTTTATTTCTATTTCAGAAAGGAAAAAGAAAAGATCGAGCCGTTCAAGCCCGAAAAGGTTACTTATATGTTTCCGACTTATCTTCTTCTTGCAATGCTCGCACTCCTTATCGGAGCGTCGTTCATTCAGGATAAACCTGACGTAACATCGGGCGCTATCTGCTGTATACTCGCCATTATCGGCATCGTCGTTGACTGCATAAGGGACAAGAGCTTGCACCCCATCAAGGAAGTCTGGGCGGACATCGATTATCAGACGCTGCTTCTTCTGGTCGGTCTCTTCCTCGTTATCGGCGGAATCGAATACGTCGGCGTTATCTCCGACATCGCTAACTTCATCGCCGCTACCTTTGGCGACAACATCTTCTTGCTCTACACCGTTATCGTCTGGGGCTCGATGTTGATCTCTGCGTTCATCGACAACATACCTTACGTTGCGACCATGCTACCCGTCGTTGCAGGTATCGCCGCAAGCCTTGGCGTTGACCCGACGGTGCTTTATTTCGGTCTTCTGACGGGCGCAACATTGGGCGGAAACATCACCCCTATCGGCGCATCGGCAAACGTTGCCGCTATCGGTATCCTCAGAAAAGAGGGACACGAGGTGCCGACGGGAACTTTTATGAAGCTGTCCGTTCCTATCACTATCGCAGCAGTCGCTACGGGCTACCTCATCGTTTGGCTCGTATTCGGCGTTGCTATCTGAAAATAGTTTTTGAAATTAAAGCGAGAGGAAACTCTCGCTTTTTTTTGTGCGTTTTTATTTAGGGGGGGAAAAAACTTTACACAAAGCGGAAAGTTGCACCTATTGCCCTTTCAAACGCTTTTTAGTATTGGGAGTTATGGGTGCGCTGCCCGAGATTCCGAAATAGCACCGCCTTGCGTTTTTCATTTTTAATGCGAAAGTTCAACTGCGCTTTAGATACGGCGGGCAGCTTGCGAAGCGGTAGTTTCTAGCCGTTGTTTTAGATAGTAATTGCGATAGTAGACAATCCCTCAGTCTCGGCGTTTTAGCGCCGAGACAGCTCCCTTTACACAAAGGAGCCTTTCATATGGTTGGATTTTTATTAAATAAGAATATCCCGCATTGAAATGCGGGATATTGTTTGGAAATTAAGATTTTATTAATATGCAGTATGTTTTAGATCATATTTACGAACGTGCTTATCTAATCACGGACTTCCCTATCTAAAATGCTTTTGAAATTAAAAATCCACCAGTTGAACTGGTGGATTTTTTGATTTATAATCTTAAAAAGTGTTGCACTTAGTTTGACAATTTACCCAGAGTATATCAAATAAGATTTTCAGATCATATACTTAGCTTGTTTTTGGGGAGCGTTTCTGAGTTCTTCACGCTTTTCGTCGTAGCCGTTTTTGCCCAAAAGTGCGTAGGTTGCCTTTTTGCCCTCCTCTACGCCAGGCTGGTTGTAGGTATCAATGTTCAAAAGCTCGCCCATGAACGCCGTTTCCATCTCGAAAAGGTACAGGAGCTGTCCGATATATTCCTCGTTTACGCAAGGAAGGATTATCGTGAAGTTCATTCTGCCTGCCTTTGTGAGTGCATACGCCGTTGCGTTCATCTCTGCGGTGATAAGCTCGTTCTGCGTATGTCCGCCGAGGAATGAGACGTCGGGAATGTCCTCTGCGCCGTGGGGTATCTCGGTTACCGTTCTGTAATTTTCTACGCCGATAAGCGTTATTACCTTATCGAACGGGCCTTCGGTATAAAGCTGTACCTGGCTATGCTGATCGGTTACGCCCAAGGACTTTACGGGGGTCTGACCTACGAACGCAGGCTTGCCGTCCTTCGTTACGCTCTTGCCGAGCGACTCTGCCCATATCTGGCAGTACCAATCTGCTATGTACTTCAAGCTATCTGCATAAGGCATCATGACGGAGACGTTTTTGCCCTTGTTGGACGCTATGAACTGCAACGCCGCAAGGCAAAGCGCAGGGTTCTTTCTCCAATCGCTCTCGTTGCATATCTTATCCATATGCGCAGCTCCCAAAAGCATTGCTTTGACGTCTATGCCCAAAACTGCCGCAGGGAGAAGTCCTACCGGGCAAAGCTCGGAGAATCTGCCGCCTACGCCGTCTTCGATGTAGAAGGTCTTTAAGTTATATTCTTTTGCTATCTTGATAAGGTTGCCCTTTTTGTGGTCGGTCGTTGCGATTATATGCTTCGATACGTCAAGACCTGCCTTTTTGAGGGCGTCCAAGATGATGAGGTACTGCGACATCGTTTCGCTCGTAGCGCCGCTCTTCGTGATGATATTGAAGCACGTAGTTTTGAGGTCGATGACGTCAAAAAGTGCCGCCATACGCTCCGGATCGACGTTATCCTCTACGTAGAACTTGGGGGCGTTGCGCTTTTCCTTGGGAAGCTCGTTGTGATGAAGGTGGCAAAGTGCCTGAAATACCGCAATAGGACCTAACGCAGAGCCGCCGATACCCAATACGACGAAGCTTTCTGCCCAGTCTCTTACGCCGTTTGCAGTTTCTATTATGTCGTTTGCTATCTCTTCCTGATTATAAGGAAGGTCCATCCAACCGCACATGCCCTTTCCACGAGAGTTCTGAACCTCGGTGAACGCTTTTGAAAGCTCGCTCTCCAAGCAGTTAAGCTCGTTTACGCTTATTCCCTTGTCGCCGAGCATCTCGGTCATCATATTGTTGTAATCGATCCTGATGTTTTTCATCTCAATCCCTCACTTTTTTGTGATATATTTTAATTTTAGGTCTTTTGCCAAGTATTGTCAAATATTTATGGGCAAAAGGCACACATACTACGAATATGAAATTATTTTTGTCCCTCTTCTTAGCCGTTGTCGCACTCTCAACGCCTGCCATTCCTCTCCCGAAGCCTTACGGCGAGATCCGCATCCTCGTCGTTGACGGGAAAACGAACGAGCCCATTGAAAACGCTAATATCTGCGTCCTCGAATGCGAAAGGTATTTTAAGACAAGCTCTTTGGGGTACTCCCCGAAAATGCCCGTCGAGACCAAAAACCACACCGATATGCCGCCTTTTTCTCGGGCAAAGGTTACACTTTTGGTCTATAAGGACGGATATCTCGACACCCTCGTCTTCGGCGTCGAGGTCTTTGACGGTATCTGTCGCTTAGGGCCTACCGTCAGGCTCTTTCAAAAAACCGCTCTTGACAGCGGAATCAAAATGCAGTACGACTTCCCAGACGAGAAGCTACTTTCTTCCATCGTCGGGAAGTACAAAAAATAGATCATTTTTCTATCAACAGCTTGTATATCTCGTTTTTCGGGACGCCTCGTTCCTTTGCAACGAGCTTTATCGCCGCATTTTTGTCCATTCCGGAGTTGATATAGCCCATTAAATGCTCCATCGGACTAAGGGAAGAAAGATCTTTCTCTATCTCCTCTTTTCCCTCTAAAACGAGCACCATTTCGCCGAGAAGGTCTAATTTTGGGTCGTCAGAAAGGGTTATCGGCAGTTTTTCTTCGTGGAGCTTTGTCATCTCACGGATAAGTACGCCCTTTCTTGCGCCTAAGGCTTTGTAAAGCTCCTTTATGCTGTCGTTGACGCTGTGGGGGCTTATGTAAAAAACAAGCGTGCCCTCGGCTCTTTCTGCACGTTTTAAGAACTCTTTTTTCTTCTTGCCGTCGGGTATGAAGCCGAAAAAGGTGAAGTTTTCGCTGTTTATTCCCGAAAGTACGACGGCATTTACCGCCGCGCATGCGCCGGGGACTGCCGTATACGGGATATTGTTTTCTCTGAGCGCTTTTATTATGACAAAGCCGGGGTCTGATATTACGGGCGTGCCTGCGTCGGTTATCAGCGATACCTCTTTGCCCTCGTCAAGAAGTGACATTATATAGGCAACCCTTTCGCTCTCATTGAATTTGTGATAGGAGACAAGCTTTGCCTTTACGTCGAACTTATTAAGCAGCGGCAGTGAGTGCCTCGTGTCCTCGCACAGTATTACGTCGGAGTTTTTCAGCGTCTCGACCGCACGAAATGTCATATCCTGCAGGTTTCCTATCGGTGTTGAAACTATATTGAACATACGTTTTTCTCCGAAAATTCAGGCTTTTTCGCCGTCTATATTCTCTTTTCCCTCGGTATTTCCGCGAGAATATATCCTTATTACCTCTTCGCTATCGGTATTGTCGTCGTTTTTGAGAACAAGGGGCGGAAGTATCTTGAGCTGTGAATTGCCGCCGCTTCTTCCCTCTATCATCACAAGGTGCGCAAGGGAGTTCTTTTTCGCCTGAACGAAGCGTATCCTTCGTATCGCTATGTCGTTCCTCTCGCACTCTATCATTATCTCGGAAAGTCTGTCGGCGGAATGTATCATATAAAACCTGCCGCCGAACTTCAAGCACCGTCTTGCGCTCTCGATTATCTCGGAAAGGGTTATCTCGACCTCGAATCTCGCTATCCTGTCGGAGTCGTTCTTTGGCATGACTCCGCCGCCTGCCTTTCTATACGGCGGATTGCAAACTATTACGTCGGGGTGCTTTTCAAGTGTCTTATAGAATGTCTGTATCCTGCCTTTGACTATCGTTATCTTGTCGTTAAGGTCGTTGTAGTCTACGCTCTTTTGCGCCATCTCGGCAAGCTCCTTTTGTATCTCGACGCCCACTATCTTCTTTACGGGGTATTTGCCGTACATCAAAAGGGGCAAAATGCCGCTTCCCGTGCCGAAATCGACTACCATATCGCTCTTTTTGAGCGACACGAAGTCGGACAGCAGTACCGCATCGGACGTGAAATGATATAGGTCCGTGCGCTGATATATCTTTAAGCCGTTGAGCTGTAGATCCTCGAGTTTTTCCATAAGATCACCTTTTCTTTAAGTAAAGTCCCGATACGTTCGGGCAGAAAATAACTGCCGCTCATTACAAGCGGCAGCCGTTCTTTTTGATTATTATTAGCCTTCGCTGATAGCGCCGACAGGGCAGCCGCCTTCGCAAGCACCGCAATCAATGCAGGTATCTGCGTCGATAACGAACTTTCCGTCGCCCTCGGTTATTGCGCTAACGGGACAAGTTCCTGCGCAAGCTCCGCAGCAAATGCAATCATCAGATATTACACGAGCCATGATGTTTATCTCCTTCTTAGATTTTAATATATTTTAGCACATATACACCTAAATTTCAAGGGATTTGCGCAAAATATCGCTATTTAGTCCAAAATATCTTTGAGATCTTCCTCTCCGCTCGCTTTTTCGTCTACGTTCATCTTATCCTTGAACCTGACTTCTTTGAGCGGGAAGTCTTTTATCGTCGTCTCTTCGCCCTTGACTATCTTGACCTTTACGATGCGTTTTAGCATATCGTTGCTCATCGCAACGCCCTTGCCGTCGGGAGTAGTTACCTCAGCTCCTACCTTGGGCATTAGCTTGGCAGTTTCCGCATAGTGGTCGTTCTCAAAGGCAAGACAGCACATAAGCCTGCCGCAAAGTCCCGATATTTTGCCGGGATTAAGGGAAAGTCCCTGCGTCTTCGCCATTTTTATCGACACTTTCTCAAAGTCGCCTAAAAACTGCGAGCAGCAGCACGGTCTTCCGCAAGGCGCTATGCCGCCGATGCACTTGCTTTCGTCACGAATGCCTATTTGCCTGAGCTCTATCCTTACCTTGAACGCCGCCGCCAAGTCTTTTACGAGCTCTCTGAAGTCTATTCTGCCGTCGGCGGTGAAGTAGAATATCAGCTTCTGTCCGTCGAAGGTGTACTCTGCGTCTACGAGCTTCATCTCAAGACCATGTTTTTTTATCTTCTCCTCGCATATAGCCATTACTTCGGCACGCTTTGCGTTGTTGCGGACGACCTTTTCTACGTCCTCGGGGGTTGCCTTTCTGATAACTGGCTTCAAGGGCTTGACTATCTTCTCGTCCTCTTCCTCTCTCGGTGCGATGACGACTTTGCCAAACTCTATTCCCCTTGCCGTTTCGACGATAACTCCGTCGCCGAGCGCAAGCTCGATGTCGGCGGGAGAAAAGTAATATATTTTGCCTACTTGCTTAAATCTTATTCCTACGATAAGGGACAATTGTACTTCACCTCCAATAATTCTAACAGCATCGCATCAAGACACGAAGTAGCGTTTGCGTTGAACTTCAGCTTCGATATCGCTGCCGCGACTTTATCTATGCTTTCTATGAGTGCAAGCTGCGAATAGCTCACGGAAAGCTCTCTTTCTCTCTCTACGTATTTTTTCAGCGATACCTCGCTCTCTGCGCCGTTTTTCAGGCACAGCATATCTCTATATATCAGCGCAAACAGGGGTAACAGCTCCTCGGTCTTTACTGCGCCGGCTATTTTCTGAGCATTAACCAGCTCTTTCGTGGACTTCAACGCCTCGATAGTCCTTATCGCTACGTCGATAGCGTCTACGTCGCTTTTTTTTTCAAGTATCTCGTATGCCGCCGTTAAGCTGCCGTTGGCACTCTGAGCGACCGTTACCGCCTTTTCTTCGTCCTCGCAATCGGGCAGGATCGCTTTTTGTATCACGTCTGCCGAAAGCTCGTCGAGTGCTATCTGCATGCACCTTGAACGGACTGTCGGGAGTGCGTGCTCGGCGTTATCTACGGTCAAGATAAAATAAGTGTTCTCTGGCGGTTCTTCGAGCAGCTTTAACAGCTTGTGCTGGCAGTCAATTTTACCCTTTTCAAGCCCTTTTATTAAGAATACCTTGCATTTTGAAGCGGTGGGAAGGTAATAGGACTTCGAGATCACCTCTTCCATCTCGACGACTTTTATCTTGCCCGTTTCATTGTTCGGGTAAACGGCAAAGTCGGGGTGGGAGTTAGCCGCGATCATTTTGCAGGACTTGCACTCTCCGCAAGCGTCGCAACCGCCTAAAAGCCTTTTTGCCGTGTTTAATGCAAAAATATCGGCAAGAAGCTCGTCGGGAGTTATAAGAAGGGTCGCATGGGAAAGCGTGCCCTCTTTTATCGCAGTTTTTACGAATCCTTCGGCTTTTAAGTTGTCTAGTATCGACCTCTCGTTCACCTTATCATTCCTCTTGACTTTAAGCCCTCTATCAGCCTTTCAAGCACCTCTTCCTTCGTGCCGTCGGGGTCTATGAACAGAACGCCGTCCTCGGTCTTCATATCTTCATAAGCCTTGTTGACCTTTTCAAAGAACTCGTCGCCGCTTTGCTCCAACCTGTCGGTCTTGTCCGCTCCGCCCTTTCTCGCAAAAGCCTTTTCGGGGCTCATCTCCATCAGAACGACTATATCGGGAGGGCAGTTTTTGAGTGCGTAGGAGTTGACTCCTAAGACAAACTCCAAGGGAAGCCCTCTGCCGTAGCACTGGTAGGCTATCGACGAGTGGACGAACCTGTCACAAAGCACCGTCTTACCCTCCTCTAAGGCGGGCAAAATGACGTTTTTGACGTGTTGCGCACGAGCCGCAGCATAAAGTAATGCCTCGGTCTCATCAGCCATATCGGTGTTTTTTGCGTCTAAAATTATCTCTCGTATCTTTTCCGCAATACCGTCTCCGCCCGGCTCTCTCGTTATTATATACGGTTGTCCGCTCTCTTCAAGGTACTTGGCAAGAAGCCGCACCTGCGTGGACTTGCCAACTCCCTCGGTACCCTCGAACGTTATGAACTTTCCTCTCATTTCAACACCTTTATTCCGTTTTTTTCTATGCCCTCGAAGTCAAGCGGCTCTTCGAGGTACTCTATCGCATTCTTCGTTATCTTTTCGCCTGCTAAAATTACGACTCTTTCCCCTCCGTGAAGGGAGATATTGTTTGCCGCTATCCTGTTTTCGGCTTCCTCTACGTCAATAGTCTCGCTTTCGCCGTAGACGCTTTCTATATAGCCTTTCTCTCTTTGTAAATTTCCGACGCTCTTATACGCTTTTTCAGACACCGCACCGCACTGCTCGGCGGCAATGATCAAGTCCCTCGTCAAGGAAGTGAGCTCCTCTTTCTCGTCCTCGACGGAAAATGTCAATATCACTCTCTCGACGTCTGCGTACTGGACGAAAATACCCATATCGTTGAGGCGCATTTCAAGCTCTTTGCCCGAAATTCCCATTCTGCGAGTATTTATCGAAAGAGTTGTAAAAGACGTTTCGTCAAGCTCGAAATCGCTCGAAAGGAGAATATTTTTGAGCTTTTCTACATTCTTTTTAAGCTCTTCTTTGGCATCCTTATAGCTTTCTTCGACGAACATTCCGTACTCGACGCTCATCGCAGTCTGCGGTGCTATTTCGCTTTCAAAGAGTGAAAGCCGTTCCGCCGCCTTGGCGCTATAAGAAACTACCGCAGTGCTCCCTGAAAAGCATGGGATCATCCCGTCAAGGCAAAATACCGCTATATCGCTGTTTTTAGCTATCGTCTTTGCCTTTGCTATATCGCAAAAGCCCGAGACCGTCAGAACGCTCTTTTTGAGCTCTTTCGAAATGCTTTGGAGCTTTTCAGCCTTTTCTTCCTCTAAAAAAAGATCGGGCGAAGATATTATAACAGCTTGTGCGCTATTTACGCAAGCTCTTATCTCTTCGTCCGAAATACAGTCTATTATTATCGGCTCTATTTCAAGAAGAGTAAGGGCAGAAAACACGCTTTTGGGCGTATTTTTATACAGCGCAACGCTTTTGCACGAAAGCGTTTTAAGCGATATTGCAAGCGCTTCGGTCTTATTGCCAAATAACCTGCTTTCTCTTCCGCCAAACGCAGTCGCAAGCGTTCTCTCCAAAAAGGGGATACCCTTTTTTTGCTCGTAAACGCCGCTTTCGTCGCACCTTATATCCAATATCTCGGCGAGAAAATGACCTCTGCCTTTATGCGCAGGAGCGTGGAAACGCCTTGAATCTGATTTCCTAAGCTCCCAGACTCGCTTCGTTAAGGGGAGATCGTCTACTACGTCGTGTACGCACGGATGCCACTCTTCTTTCATAGGGTATAAATTTTTATTGCTTTATCGGCTTCATCGTGGGGAACAAAAGTACGTCCCTGATGGAGTAGTTGTCTGTGAAGAACTGGACCATTCTGTCAATGCCCAAGCCCAATCCGCCTGTCGGAGGCATGCCGTATTCGAGCGCAGTTACGAAGTCGTTATCCATGAGCATTGCTTCGTCGTCGCCCTTTTCACGCTCTCTTACCTGTGCCTCGAAACGCTCTTTCTGGTCGATCGGGTCGTTGAGCTCGCTGTATGCGTTGCCCATCTCTCTCGAGCAGATGAAGAACTCGAATCTTGCGGTAAGTCTCTTGTCATCCTTTTTCTTCTTCGTCAAGGGAGATACCTCTATCGGGTAATCGAGAATGAACGTCGGCTGAACGAGCTGTTCCTCTACCTTTTGGTCGAACGCCTCGTACAAGAGCTTGCCCCAAGGCATATCGGGTTCTACATCGATGCCCTTTTCTTTGAGCTTGGGGTACGCAGTCTCGGCAGTTTCTACGTTGAAGTCAACGCCTACGTATTCCTTGACGGCGTCTATCATCGTAAGTCTTCTGCACGGAACGGAGAAGTCTATCTCGTTGCCGTTGAAGTTAATTTTTCTCGTGCCCATTACCTTGTCGCAGATGTGGCGGTAGATGCCCTCGGTTACGTCTATCATATCGTTGATGTTGGCGTAAGCCCAGTAGCACTCGAATATCGTGAACTCGGGGTTGTGCTTCATGTCCATACCCTCGTTTCTGAATACTCTGCCTATCTCGTATACCTTTTCAAAGCCGCCGACGATAAGCCTTTTCAAGTAAAGCTCGGGCGCAATTCTGAGGTACATATTTATGTCAAGCGTGTTATGGTGAGTTACGAACGGTCTTGCGGACGCACCGCCCGGGATCGTGTTGAGAACGGGCGTTTCGACCTCCAAGAAGTCCCTCGTGTCCATATAATCTCTTACCGCAGAGATTATCTTGCTGCGCTTTACGAATACGTCCTTGACCTCGGGGTTTGCGATGAGGTCTACGTATCTCTGACGATAGCGAAGGTCAGGGTTGGTGAGTCCGTGGTACTTTTCGGGAAGGGGCAACAAGGACTTTGAAAGAAGGTTTATCTCCTTGGCATGAACGGATACCTCACCCGTTCTCGTCTTGAAAACGTAGCCCTTTACGGAGATTATATCGCCTATATCCCATTCCTTGAACTGCTTATACATTTCTTCCCCGACGTCGTCTATACGAACGTAGGACTGAATTGTGCCCTGTCCGTCGAGAACGTGAATGAACGACGCTTTGCCCATAAGGCGGCGGGAGATTATTCTGCCTGCGATCGCAACGTCCTGATTTTCGAGCGTTTCGAAGTTTTCGGCTATCTCTTTCGACCTATGGGTTACGACGAACTTATCCTCTTCGTACGGGTCGTCACCTGCCTCTACGAGCTTTGCAAGCTTTTCGCGGCGTATTCTCATTATTTCGTTAAGGTCCTGTTCTTCCTGAACGGGAGCGTTTACGTTCTTGTTTTCGTCCATAAAAGGGTTACTCCTTTTCTTCTATCTTGAGTATCTCTATCTGTCTTACGCCCTTGGGGGTCTTTACGCTGAGCTTTTCTTTGACCTTTCTGCCCATGAGCGCAGCTCCGACCGGTGAAGCGTTGGAGATATAGCCCTTGGAGAAATCGGCTTTCGTAATGTCGACTATCTTATATCTGACGGGAGCGCCGCCGTCCATCTTTATCGTTACGAACTTATCGAGTGCAACTACGTTCTTTGCGGTAGCTTCCTGTATCTCGCAGTTCTTGAGCTGCTGCTCCATCTCAAAGATCTTGCTCTCGATCTGGCGTTGCTCTTCCTTTGCCGCATCGTATTCGGAATTCTCGGAAAGATCGCCGAACTCTCTCGCTATCTTAATTCTCTCTGCAACCTCGTGTCTTTTTACCGCACGGTAATAGTCGAGCTGCTCCTGAAGATCGTCGTAGCCTTGCTGCGTTAGAATAACCTTTTCTGCCATTTTTACATTCCTCCGTAGAGCCTTTTTAGCTCCAATACATAATACATAAAATAATAAAATTTCCGCCTTTTTCGTATCTAAGGCAGAAAGAATACTAAAAATATAACGGTAAAATTCAAGGAATGCCGCAAAAGGGCATACTCATAGCCTTAAACTTTACCGTTACATTAAAGCACAATTTGACATATTTGTCAAGTTTTTATACCGCTATATCTTCTCCATTATCTTTGTCGTCAGCTTCTTTTTTACCTTGACGACGTGATATGGACACAGCTCCTGACAGCAATAGCACCTTATACACTTATTTAAGTCAAAGGTCGCCTTGCCGTCCTTCATCGTTATCGCCTTTTCGGGGCAGTGCTCGGCGCATCTGCCGCATCCCCTGCACTCGCTCTTTTTGGCAGTAGGATAAGGTGTTATGAACTTCTTTATCGGGTACAATATCGAAAATACCGATCTGTTGCCCTCTTTGCACCAAAGTCTGTCGTCCCGAACAAGCTTGAAGCTCTTGCAGACGAAGTTTTCTATCCCGTCGCCGACTATCTCTATGTCTTCAAGAGAGTTGGGCTTTATATCTCTCTTTTTGAGCTCGTAAAAAAGCGGGAAGTTCTCGGTCTTGCCGTTTATTACAGTAACTCCCGCAACGTCCGCCGCATACGCCGACCTTGAAGCTATCATGACTCCCAATTTCTTAGGGTCGCCTGCGCTCGGTCCGTCGCCCTCCATGCCTATGACGCCGTCGATGAGATTTAATCTTATCTTTGGCTTCATATATTCGTTGACGTCCAAGATAAAGTCGGTAAATTTCAGTACGACCTTATATTCTGCGTGGCGCTGTACCTTTTGCATGCCGGGAATCAGTCCGAACAGGTTTTTTGTCGCACCCGTATACATCGTGAACCTATGCGTTTTCAGCTTTGCGACGTTGACTATGCCGTCCACCTTTTGCACAACGCCTATTACCTCGAAGCGTTTGCCGACCTTTCCGCCCTCGAAGACTACTTGCTCCGTCGAGAAATCGTCGTTGAGCCTTGCGCCCGACTCCTCCGCCGCCTTGGTCATACCGCAGGTCTTATATACGCTCGTCATATGCCCTTGATTGAAAAAGCCTGCCGAGCTATCCCCTATTATCGGTTCGCAGCCAAGGCTAATAAGCTTTTTGCAGACAGCCTCTATTACCGACGGATCGGTGGTTACCGCCGCATCTACCTTGAAGTTATTGAGAAGATTGGCTTTTACGAGTATCTTTTCGCCCTTTTTGAACAGCTCGTTTGCGTTTAAGTCGTCAAAAAGCCTTTCTACCGCCTCTTCGACGAGCTTTTTATCGTAGCTTTCGCAACCTCTTACGCTTACTCTTTCCATTGTTTACCCTCTACGAACGCTCTTATTTTTCCGCACGCATTTTCAAGCGAATTCATCGAGTATGCGTACGAGATTCTTACGTTATTTCTGCCGCTTTCGCCGAACGCACTGCCCGGGACTACCGCAACTTTCTGCTTTTCAAGAAGCTTTTCGGCAAACTCGTCGCCGCTTATTCCAAAGCTTTGCGTGGACGGGAAGATGTAGAACGCTCCCTTCGGCTCGAAGACGTCCATGCCTATCTCCTTGAAAAAGGCGTAGAGATATTTGCGCCTTAAATCGTATTGCTCGAGCATGTACTTTATTACCTGATAACCGTCGCTTCTGCCCTCTTTGAGCGCTTCCAAAGCCGCATATTGGCTCATCGACGGGGCGCACATGATGCAGTATTGATGTATCTTATATATCGGCGATATAAGCTCTTTCGGTGCGCAGATATAGCCTACTCGCCAGCCTGTCATCGCAAATGCCTTGGAAAAGCCGTTGATGTATATCGTGCGCTCTCGCATGCCCTCTATCGACGCTATCGACGTATGCGTGCCGTTGAACGTGAGCTCGGAGTATATCTCGTCCGTTATGACGATAAGATCGTGTTTTTTTATTACTTTGGCTATCTCCTCTAACTGCGGCTTCGTCATTACGGAGCCTGTCGGGTTGTTGGGGTAGGGCACGATGATCGCCTTGGTGCGTTCCGTTATCTTTTCCTCTATCGCCTTTGCCGTCAGCACGAATTCTTCATCAAACCTGCACTCTACGGGGACGGGAACGCCCGACGAGAGCTTTACGCAAGGAGCGTAGGATACGTAAGACGGGTCGGGGATAAGCACCTCGTCGCCTACGTTTATTATCGCACGAAGGGCAAGGTCTATGCCCTCGCTTGCTCCGACGGTCACTATTATCTCGGACTCGGGAGCATAGCGAAGGGAGTACCTGTTTTCCAAGTACTTCGATATCTCACGCCTTAGCTCTATCAGACCTGCGTTGGCGGTATATTGCGTTCTGCCTTTCTGAAGGGAGTATATCGCCGCCTGCCTTATGCCGAAGTCCGTTACGAAATCTGGCTCGCCGACGCCTAAGGAGATGACGCCCTCCATCTTTGCCGCTAAGTCAAAGAACTTTCTTATGCCGGACGGTTTTAGCTCCGCCGCATTTTTGCTTATATACTTTGAATAGTCCATTAAAAAATCTCTAATCTCTCGGGTTCGTCAAAGTCGCAAAGCGGTAAGCCCTCCGACTTGTATTTTTTGAGCACGAAGTTGGTCGTCGTGGACGAGACGCAATCTAAGACCGAAAGCCTCTCGTTGACGAAAAAGGCTACGTCACGCAAGGACTTGCCCTCTACGAACATCGCAAAGTCAAATCCGCCCGAAAACAAGTACAGGCTCTTTATCTCCGGGAACTGCACGAGCATCTCGGCTATATGGTCGTATCCCTTGGCTTTCTGGGGGTTGACCTTTATCTCAACGAGCGCTTCGACGTATTTTTCGTCAAGCTTGTCGTGGTTGAGTACGGCACGGTACTTTACTATGACGCCGCTGTTTTCAAGCTCGTGCACCGTCTTGCGAACCTCGTCCTCTTCGACGGAAAGTATCGACGCCATCTGCTTGGGCGTGAATCTTGCATCCTCTTTCAAAAGCCTTATTACCTCGTTTTTAAGCTCCATGGTCTTCTCCTTTTCGTATGTTTTTTTATTGCTTGCCTTTATTATTCATCATATAGGTGAGCGCAAACAAGCTGTCGTTCAAATTTATGTTCTCGACCGCCGTGTCCTCGGTCGGGAATATCTCCTTGTGCGCAAAGTTCCAGATCGCAGGAATCTTGCACTCCTTTGCGACGTTGGCTATCTCCTCGCAAGGTCCTTCTCTCGTCGTAATGACTAAGATATCTACGCTATGCGTTTTTGCGTATTCGGAAAGTCTGGAAACGTCGTATATCTCTACGCCGTCGGGGACTCTTATGCCGTCGGTATTTATGTCGAATACCGCCGTTACCCTCATTCCGTGCTTGGCAAAGCCGCGGTAGTTTGCTATCGCATGGCCGATGCGTCCGACGCCTACTACGACGACGTTGTATTCACGGGTAAGTCCCAAAATGGACTTTACTTCGTCACGAAGGGTCTCTACGTTGTAGCCGTAGCCCTGCAAGCCGAAGCCCCCAAAATGAGAAAGGTCTTGACGAACCTGACTTGCCGTTAAGTGAAGTCGCTCCGATATTGTCCCCGACGAGACCTTTTTTATCCCCTCGCTTTGCAGGTCGGTGAGTAGTTTGTAGTATTTCGGAAGTCGCCTTACGACCGCTTCCGGTATCCCGCTTTCGTTTGCTTTCATGTTATCGCCTTAAAAAATGTTATTTGGAATATTTTATCACAAATCAGCCGCTTTGTAAAGTTGCAAAAAGGCGTTTTTTCGTGTATTATGAGAAAGATACGGCAACAATATTTTTAAGGCGGGCGGTTATGTTCAAGATCTGGGCGAAAATTATAGACGAAAACAGGCACATCAGAAAGGACTATCTTTACGTAAACGAGGGGACTTTCGACGGACGACACTTCTTTGACTATATGGTCGAGATATGCGAAAAGCTGGACGTCGCGACGCCTGCTATCCTTCCCTATCACGTCAATAACTTTAAGGAATTCTCCTTCGTTAAGTTCTTGCCGAGGGATTTCGTCGAAAGCGTCGATTTTGCGTACCTTTCGCTCGAATACGCTAAGGAAGAGAAAAAGAGAAAACGGGATACTATCATTTGAGCGCAAGGAGTTTGAGTTTTTAGGGGTATGAGGTTTGGATTCTATCCAGAGTTTGAGAGTAAAAATTGCGGTAGTTGCGATCCTACCGGCTCGGCATTTTAGTGCCGAGCCACCTCCCTTTTGCATGAGGAGGCTTTTTATATAGATTCTGTTATTAACAGAATTTTAGAGGAATGAGGTTTTGGATTCTATCCAGAGTTTGAGGAAATAGTTAGTGTATTAGACAATCCCGAAGTACACTTCAACGACAGCTCCCTTTACACAAAGGAGCCTTTCACAAGGTTTGCATTTTATTTAGACTGCGACGGGAGTAAGCCTACCGCTATACGGATCGGTATTTATTATTTTATTAAAAAAGCCTCGGATAACCGAGGCTTTTTGTGTGTGATTTTGTTTTGGGGTTATTGTTTTTGTTTTTTTGCGCAAAAACAAAATTATTAAACTATTAATTTCTTGTATAACAACAAAACTATTAAACAATGTTTTAACGACAGATCATTTTTATTATGATTTTTCGTGGTTTATGTTTTTTTTGTTGATACACGCTAAGCAACAAAATAACTTGTTTGAAAGTCATCTACTGTTTTTATATGACGATCAATAATAGTTTGTTATCTTGTCATGACGTCGAAGATGTGGTAGACGTTATCCTGTAAGGTTGCTTTTTTGAGTCTTCCCTCTTTGACGGCTTTTTCGAGCTGTTTTACGTGGTCTTTGCTGCCCGGGGTCAGGAAGCAGTTACCTGCTATCGCACACTCGACGGGGTCTACCGTCTTGTAGGAGTCCCAATCGGTCATAATGAAGCCGTCGAAGCCCCATTCGTCCCTCAAAAGGTCTTGCAAAAGCTCCTTGTTTTCTGCGGGATATATGCCGTTTACGGGGTTGTAGCTTGTCATTACGGTGGAAGCCTTGAACGTCTCGAACGCAGTCTCGAACGCCTTGAAATACAGCTCTCTCAAAGCACGTTCCGGGATTATGGAGTGGCTTGACTTTCTCTCCAATTCGCTGCCGTTGGCAAAGAGGTGCTTGTAGCACGACTTGATGCCGTTCTCTTCCAAGCCCTTTGCGTGCCAGCCTGCCATTACGCCTGCCAAAATCGGGTCTTCGGAGAAGTATTCGGGGTGTCTGCCGCAGAGGATATTTCTGTGCAGATTGAGCGCAGGTCCCAAATTTATGCTTATGCCGTTCTCTACCGACTCTTCGGCTATCGTCTTGCCGACCATGTACGCCGCATTTTTGTTGAACGTTGCACATACGGTGTTGCTCGACGGGAAGCCGATATTGGGCTTTTTGATGTTTACGCCCGTGTTGCCATCCGAGCATTTGAGCTCGGGAACGCCCAATTTTGCGTACTTACTTACTCTGCCTGCCGTGCCGTCGCCTAAGCCCCACTGCGCACCGCCGCAGACGTTGAAGAAGCATAGCTCCTTTTCCGTCATCTGTGCGACGAAGTCTTTAAGCAAGCTCCTGTCGTTCTTGACGTCGGCAAATTTTATCTTCTTGCCGCTATATTTTGGAAGCTCCTCTCTCTCGAAGGGTTTTCTTTCCGCATGGACGGTTATTCTGTCCTTCATATCGACCATTTCGGTCTTGCCTTTCGGAAGCTCGCCGCCCTTTCTTAGAACAGTCATCTCCTCTAAGGGCTTATTGAAGCTCTCTACCTTTTTGACGGTCTTTCTCTCGTTAAGCGTGAACGAGCCTACCTTTTCTGCGCTCTCGACGCTTCCGCCGACATATACGGTGTAGTCGCCTTTTTCCAATACGAAAGCCGATTCCGCCTCGTCGTAGCTTGCAAAGCGTTTTTCGTCTACCGCAAACTCAAACGTCTGCTTGTCGCCTGCGGATAAAACTTCAGTCTTATCAAAGTCTACGAACACTTTCTTGGGACAGTCGCCCTCGGGAAGCCCGATAAAGAGAGTTATTACATCCTTTCCTGCGACTTTTCCGACGTTTTCGCTCGTTACTTTGAGCGTAACTTTGCCGTCGTTATAAGCTATATTTTCCGCTTTGTGAGAAAACTCCGTGTAGGAAAGTCCGTGAGCAAAGGGGTATGCGACCTCCTTTCCGAAGGTATCGAAGTATCTGTAACCGACATATATTCCCTCTTCGTAGAAAACGTGTGCGCCTTTTTCCATTGAATCGTCAAGGAAAAGGGTGTCGGCGTCCATGATATTTACAAAGTTATTTGCCGACGGGTGGTCGAAGTAATCATTTGCCCACGTGTCGGGAAGCTTACCAGAGGGGTTGACTCTTCCGTCCAATATCTCGGTCAAGGCGTACGCTCCGAGCATGCCCGAAAAGCCTACCGTTATTATCGCAGAAAACGGCTGTTTTTTAAGCCAGCCCATCTCTATGGGATAGCCTGAATTTATGACAAGAACGGTCTTTTTATGGGACTTCAACGTCTCCTCTATCGCCGCTTTTTCATCGTCACGCAAATAATACTGTCCCTTTATAGGTCTATTGTCTACGCCCTCGCCTGACGATCTCGTGATGAAATAAAGTGCGGTATCGGCGTTGTCATCAACCGTGAGTTCGCTGTTGTTTTTGAGTGCGTCCAGAAAGGAGGGTGCCCATCTCGGATTTATTGCGCCTGCGCCCGTTGCCGCCAAGCGGAAGGTCTTGTAATCGCCGCACAAAGCGATATGCGCATCCTTTTCAAGAGGCAATACGCCGTCGTTTTTCAAAAGCACCATGCCCTCGCTAGCGACGGTCTTTGCTATATCGTCGTGCGCTGCGTACGCTTTATCCTGCTTTTTCTCTTCGCCGACAGTTACCTCAAACTTCGTGTCGGGGAAGCTCGAACCGTCCTCCGCCTTGAAGTTTTTGAGCTCAACGGTGTAGGTCTTGCCCTTTTCGGTGCCTAAAAGTCCGAACGGGATCTCCAAAAAAGGCATCGGAGCCATCGGGATCTTGAACGCTACGCCCTTGGGAAGAAGCTCACCGTCTACGTATACCTCGCCGTAGCCGTCCTTTGCGACAAGCTTGCTTGTCATTATCTCTAAGGGTCTGTCGCACTTAGCAAACATTCCGAGTCTTCCGTCGATAATATACGGGTCGTACTTTTTCGGCTTATATACAAACATTGCCATGGTTATTTTTCTCCTTGTCTTATATACTTTTTGTTATTTTAACATACATAAGCGGTAGTGTATTGCAAAATATTAGGATTTTTTGCAAAAAATCACTATTTTATTTGTGTGATACTCTCGTTTTTGTATTACGCTGATAAATATAGCGCATTAAAATAAATTTTGCGTAAACAAAAAGCGACTTAATGATAAGTCGCTCAATTTTTTATTCATCCTATTTTGAAAAGCATTTTGCCTATTATCTTATTTTGCCTAACAGCTCCGAACTCGCTCGAATCGAGGGACACAAGCCTGTTGTCGCCGAGAAGGTATACGAAGCCGTCGGGGACAAAGGTCTCTTCCAAAAAAATATTTGCGCCGTCTTTTATATACGGCTCGACGGTCTCGAAAGTAACCACTTCACCGCTTTCCGATCTATAGGACACTCTCAACACGCCGTCTTCCCCAATCGATATCGTATCACCGCCAACAGCTACTACACGCTTTATTAGCAGATTTTCGTCAACGTCGGTATCCTTGAAAACGACGATATCGCCACGCTCGACGTCCTTAGTTTTTCTGATAATTACCATATCGCCGCTCTCTATCGTCGGGAGCATGCTCGTCTGAAGAACTCTTACCGTGTCAAAAAAAAGCGAATAGACTATCGCAAGCACCAAAAGAGCTGAAAGGATCGCTATCAAAGCGTTCAGAAATCGCTCTTTTTTGATATTTTTGGTGTTATTTTCACTATCTGACATCGTACCTATCGCTCTTTAGTTTTTATATCCACAAAATATTGTTGACGATGAACTGTCCGTCGCCCTCGAAGACGAGAAGGGTTATATCGCCCCAGTCTGAAAGCGTTTTGTTGGTATCGTCCTTGAAGTCCGAGCGTTCAAGCTTGAAGTTTTGCCAAAGCGGTCCGCCGACCGTCGCTATTACCGCCCTATGAACGTCTTTTTCGGGCGTTCCCAAATTGCAGTACGCCGTTACGGTTATTGACATTACCTCGTCCGTGCATACGTCGAACATCAAAAGCTCGTCCTCAACGCCTCTGTATTTTTGCGTTGCAAGCTTAAAAGAAGCAAGCGAAAGTCCGCTCGTTATGCCCTCTATACCGCCTGCGCCCTCTTTGATGAAAAGCTGTTTTTTGTCTACGAACGTGCCCGACGCGCCTTTCTGATCGGGCGAGGGTATCGCAGTGAAGACGTCCTCTTCCATAAGTCCGTTGTATATAAGCTTTTCTCGCATGAGCGTTTTCTCAAAGCCCATTTCGGACAGGTGAACGTTGACTATGTTTGAGGTTACCGTATAGCCCGTCGTGAACTCTACGTTGACGAAGGCGTATATGAACTCGTCGGACGATGATATATCAACGCTTCCGACGTAATTTCCGCCGCCTGAAAGCGTCAGCTCTCTTTTCAAATAACATCTTCTTGACGGTATGAAGCTACCCTCGGCATAGTATAGCTCTACCGACTTCACGGTCAATGGGTCGCCCGCTACGCAGGTAGCGACGAGCTTATTTGAAAAATTCTCCAACGAAAGCATGGGCTTATCGGGGAAGACTATATCGGCATCGAGAAGATGCTCGCAAAGCCAAAGCTTTAAGTCTACCGTTCCTAAGTTGTCTATGCTGTCAAGTGCGTTGGGCGTTATGTACGTTATCGACTGCACCTCGCCGTTTACTCTCGCCATAGTGTCAAGCGCTCTGTCTAAATTGGCAAGCTCGCTGTTTGAAGCCGTAAGGTACATCATCGGGGTCTTTATTATCGGGGCGTAGCTTTGCGGAGAAAGCGCAGCAACGTACGACGCAAGCTCGCTCGTTATCTCGCCTTGCTTGTTCTCGTCGTTCTTGTAGCTCCTGCCAAGCTCTCCCCAGCCTGCGTAAAAAAGCGTTGCCGCACACGAAAGGCTTGGTTCTAAGTATGAAAGTCGCCAGACTATCTCCGAGCCGTCCCTTATGCCGACTGCCGCTATCTTGTTGCCGTCAAGCCCGGGAAGGGACTTTATCAGCTTTATCGCACACATCTGAACGCAAGTCCATTCAAACGCCATGGTCTTTTCGGGCGTGTCTTTGACTATCCTTATCTCGCTATCGGCGTTTTCGCACCTGTTGGCGTATGATATTGCATCTGGGTAGTAGGTATATTTCCTGCCCTCTGCCTTTCCGCCCATATCGCACATTAATACCGCAAAGTTCATCGACAGGAAAAAATCTATGAAGCTTGTATCGACGGAAGAATCCGTATCGTGGACGAGCAGTATTACGGGAAGGTTTTCCCTGCCCTTTGGGTACGCCAAAACGCCGTATATTCTCGTTACCGCATCGCCGAAGCGACGGCCGTTGAAATATACGTCCGAATAAACGTTGCCGTTTATCTCTCGTGTTGAAGTCATCTCCGCATCGAGCTCCTCGGGAAGCGAAACGCTGCTCCAAAGCTCTTCTGGTGATATGATGTTTGACATGAATTTTTCCTCTTTAGGGAAAATGTATTGATTTTTCCCCGTTCCGTATGGTATTATGTTTATACGAAAATCGCAAAAACAGTACCGAGTTGTGTGCTTTATATTCCTTGTAACGGTTATTGTAGCATACTTTATCGGAATTTTCAATCTTTTTTTTGCAAGAGGAAGAAAATGGAGTATAACAAGGCTTCGATCGTGCATCTCTCGCCCGAGTATCTTATGGGCGGTTTTACCGCAGTCGACAACATCTTTATATGCGAATACCTCAAAAACGCAGACGAAAACGCCGTTAAGGTCTATCTTTACGGGCTTTATCTCGCACACTCGGGCGTTGATACCGACGAGAATACCTTTACGACCGCTCTTAATCTCACAAAAGAGGAGCTTCAACGGGCGTTCGAGGAGCTCGAAGCGATGGGCGTTTGCGATATTACGGGCATCGATCCCCTCTCCGTCGTCTTCCGCTCTATCTCCAACAGCCCCGTTAAGCCGAGGAAAATAAAGTCGGGCAAGTACGACGAGTTCAACAAGGAGCTTTTTAAGATACTTTCTAACCGTATGCTCTCCCCTAACGAGCTTATGGAGTGCTATAACGTCATAGAGCTTTATCACATACAGCCCGAGGCATTCCTTCTCATTGCGTCATATTGCGTTAAGGTAGCAGGTGATCGGGTCGGCATCAAATACATCCTCACGACTGCGAAAAACTTCGCTTACAAGAACGTTACGACGATAAAAGCCGTCGAGGAGGAGCTTTCGGCTTATCATCTCCAGACGGGAGACGTCGCCGAGGTCATTAAAAGGCTGGGGCTTAAAAAGAAGGTCGATATCGAGGACAACAATACATATAAAAAGTGGCTTTCCATGGGATTTGACAAGGCTTCCGTCCTTGCGGCGGCAAACGGCGTTAAAAAGGAAAGCAATGCTTTCAAAAAGCTCGATCTTCTGATGAGCGAGCTATATTCTTATAAGTTATTCTCCGAAAAGGAGATCACGGACTTTATCGAGTCCAAAAAAGACCTCAAAAACCTCGCTATCGAGATCAACAAGGCTCTTGGCGTGTTCCTTGAATCGCTCGATGCGGAGATAAGCACCTATATCGTTAAGTGGATAGCGTGCGGATTTGAAAGGGAGCTTTTGGTAAAGCTCGCCGACTTTTGCTTTAAGTCGGACATCAGAACGCTCTCTAAGATGGACGAGACGGTCGCTAAGTTCGCAAAGCTCGGCATATTCACTTCCCGAGACTTTGACGAGTACGTCGCAGTCGTCGCAGAAAAGGACAAGCTCGTTCAGCAAATGGTGGACGCACTCGACCTTTCTCGCAAGGTAAACTCTTTCGACAGAAAGCAGTATAAGGCGTTCGAGAGCATCGCAACGCACGACGTTATAATTTATGCGGCAAGCCTTGCCAAAACGGCAAACTCGCCTTATGCGTATCTTTCTAAGCTCCTCACCTCTTTCAAGGAGCAGGGGCTTTCTACCGTTGAAGAAATAAAACGCAGCACCGTTAAGACGACGCAAAGGTCGGACAATACCGATATGCTGAGACACAACTACTCTAAGCAGGACTGGGAGGCGGTCTATACCTCTATCGAGGACCTTGACCTGTAATTTTTTATGAACGATAAGCTGATTGCCTATACGGCAGACAAGACAATTTCGGCAAGGCACTATATCGCAAATCGTGCCGCAGAAAAAAACCTCGGGCTCGCTCGCCGCATCGAGGGCTTTGACGAGCTTTACGGCAGGAAAAAAGAGGCGGAGATCGCTCTTTCTAAGCTCAATTCAAGCGATAGCGAGTACCCTGTCGCTAAAAGCAAGCTCGATAAAATCAACGCCGAGCTTAGCGGTATTTTAGAGAAAAAGGGGCTTTCGCTAAAAAGCCTTGAGCCTAAGTATTATTGCGCCATCTGCGGCGATACGGGGCTTATTCACGGCAAAACGTGCAAGTGTAAGCGGGAGCTCGTTGCTAAGCTACGTGAAAGGGCTCTTGGCGAAAGCGAGAACGAGCTTCCACCCATCTCGGAAGTCATAGCTCCCGAAATTTGCGACAGCGAAAAGCAAAGGTACGAGGCGTTGAGAGCTAAGCTCGCCGCATTTTGCGATAACTTCCCGACAAATAGCAGGAGATTCCTCGTTTTCGTCGGAAGAAGCGGTACAGGAAAGACCTATCTTGCGAAATCTATGACTAAGGAGCTTGAAAAAAGAGGTTTCGAGACGGTCAATATCTCTGCTTTTGCGCTAAATAACCTCTTTTTGAAGTATCATACGAGCTTCGACGAGAGCTTGTCGGAGACCTTTAACGCAGTTATCTCTTGCGATGCGCTCGTTATCGACGACCTCGGCACGGAGCCAAGCTACCGCAACGTTACGAAGGAATATCTCACTAACCTCATCAACGAGAGAAGCGCGTTCGGCAAGCTGACGGTAGTTACTACTAACCTCTCGCCCGATATGATAGCTTCTCGCTACGACGAGCGCGCGGCATCAAGGCTGTTTGACAAGAACCTGTCGAGAACTATCCCCTTTGACTTCGCAGATCTGAGGAAAAAATAATCCATTTTGCGAGTTTTTTCGCAAAGCGGACATTTTCTCTCCGTTTTTTGAGCGTTTTTTATTGACAAAAATCATATTATCCCCTATAATATCAAAGTTGATGCTGATATGGCTCAGTCGGTAGAGCACATCCTTGGTAGGGATGGGGTCGCGGGTCCGATTCCCGCTATCAGCTCCAAAACAAAGAACCCCAATTTGGGGTTCTTTTGTTTTGTCCTGATATGCGTTCATTGGATTGAACTTTAGTTCCTCCGAAGTTGCACGTTAGTGCAACCACGAGTGAGTAAACGAAGTTTACGAACGAGTATTCCCGCATACTTTCCCAATTTGGGGTTCTTTTGTTTTTACGCTAATAGCGGGAGAGTAGGATCAAACTTTAGTTTCTCCGAAGTTGCACGCAGTGCAACCACGAGTGAGCAAACGAAGTTTACGAACGAGTATTCCCGCAGTAAGTTTGACGACCAAATGGTCGTCATTTTGTTTTTACGCTAATAGCGGGAGAGTAGGATCAAACTTCAGTTTCTCCGAAGTTGCACGCAGTGCAACCACGAGTGAGTAAACATAGTTTACGAACGAGTATTCACGCTGGAACTATGACGACCAAATGGTCGTCATTTTGTTTTGTCCTGATATGCGTTCATCGGATTGAACTTTAGTTCCTCCGAGCAATGCGTCAGCATTGCCACGAGCCGTCAGGCGAGTATAGCGGTTACGTTTGCGTTGAAAACAACGAGTTTCAAGGAATGTTATTCGTTCTCATCGAAAGATGTAAACTAAACCGCAGCATCAAGGCATACGTTTCGGACGGATTTTTAGTTTACTCCAAAGAAAATAGCTAACGACAAGTTTTGGCAATCATAGATTTAATAGCAATTATTTTTACATCAAAAAAAAGGCAGAGGGTTGCCTTTTTGTCGTTTTATTATTTGTATTTTTATTGTT
>CAYOSU010000014.1:26680-34589 GCA_964406735.1 uncultured Clostridia bacterium | reverse complement strand
GTCGTTTTCCGTTTAGGTGATTTTATTATACGAAATGAAGGTTGAGTTGTCAAGAGGAAAAACCGGGTTGTTGAAAAATTTTTTAGTTGGGTGGTTTTTGTTTTTGAGCAGTGACTTCAGCTTGTATTTGTTTATCTAATTCTGAAACAATCATATTAATTACATCTTTCGGAATTAGATCCAAAGACGGAGTGTCATTGATATAGACACGCACGTGCAAGGGATTTGGCTTTACTGTAATGTGTTTCATATGTCACCTCCTGTTTTTTCTTCGACTATACCATTTTGAATTTTGAAAGTTAACATACTTTGCACGCTAATTGAAGTCATTGATTAGAAATTGTAGTTAAAATTGGAACTGTTGCCGTACTTTTCACATACAATTCCGTACTTGATTCGCAGCTCTCTTTCGTTGACAAAAGCTATCAGGAAATCTTTTGGTATCAAGGGGAAAAATTATTGCTTAAGAATGATAAGGGTTAGACTACAATGCAATATTTTTTCCTTTTTCCTTGACACACTGCAAGATTTCCCGATTGTTCTCTTTTGTCGAAAGAGATTCGACAAAGGAGGTATGTAATGAATATTGGAAAAAGGCTGAATAGTCTGGGTAAAGTTCTGATGGGGCAAAATGACATCCAAAAGAACTGCCTAAGACGAGGTAGAGTATGTTACATTTTGAATTTCATTCGTGTATTCTTAGTGCAAATCTGATTTTGGAGGTCAAAACAATGAAAATAACAATTTTTAACAAATCATCACCAAAAAACAAGGAGGACAAAAGATGAAAAGCTGTGTAATCTATGCAAGATATTCTTCGGATAGACAAACGGAACAGTCGATTGAAGGACAGCTTCACGTATGTTATGACTACGCAAAGCGGAATGATATGTTGGTGCTTGACGAATATATAGACCGAGCAACAACTGGAACTAACGATAATAGACGTAGTTTTCAAAAAATGCTGAAAGACAGTGCAAAACGTGCGTGGGATTATGTTCTTGTGTATAAGCTGGATCGTTTTTCTCGAAACAAGTATGAAATGGCAATGCACCGTAAAACTCTCCGGGATAACGGAATAAAACTTTTATCCGCAATGGAAAATATTCCGGATTCACCCGAAGGCATTATACTTGAGTCACTTTTGGAAGGTATGGCTGAATACTATTCCGCAGAGCTATCTCAAAAAGTAAAACGCGGATTGGTTGAAAGCCGATTAAAAGGTAACTTTACTGGAGGCTATTTGATATACGGATATAAAAAAGAAGGAAAGAAAATTGTAATTGACGAAGAACAAGCGAAATTTGTAAGATACATTTACAGTGAGTATGCAAAAGGTAAATCCGTAAAAAGCATTTGGGAAGACGTAACGCTGCAAGGTGCACAAAATCGTGGTAAACCAATACCGTTAAACACTATCCATAATATATTGCAAAACGAAAAGTACACTGGAGTATACCAGCACGATGGTGAAGTCTTTGATAATATGTACCCAAGAATTGTGCCGGAAGATGTCTACAATCTAGTAAGACAACGACAAACTACTACCCGATACGGAAAAGTAAGCACAAAAGAGGTTTATATGTTGCGTAGCAAGTTGTTTTGTGGCTATTGTGGAAGTGCAATGTCGGCCGAAACAGGTTTATCAAAGCAAGGTACGATGTACCGGTATTATAAATGCTATGGTAGAAAGCACCGTAACGGTTGCAAAAAAGAGCAAGTCCGAAAAGGCGTGCTTGAAGAATTTATTGTAGATACTACGTTGCAAGTTTTGGGAGATAACAATTTAATAGACAAAGTTGTAGATAAGCTATTGCAGCATCAAGAAGAACGTCTAAACGATAAATCTATTCAAATAACGCTAACAAAACAAAAACGACAAATAGAATCGCAAATAGAAAACTTCCTAAACGCAATCGGTCAAGGAATAACAACTATGTCTACAAAAATAAAACTGGAAAAGTTGGAACAAGAACTTGCCGAAATAGAAGCGAAGTTGACTGTTGAAGAATCCAAACAACGAATAGGATTATCTAAAAAGGAAATATTGGAGCACATACATTCTTCGCTCAAAAAAGATCCACGACAACTAATAAATGCCTTGATAAACAAAATCGTGTTATACGATGACAAAATAGAAATCTATTACAACTACACATTAAGAAAAAGTCCTGACGATTGCTGTCAGGGCTTTCTTTTTATGTCTAAAGATTCAACTATAAAGAAATGTGTTACGTTTACAAAGGTTATTGAAGCTCCAATGCACGTAGATTGTTACATATAAATGAGCATTTTTGCCTATAAAAACTAAATAGAACCCCCGAAATGAGGGTTCTATTTAGAAACTTCTTGGCGGAGAGAGAGGGATTTGAACCCTCGAACGGGTATTAGCCGTTACACGATTTCCAGTCGTGCGCCTTAGGCCAGCTCAGCCATCTCTCCATGCGTATTTTTGTCCGTGTTTAAGTATATTATATTCGGGGAAATAATGCAAGCGATTTTTGGGCGTTTTGCACAAAAAATCCTCTCCTTTATCGATTTTTATTTATTATCGACGTGCGGTTATTGTGTCTGTATTATTCGGCTTGAAGTGAGTCCTCCTCTATTCTTGCGTGAAAGGTCGGTTTTGGGGTGGTAGAGGCCGCAAGTATAGTAAATTAGGTCATACCACCATTCTCATTGGCGACATTTTTTTGCGTGCTACATATCAGTTTTTGACTACTGTTCTTTGGGGACATCAACAATACACAAGTTTGAGAGAAAATCGAGCCGCTGCGATCAGTTATCTATCAAACAACAACTGTTTTGACAAATTTGCAGACAAACATTCTTTTTTGTCTTCTATTCTCTCCATATCAAATCTTCGTATTGCCGTTTTGTGTATCTAATCTATTTTGAGTATCTGAGCAATGCGGTCTACGAGCAATTTATACCGTTTGGCAGTATCTGCATTTTTCCCGCAATACTGCCGCGGCATTTCTTCATTAGGCTCGTAAGATACAGGTATATTATACAGGTCAAACTGCTCAACTGTGAGATCAATGTAATGACCGTCGATCTTATTGAAATAGTGCGTACCGCCGCCTACTCGGATTCGATGAATCGTACCGCCAAACATATCGTAAACAAGCATGGCAGTAATGGCACATTGTCCGCATGAAGGATCCGAGTCAGTCCACTCCGCCTGACAAGACCGATATGCCGTTTCCTTGCACCAAGCCTTTCGAAGGATGGCATATAAGTCATCCAGCGTTTGAAGCTTTGGATTTCCCTCTTTTTTGCGTTTCATGCCGCCGTATTCTTCGCCATAAAATTTTCTGCTTGATCTATTCATACCGTCATCCTTTCTTTCATAATTGTCCCTTGTATTACGTATGCTCCAAGGTTAATAATTGCACATTTATTGATCTTATTCCCGTTCATCAAAGTCCTTTATGATATCTTTCGATCAAAACCGACATCAGCTTTCCAGCTGAAATTGAGAGGAAATCACAGTGACAACGATCCCGAAGTAATCTCCGCAGACAGCTCCCTTTATACAAAGAAGCTAGTGTGGAGTAAACGCCACAAGTGAAGAGTGAAGAGTTGTGGTTTGATTATTATTAGACTGTGGTGGCAAAAAGCCACCGCCCTACGGTATTTAGCAATCTTGATTTATCAGCGAATTTTTTTGAGTTTACCTCGTAGGTTCAAGCGGTTGAGGTGAACAGTTAAGGTCTTCTATCGACTTTGAATGGGATCTTTTTATCTTTGCGGTAGTATTCGTAGTCTTTATCCTCTATCTTTCTAAGCACTCTACACGGGTTGCCGACGGCTACGACGCCTGACGGGACGTCTTTCGTTACAACGCTGCCTGCTCCAATCACGGAGTCGTCCCCTATCGTTACGCCGGGGAGTATTATTGCGCCTGCGCCTATCCACACACGGTTGCCGATATGGACGGGAAGGTTATATTGATACGCTTTCTCTCTAAGCTCGGGGCATATCGGATGCGTGCCCGTCGCTACGACGACGTTGGGGGCTATCATGACGCTATCGCCGATATAAATATCGGCATCGTCAACGACGGTCAGGTTGAAGTTTGCGTAAAAATTCTTGCCGACGTGCATATTACAACCCCAATTTGCGTGGAAAGGAGGCTCGATATAGCAATTTTCACCCACTTCCGCAAAGACCTTGCGGATCAAGTCCTCACGGTATTTTACTTCCGTCGGGCGTGAGTTATTGAAGTCGTACAGCAGCTCCTTTGAGGAGTAGAGCTTTTCGTTGCTTTCGCTCGGCACGAGATCAAGAGAGCTATCGTACAGCTCACCGCTTTTTATGATATCTATTCCGTCCATAGTTTTTCTCCTTTACGTTTCTTTAAGTCCTTATATATATTTTGCTCTATTGTTGTGGTCAAAGCCGCTTTTTATTCCAAAAATTGCGGCTATTTCGGCTCGTAAGTCGGGTAAGTGGTCTTATCGTCTTCCGTTATTTCTCGCATTACTCTGCACGGGACTCCGACTGCGACTACGTTTGCGGGAATATCCCTCGTTACGACACTGCCTGCGCCTATTACGGCATTATCCCCTATCGTTACGCCTGCAAGCACCGTCGAGTGCGCTCCTATCCAGACGTTGTTGCCTACCGTTATCGGCTTTGCGATCTCTACGCCTCTTTTGCGCATCTCGGGATCTATTGCGTGCTCGGCAGTTGTGAAGCAACAATCGGGTGCAATGAACACGTTGTCGCCAAAGGTTACCTTTGCGCCGTCCGTTATTATCAGTCCGTGGTTTGCGTAAAAGCTGTCGCCGACCGTGATATTATAGCCGTAATCGCACCAAAAGGGCGGTGTTATTATCGTGTCGCTACCCATGCCGCCGAGAAGCTCGTGCAGTATTTTTGCCTGCGCATCTTTGTCGTTGGGGTTGAGCTTGTTGTAAGCAAAGCACTTATCCTTGCCCTTTTTTATCTCCTCTTCGTAGGCAGGATTATAACAGCCTTGGAAAAAGAAGTTTGTAGGTACTATTGGCTTTTCGGTCATGTCGGTTCTCCTTATCGCATTAAGATCTTTCTTTTAAGGTATTGCAGCTTGAAATCAGAAGTCGTCTTATTCTGCCGCAAAGATTTCTGTTGTTCTTGAAGGTATCTTCGTCTATCACGTTCGTATTAAACAATAATTTCAGCCAACCCTCCGTTTCGTTACACTCTTTGAGCGCAATCTCAAATTTTGAAAGCATATCGGCACTGCTATGTCCGTAGTTTGCCTCTCTGACGTTTGCGTAAACGCTACTCGAGCTTTTGCGGATCTGATTGGCAGTATTCGACGGAGCTTTTATATTTTGACAAAGAAGCTCTATATTTGTTGCGAGCTGCTCTGAATGAATAAGCAAATAATTCTTTGGCATACCATACTCCTTTTTATGATTATAACATAAAAATATTCGCAAATCAATACGGGACATTGGCGTTGTTGAGAAAATCCAGCCTACGGCTGATGAGATACCAAGCCTTATGGCTAAAAAAGCAATATCCAAGCAATACTGCATATTACATTGTTTTGTAAATTGTTTTATACACACCTGACAGTGTGATGAGATACACCGCACAAGTGCGGTGATGATATACCATTGCTGACGCAATGGATAAAAAAATTCCAAGTCTTTTGGACTTGGAATTTTTTGGTGGGCAGAGGTGGATTCGAACCACCGTAGACGCTAGTCAGCAGATTTACAGTCTGCCCCCTTTAGCCACTCGGGAATCTACCCATATTCTTTTTTGGAGCTGGTGAACGGAATCGAACCATCAACCTATTGATTACAAATCAATTGCTCTGCCTGTTGAGCTACACCAGCAGGCAAATGGTGCCTCGGGTCGGAATTGAACCAACCACACGTAGATTTTCAGTCTACTGCTCTACCAACTGAGCTACCGAGGCAAAAAAATTGGCGACCCGGAAGAGACTCGAACTCTCGACCTCTAGCGTGACAGGCTAGCGTTCTAACCAACTGAACTACCGGGCCACATTGCCTTTTTTATGAAGTTTTTTATGGTGGGCCTTTAGGGACTTGAACCCCAGACCAATCGGTTATGAGCCGACCGCTCTAACCAACTGAGCTAAAGGCCCTTAAATGAAAGATTAAGGTGGTCGGGGTGAGAGGATTCGAACCTCCGGCCCCATGGTCCCAAACCACGTGCGCTACCGGACTGCGCTACACCCCGAAAGATTAAACCGCCTGTCGCAGAACGCTTATATATAATATAAAAATTATAAAAATATGTCAAGAAAAAATCGGCGTTTTTTCAAAAATTTTTTAATCAATTTTTTATTTGATTTTTTATGCGCTTCGTCCGCTCCTTTATCCTGCCGTTTCGTGAGGCGGCAGCACGGTTTTGGGGCGGTTTGATATACGGATTCTGTTATTTTTAGACTTTTAGGAAAATGAGGTTTTGGATTCTATCCAGAGTTTGAGGGAGTAATTTCGGTAGTTGGCAATCCCTCAGTCTCGGCGTTTGAGCGCCGAGACAGCTCCCTTTACACAAAGGAGCCTTTCATTTGGTCGAGCTTTTATTTAGAATGGGAATATTTGGGAAATAAAGTTGGTAATAAAGCGAAGCTTGAGGGAATAATAATTTAATTCTTATTATTTGCAAGTGCAAAGGACAACGGCGAAGCGGTGGGAAAAGCGGAGTTTGAGGGGAAACGTTTATAAGTGTGGGTGTATGGTTTTTAGGGAGTACGAGGCAAGTGAGTGCTATTGATAGTAAGCCGAGGTAGTGAGATTAATCGGGAGTGGATATAGTAAAAGCGAGAGGCAAAGAAGTTGAATGGTTGGTGTGGAAAGGCGAGATGGCGGGTATATTGGGGTTTGGGAACTAAGGAACAGCGAGCGGTGATTTCTATCATTTGTTTGATGGTATAGTTCGGATATGGTAAAGTCGAGCTATGAGAGTGTTTGAAAGCGCAAGAGACTATCAAGCGTATTGTCCTGATTAAAAGTGTGGATTTGAAAGTCTCTTTATGGGTTTGCTGTCGGGGTGGGGATGACGATCGTTTTGGGGCGTTCACGGTAGTAGTCGTTGCGGATGACTGTGGTCTTTTGGAGTGCGCCGTTTTGGTAGTATCTCGCTATGAGGCGGGACTTTATGCCGATCCGGGCAGGGGTTATCACAAGCTCGCCGTTTTCGTCGAGCGTTCCCTCTACACCATCTGGCTTTTCGTCTAAGATGATCGGCTCAGTCGGAGTTATCCGTTCAATTATCTCGCTTTTTAAGCGTACCGTTTCTGTCGGGGCAACGGTCGAATATACGCTGACGGTGAGTTTGCCGTTTTGCGCTTCCGTTTTTATCACTAAAACGCCGTCAGTCGTGTTCTGAAGTCTCAAGTCAAAGTAACCGTAGCCGACCGTTGCGTCCATCGAGGGCGGCACGTAGTTTGACGGCACGGAGTGCGGATGGCATTCCGTTATCTTTAAGCCCGAGGTAAGCGCTGCGACGTAAAGCGTCGTTGAGACCTGACATACGCCGCCGCCTATCCCCTCTTGGTAGCCGCCGCCTATTATGACGTTCGCCGCCTTGTAACCACGCTCTTCGCTCCGCTCGCCGACGACGGAGTTGAATGAAAGCTCGTCTTTGGAAAGAAGTATGACGTTATTCAGGCTTTTTGCCGCTAATTCGACATTAGTCTTGCGGTTTTGCGAACTTTTTGAGTAATCAGTCGAAAATGAAGAAAGAAGGTATAACGAGCCGTTTTGGGGGCTTGCATGGGTGATCGAGCAGGCGCAATTTTCGCTTGCCGAGGCGGTAACACAAGCAAGCGTATCGGAATCGGGAGAATTGGCGAGAAAAGCCGAGGGTGTGATTGTATTGGGGTTTGTGGGTTCGGGATAAACGAACGTGGAGTGGTAAGCCGAGGCGGTGGGCGCAG
>CAYOSU010000014.1:16808-26580 GCA_964406735.1 uncultured Clostridia bacterium | reverse complement strand
CGGAGATATTGCCGAGGATGGGCAGTAAAGCGAGCTGCAGAGAAGTTGAAGAGTTGGTGAGCAAGGCAGAGAGATTGAGTGTATTGGGATTGGTGGGTTCGGGATAAACGAACGTGGAGTGGTAAGCCGAGGCGGTGGGCGCAGCGGAGATATTGCCGAGGATGGGCAGTAAAGCGAGCTGCAGAGAAGTTGAAGAGTTTGTGAGCAAGGCAGAGAGATTGAGTGTATTGGGGTTTGTTGGTTTAGGGTAAGCGAGCGTTAAGTGGTAAGCCGAGGCGGTGGGTACAGAGAGGTCGCCGAGGGTGGGTAGAGCGAGCTGCAGAGAAGTTGAAGAGTTTGTGAGCAAGGCAGAGAGATTGAGTGTATTGGGGTTTGTTGGTTTAGGGTAAGCGAGCGTTAAGTGGTAAGCCGAGGCGGTGGGTACAGAGAGGTCGCCGAGGGTGGGTAGAGCGAGCTGCAGAGAAGTTGAAGAGTTTGTGAGCAAGGCAGAGAGATTGAGTGTATTGGGGTTTGTTGGTTTAGGGTAAGCGAGCGTTAAGTGGTAAGCCGAGGCGGTGGGTATGGAGCGAGCGAGCAGAGTGCGAAAAGCCAAGACAGTGAATGCGGAGAGATCGCCGAGGGTGGGTGATAAAACCGAGGCAATATTTGGGAAAGCGGAATTTTTTGGCGTGGCGAGCGAAATTGCGTATGCGAAGTCGCCCGATCGGTCGTTTCGGGCAGTGGAAGTTTCTATATTATAATATAGTAGCTCCTCTATCCTTTGAAAAGGCGTTATTTCGCAGGCGCATGCGGTCAGTGGTTGAGTGAAAGCGATAGCGAGCAGGGCTATTTCGAGCAACAAAAAGACGCAAAAGGCTATGGGCTTTTGCGTCGATATTTTTTGAGTCATTTAATTCTCCTTGGTGGCGTTTCAGTCTTTTTTTTGTACGGCGGTAAGTGGCTGCGTGCCGCAAGCGGTAAGCGGTAGCGAGCGTGAGCCTCGCTTTTTGTTGCTCTTTGCGATCTGCCTACCTTTGGGGTAGTAACACTCCTGAAAGCGGTAGCTTAATGCGAAGTGCCGCTGATTTTTACGTGCATCCGCACGTCGGAATGGTGTTACGCTTATTAGCTGTACAATATATTGGACTATTGCCTTTATTTTTGGAGCAGAGTGTCGAGGATGGCTTTTTGGGTGTCGCCTGACGTATCGCCTATGCGAGAGCTTCTATACATGCCGTGGAAGTCGCTTCCGCCCGTCATAAATAAGTCAAGCTCCTTTGCCAGTTTTTCGTAATACTCGACCTCTTTGGGCGTGTGGGTGTAATAATAGCCCTCTATGCCGTCAATGCCGTGAGCTTTTAAGTCCCTTATAAAGCTTTCGAGCTCCTCGCCCTTGAAAAGAAGCTTTGACGGGTGGGCAAGGACGGCTACGCCGCCTGCCTTGTGTATCAAGTCTATCGCATCGAAGGGGGTCAGGCGGACGAGCGGTACATAGGCAGGCTTTGCCGAGCCTAAGTATTTATCGAACGCCTCGGACACCGTTTTGACGTAGCCTTTCTTTATCATGAGGTCGGAGATGAGCTTTCTGCCGATTATCTTGCCCTCGCCTATTTTCAAAAGCTCTTTTTCGTCAACGGGCATTCTAAGCTCCTCGAGCTTTTTTAAGATGGCTCTGTTTCTCTCCCCTCGCTTTTCGACTACGTCGTCAAGCTTTGCTAAAAGCTCCTCGTTTTCGACGTCTATCCCGTAACCTAGTATGTGCACGTCGCCGATTTTTATTGACGAAAGCTCCAGGCCTTTTATTACCCTTACTCCGTATTTTTCGCCCAAGCTCAGCGCCTCTTTGACTCCTTTGACCGTGTCATGGTCAGTCAGCGCCATTGCGTAAAGGCCTTTATTTTTAGCTTCCCTGATAAGCTCCTCGACCGTCCATTCGCCGTCGGAGTGAAGGGAGTGGCTATGAAGGTCAGATCTCGTCATAGCTTTCTACCTCGCCTATCATTGCCCTTTCTTCTTCGTTAAGCTCGACTTTTTCAAGCCTTTGACCTATTTTCTGCGTTCTTCTCGTCGCAAGCTCTATCGTATCTGACACCTCGCCTATCTTCTTCTGCGTTTTTTCAAGAAGGGTTGTGAACGTGCCGAACTCCTTTTTGAAGGTGTACAGCACCTTTCTTATCTCCTGGCTCTTTTTCTCTATCGCTACCGTCTTGAATCCCATCTGGAGGGACGAGAGCATTGCCGCTATCGTGTTGGGGCCGCAGACGACTACCCTATACTTGGTCTGCAGGTACTCGGAGAGTCCGTCTCTTCTCAATACCTCGGAATACAAGCCCTCGGTCGCCAAGTACATGAGCGCAAAATCGGTCGTCGTGGGGACGTCTATGTACTTTTCGCTTATTGACTTAGCCTCACCCTTTATCCTTGTTTCAAGCGCCTTTAACGCCGCCTCAAGCTCCTCTGCGTTGCCTGCAGAAGAGGCGTTCACTATCCTTATATAGTCTTCCTGCGGGAACTTGGAGTCTATCGGCAAAAGCACCTTTTCTTTGTCTTTGCCGGGAAGAATTACCGCAAAGTCGCAACGCTCGAGCGAGTTCTTTTTTATCTGTACGTTGCGCTTGTATTGATCGGACGTTAACATCTGCGCAAGCAGGCTGTCAAGCTGGGTCTCCGCCCAAGTGCCTCTTACCTTGACGTTCTGTAATACGTTTTTAAGTCCGCCGACGTCCTTTGCGATGCTCTGCATGTCGCCTAAGCCCTTGTTTACCTCGCTCAAGCTCTTGTTTATTACCTCAAAGGAGTTTGCAAGCCTCGTTTCGAGCGTCTTGGAGAGCTTTTCGTCTACCGTGACCCTCATCGCCTCTATAGACTTTGCGTTCTGATCGTTCATATAGCGAAGGTTGTTCTCGACAGACTTTCTCATATCCTCAGTCCTCTTGTCAATGCCCTGCAATGCGGCAGATAGCTGCTTTTCAAGGGCGGAAAGCCTTTCCGTCTGCATATCGCTCTGGTACTTTAATTGAGCTTCCGTCAATGCGTTGAGCTTGCTTGTCTCCGCAAAAATATCCGACTGCAATTTGTCAAGCCTTGCGCCTATATCCTGCTTGTCGCTATTTTCCATATTCTTTTTTAAGCCTGATATCTGTATCAGGTTAACTATGCCGAATATTATCGCTATCGCCAAAAAGGCTATCGCTATATAGTCAAATACGTCCATTCTTTATCTCCTTTAACGCACTTACCGCATGCTTTCTGAGCGTTGCGTTGTCGTTTTTTATCTCCTTGTTGACGGCTTTTTCCAAGAGTATCTTCAATACCCTTGCCGTGTATTCCCTGTTTTCTTCGCCGATCTCCGCTATGACCTCTTTGCCTTTTATATCAAGCTCGGCTATCGAGAAGGGAACTTTCTCTTCCCTCATCTCTTTGAGTAGCTCGACCCACCGCTTGACTGTTACCGAATAGCCGTCGTTCATGCCCGACGCATACCCGTCGGCAATTTTGAGTGATATCAGGTCGTCCAATATATCGGCATTCTCGGTGAAAAATATGCGCAATTTGCGTTCCCTCATATCGCCGAGAAGGTCTTTCATATGATACTTTGTCAGTCTTTCCGCTCGCTTGACGGTATCCCTTGGATAGCGAAGTCTCGTAAGCGTTTGTCTCACTTCCTCTGCGCCTATCTCGTCGTGCTCGTGGAAGTTGCCGTGCAACTCGTAACAATCGGGCTTCCCTATATCGTGGAAAAGGGCGTATAGCCTTATCTCGGGCTTTGCGTACGCCGCCGCATAAAGGCTATGGTCGAGTACGTCGTATTTGTGATGGTCGATATTTTGCGCTAACCCTCTTCCCCTTTGAAGCTCGGGGGATATTATTTTCAGCGCACCGACGTCCTCCAACACTTTGAGTGCTCCGTACACCCTTTGGTGGTCTACCTTGTCGCCGTACTTTAAGTCACACACCAGAATTTTGTCGAGCTCGCTTTTTATGCGCTCGTTTGAAAGCTCGGCTACTTTCATAACGCTCTTTTTTGCGTATTCAAAGGTGTTCTTCTCTATTTCAAAGCCAAGCTCCCCCGAAAGCCTTATCATGCGAAGAACTCTCAGCCCGTCCTCTTCAAACGTCGTCTCGCCGTTTGCAGAGCGGAGCAGGCGGTTTTTTACGTCCTCTATGCCGTTCAATGGGTCTTCGAGCGTCCTTTTTGCGACGTTGTAATATATCGCATTGACGGTGAAATCCCTGCGGCGTGCATCTACCGCCATGTCGGTGGTGAAAGTCACGCTGTCGGGGCGGTGGGAATTTAAGTAGCTATCGGTACGGAAGGCGGTGTATTCGTAAGTCTCTCTGCCCTTTCGGATCAAAAGAGTGCCGAACGAGGCGTAGTCGTCGAAAACGTGGTACTCCGTGCCAAGTAATGCGGTCTTTACCTCGGTAGGCGTCAGACGACCGGTTATATCTACGTCACCTTGAGGCAAGCCCAAAAGGGCGTTCCTGACCGTTCCGCCGACGATATACAGCTCGCCTTTAAGAAGGCTTGCAAGCCGTTTTACGCCGTTCGAGACCTTTATTTTCAACCTAAACACCCCCTTATAGCATATTTTATCCTATTTTTTAATATATTCAAAGCCTCTTAGTCCGTTTTATTGAACAACTCTGCTTTTAATACTTTAATATACCCTCTTGCATTGCGTAAGTTGTCAACGCAAAGACGGTCTTAGAGTCCTTTATCCCGCCGTTTTTTATCATCGAAAGGAGCTCTTTCAAGTCCCAACGCTCTACCTCTACGAACTCGTGCTCGTCAAAGCAGTTTTCGCCGAACGTCAAGCCCTTTGCTACGTAAAACCATATAATTTCGTTGTCATAGCCGACCGTCGGGTACATCTTGCCTAAATAGTCGAAGCTTTCAGACATTGCTCCCGTCTCTTCTTTAAGTTCTCTTATTCCTGCCTCTTTCGGGTCTTCGCCTTTTTCTAATTTTCCTGCAGGAAGCTCGAATACTATCTCTTTTACGGCGTAGCGATACTGTCTTTCCATAAGAACCTTGCCGTCGTTATCTATCGCCAATATGCACACGCCGCCGTTATGAGAGACTACTTCCCTTTTCGACCTCTTGCCGTCGGGAAATTCTACGTCGTCAACAAGAAGCCTTACTACTTTTCCGCTGAATATCTCGTTCGACTTCACCGTGCACTCGATATAATCAATACTTTTTTCCATGGCCCTTACTTCCTTTGCGCAATTATTTTTACAAAAAACATAATACTATAAATTGGTCGAATTATCAATCAAATTGAATTGCTTAAATTAAATCTTTGGTGTATACTTTTTCTCAAAAGGAATTACGAGGTGTCATCATGGACGAGACTAAAAATACTTTTTCTCAAAAAATAAAGGCTCTTTGCAAGCGGTGGTTTATCGACGCTTTCTCCGGTATGGCGATGGGACTTTTCGCAACGCTCCTTATCGGGCTTATCATTAAGCAGGTTGGCCAGCTATTTGGAGACAACGCCGTCGGCAACGCACTCAAAACGGCAGGGGCGGTCGCTTCAGCACTCATGGGAGCAGGAATAGGCGCTGGTATCGCAAGGGCCCTTAAAGCGGACAAGCTTACACTTTTTGCCACCATCGTGGCAGGATTTTTAGGAGCGCACGCAAACGCCATTATCGACGGTACTTTTTTAAGCGGCGGTGCGATAGTCTCCGTCTCATCGGGCGAGCCGATAGGTGCTTACGTTGCATCGCTAGTTGCGTGCGAGGTGGGTCTTTTGGTGCAGGGAAAGACAAAGCTTGACATCATCCTCGTGCCGTTTTCAGTTATCGTATCGGGCTTACTCGTCGTTTATTTCATATGCCCTGCGGTCATTTCTTTGATAAACGTCATATCGGACGGCATACTATTGGCTACGAGCTTGCAGCCGTTCCTTATGGGAATAGTCATCTCGGTCGTCGTCGGAATACTTTTAACTCTTCCGACATCCTCTGCCGCTATCTGCATATCGTTAAAGCTCGGAGGCTTAGCAGGCGGTGCGGCGGTAGTCGGCTGTGCGGCGCATATGGTCGGGTTCGCAGTGCAGTCCTTCCGTGAAAACAAGTTTGCAGGGCTTATTGCGCAGGGTATCGGTACGAGCATGCTGCAGATCCCCAACGTCTTCAAAAAGCCTGTCGTTATGCTGCCGCCGATAATCGCTTCGGCTATCGTCGGGCCTATGGCGACGTGTCTTTTTAAGCTCGAATGTGACGCCGCAGGGTCGGGTATGGGTACGAGCGGCTTGGTCGGAGTTATATCGACTATATCGGCGTCCTCGTCACTTATGCCGACTTGGGAGCTTGTGCTCGCCATCGCATTGCTGTTTTTCGTCATACCGACGGTCGTTTGCTTGGTACTTTCCGAAATATTCCGCAAAACGGGCGTTTTTGAGTACGGAGACCTTGGACTCGACCTATAAGTTTTAAGCAAAATTCAAGGAATTTAAGCCTATATAAAGGAGTTTTTTATGAGTAAACTTAATTGGGAAGGAGCGACGCTCCTTGCACCCGTGCCTGCCGTTATGGTTACGTGCGGAGATAAAGAGAACGCTAACATCATTACTATCGCTTGGACGGGTATAGTCAATTCCGATCCGCCGATGACGTATATTTCCGTGAGACCCGAGAGGTATTCTTACGACATCATCAAAAAAAGCGGTGAGTTCACTATCAACCTCGTCAACAGACGGCTTGCGAAGCGTTGCGACCTTTGCGGCGTGAAGAGCGGTAAGAACGTTGACAAGTTCGAAGCGTGCCACCTTGGCAAGTACGACGGCGTTAAGGTCAAGTGCCCCTCTATCGCCGAAAGTCCGCTGTCGCTCGAGTGCAAGGTCAAAAAAGTCGAGCATCTGGGAACGCACGATATGTTCCTTGCAGAGATCGTCGGCGTTAACGTCGATGAGGAGATCCTGACTAAGACGGGTAAGCTCGACCTCAAAAAGGCCGACCTCGTTTCTTATGCGCACGGGGAGTATTTTACGCTGTCGCCGAGCGCTATCGGGAAGTTCGGGTATTCGGTCAAGAAAAGATAAGCTTTTAATATTGTAAAAGAGAGAACGGAGCGGTTCTCTCTTTTTTTGTTGTTTTTTAGGGGCACTATCCGCGTATTTATTAGGGGAAACTTTACCCGAAGCGTAAAGTTTTCCCTTTTGTCCTTCAAACGCTTTTTAGTTGGGGTTTGCACAAAGCCGAGGGGTTGCGGTTACGCTGCCCAAGATTCTGAAATAGCACCGTATTGCGCTTTAGATACAGCGGGCAGCGTGCGGTTTTAGTGGGTAAAGCGGAGTTTGAGGGAATAGTTAGGTTTTGACAATCCCGAAGTACACTTCAACGACAGCTCCCTTTACACAAAGGAGCCTTTCATATGGTTTGCTCGTTATTAGACTGCGGCGGGAAAACGGTTTTAAGTGAGGAAAGCGAAGTTTGAGTGGGAGTAGTTATTATAATTAAGAGTAGCTGTGGTTAGGCTGTAAAGCGGAGTTTGAGAAAATAATTTCTTCCGTTAGGCTCCTTCCACCGCTAACGCGGTCCCCCTCCCTCTCGGAGGGAGACTTTTATATGGATTTTGTTATTATTAGAATTTTAGGGGAAATGAGGTTTTGGGTTCTATCATTTGTTTGAGGTAGTAGTTAGGTACTAACAATCCCTCAGTCTCGGCGTTTTAGCGCCGAGACAGCTCCCTTTACACAAAGGAGCCTTTCATTTGGTTTGCTCGTTATCAGACCTGAATACTTATTATAGCTCTGTTACGTTGTCGAGAATGACATCGGCAAGTTGAGCTTTTGGCAAGCAGTGTACAAAGAGCCTTTCATATGGTCGAATTTTATTTGGAATTTTGGCTGTCGGGGCGAGGTGGTTTGGAAATGAGTATATATGTTTATTGTCTTGCATTAAAGCGTTGTTGCGATAGTGAAAATCTTTAAGTATCAGGAGAAATGCAAGCTATTTTTCGGGAGCAGCCGTTTGCGGTGGTTTGGAGAGGAAGTAAGCAAGATGGTTTTTAAAAGTTGAAATGAGCATATATGTTTATTGGTCTTGCATTAAAGCGTTGTTGCGGTAGTGAAAATCTTTAAATATCAGGGGAAATGCAAGCTATTTTTCGGGAGCAGCCGTTTGCGGTGGTTTGGAGAGGAAGTAAGCAAGATGGTTTTTAAAAGTTGAAATGAGCATATATGTTTATTGGTCTTGCATTAAAGCGTTGTTGCGGTAGTGAAAATCTTTAAATATCAGGGGAAATGCAAGCTATTTTTCTGGAGCAGCCGTTTGCAGTGGTTTGGAGATGAATTAAGCAAGATGGTTTTTAGAAGTTGGAAATGAGATCTATTTTTCTGGAGCAGCCGTTTGCGGTGGCTTTGAGAGGAAGTAATCAAGGAGGAGTTTTTTGCCCTCTAAGCCGTCGGTCTGTTTTTCCGTTACTTCCATGAAGCTTTCGAAGTAGCTTTTGATGCCTCGGAAAATGAGAAAGCACGCTTTTAACATATACCAGCCGAACGCAGCTAGGTTGAAGTCCTTGGAAAGTCCGACTGCAAAGTAGGCAAAAACCGCCGCAGAGAGAAGATAGGTTATCGCCGTCTTGATATTGTGCGCCTTGTCAAGCTCTCTGCCGCTTTTGCCAATACTTATTAGCTCGCCGTCCTTTGCATCCGACAGCAGCTTCGCCGTTGAAAGGTCGAGCTTTTTCATGCTTAACGCTCTTTTTACCGCACGGCGTTTTTTGAGGTCGATACCCGTTTTTCGCATCTCGCCTGCCGTCATCTTTCTCATCGCCTCGTATTCACCATACGTTACGCCGCTTTTATATAAAACGCTCTTGCGGCGTTTTTCAAGCTCCCTTTCCCGATAGTCCTCTATTTTCTCGTCGAGGCGCTTTATATCCTCGTCGGTGAGGCTGCGCTTTATCCTTGAAAGGCTTTCCAGTGCGTTTTTATAGCGTTCCGTCGAGATGCCGACTAGTTTACCCTTGATGCGATAGTTGTTGTCGAACAGCATGGACAGTATGAACATTACGGCGATGTTGCCGAAAAATACCACTAAGTCCTGCGCCTTGACAGTCAGCGTGCCGTTTTCGTAGAAAAACAGCGCTATCAAAAGTACCGCTGCAACCACCTCGAACAGCGCAGACTTGAATATTTTTAAACCCTTGTCCGAGCCTTGTACGACCGCCTCGGTCTTTTCTATGCTACGCTCTAAGTAAAGGTCGTGTAGGTCGCTCATAGCGGTGTGCTCCTATGGGGTGTTGAGGTGGGAAGTGTGAGCGTTAGAATGTGGGTTATAGCGGTGGAATGCGAGTAATCAAGGGTATTATAAAAGGTAGTCATAAGTAATATCTCCTAATGGGTATTGGGTGAGAAACACTACCGCAATGATAGGGTTTCGCTCGTTGAAAAGTTGGTGGTTAAGGGTGTTGGGGTGAAACTTAGTCATAAGTGTGTGCTCCTGATAGGGTGTAGTGCGGGAAATTGCTTGGTTGTGATAGGGTTTCTATCGCAGAAAAGTGGGTGATTGGGGTGTTGGTGTTGTCTGTTTCAAAGCTTGAACGGTGGATATATGTGGTATCCTTAAAAAAGTTTATCATAAGTAGGCTCTCCTATGCGTTTTGGGGCAGGAAGTCCTGCTGTGGGATATGGGTTTCAACGGTGGAATGTGTGTCATATGAGCTTTTAAGGTGGTAGTTAGTCATAGTGTATTTTCCTAATGAGTGTTGGGCGTGGGCGTTATAGCGGTGGAATGTTGGGGATATAGCAGTGAAAGTTTGTCATAAGTAGGCTCTCCT
>CAYOSU010000014.1:0-16708 GCA_964406735.1 uncultured Clostridia bacterium | reverse complement strand
AGCGGTGGAATGTTGGGGATATAGCAGTGAAAGTTTGTCATAAGTAGGCTCTCCTGAATGCCTCTTTGGTAGGGACTTCATCGCTTGTGATGCGTTTTCTGCCGCCGCCTACGGTGTCTTCGTAGCAAAGGTGGTAGTAGACGCTCTCAACGGGCGATATGAACGCCGAAAGAACGCTGCCCGTTATGCCGCACAAGCCTACGTACATAAGCTCGTTGGCAAAGCGTTGCATTATCAGCGACGTTACGAACAAAAACAGCGACATCGTGAGCGGTGGGTCTTTCTTGGCAAGCGTGAAGGTGCGTTCTTTTAGCGACAGCACGACGAGTAAAATTGCGATATATGCGTATAGCGTCAATTTCATCTCGCTTTCCGCAAAGAACACTTCACGCTTTATTATCGCTAAAACGGTGAGAGGCAAGGCGTATAGCGTCATGCCGAGCGTTTTGAATAGGAAAAGTCTCGTTCTGTTAGACATTGTCAAGCTCCGCATCTATTTTTTCGTCTATCTCCTCTCGCTTGACGCCTAAATAATCAGCGACGTAGCTTTTGAGTAGCTCTATCTTCAAGGCGTTGCGCTTTAAGGCGGTAGCGGTCGGGGCGGCAGAGAGTATTACGTCTACGCCGTCAGCCTCTTTCCAGGCTATCTTTGCGCCTGAAATCAGCGCAGAAAGCCTTGCGGCACTCTCCTCACTCTCTTTCAAGAGCTCGCCTAAAAGCTCCTCGTATTTTTTGAGCCTCGTCTCCATGTTTTCAGAGACCTCTGCCGTGATTTTTTCGCTTATGCCCGAAACGGACGCCTGACTTGCCAGGCTATGCAGTCTCTCGTTCTCGTCGAATACGCACGCATACGCAGACTGCGCCGTTTTGAGCTTGCCGAGCGTTTTGACGTACGGGACGAGCATCGCAAGTATCGCCGTTATTGCCGTTATAAGTCCCGAAATTATCGGTATCAGGTCGCTTTTTATGTATTCCGAAAGCTTGTCGTAAAACGCACTTTCTTCGCCGTTTTCCGCCTTTTCCGTCCTGTTTTCCGCCTCTTTAGCGTAAGCCGTATCGAAATTGACACCAGCAAAAGCCGCAAGGCAAAAAAGCGTTATTACAAGGCAAACGGATATTGCCTTTTTCGTTATATTCATATATTCTCCTTTATTTTTCATTTTATTATCCTGTGCTCGTGAGAAAGCTCCTTTAAGCGTTTGGTCTCGCTTTCAAGCAAAATGAGATCGTCCGTAAGCTCGTCTATCTTTTCTATAAGCCTTTCAAGCTTTTCGCCTACTCTCTCGTTTGCGCTTTCTAAAACACCTATTCTTTTATCCATCTTTTCGACCGTCAAAAAGGTCTCTTTGAGCCGCCTTTGCATTATCTCTCTCGACGCTTCGAGCGATCTTATTCTGTCAAGACTTCCCTGCATTTTTATCTTCCACCTCCCTGTTTCTCTTTAATATCTCGGCTAAAAGTTTTTCGTATTCGGACTTCGTTATCTCCTTATAGCCCTTTAATTTGAGCGTTTTGGCGTCTACGTCGCCGCCGATCAGGCTATTCCCCTTTTGAAAATATCTTCTCATTCAAACGCCTCCCATACGCCCGTAAGCGTGCCTTTATCGTGCGTGCCCCAGTAGCTTGAATTGGACACCGTCCACCACTCGTAGGGAGCACTCTTGACGGATAAATACGACGACTTGGAGCTTGAGCTCATGCCCTTATTGCCTTCCCATATCGCCGCCTCGTCGGTGAGCGTGAACGTATAGGTGTTGGCGTTTATGTCCGTCATAGTCGAGCTTGCGTTTACGCCGTGGAGATATATTAGCCTTGGCGTGAAATTCAACGTATCGGGTATCTTGAGATAGTTTCGCATCAAGCCCGTAGTCGGGATATACAGGTCGTTAGTTGTCAGCGTTCCCGTTGCGTAGCCGCCCTTATACGAGCCGCCTCCGCCCTTAAAAAAAGCGTGCTTTTCGCTTCCTCCTACGTCGAGCGTGAACAGCACCACGGGGTAGACGCCGCTTGAAAATTCCGCCTCGTAGCCCTCTCCGTCGTACGTTTTGGGGAGTACGCCGCTATGCGTGGTGCTTCCGTCCGTTACCGTAAAGGTGTCGTTTTCGCCTATATCAGCCGTTATTTTGGCTTTTACGAGATACTCCGTGACGTTTGCGACAAACGCACCGCCAGTTACCGTAAAGGTGTGCGTAGTGCCGCTTTTTGCGTGCGTACACTCCAAAAGTCTGTTTTCCGACTTATCCGCCTTGCCGCTTTTTATAGACGTTATATCGCTCTTTACGGCAGTCATTTCGCTACTTAACGAAGCTATTCCCGCTTTATTTTCCTTGACACTTCCGCTCGTATAGCCAGTGCCCTTTATCCCCTGCAACTCCTCTTGCAATGCCTCTATGCCGTCGGCGTTTTCTTTGATGCTCTCCGTCGTTCTGCCGTTTCCCGCAAGCGACTTCAATATCGTTGCGATGGAGTTTGCGCCCGTATAGTTGGTGTCGTACTCCTTTGCCATCTGTGCAACTGCCGTCGTACCGCCGATTATCTCCATGTAACCCGTGCTATCGTATAGCTTGGTGTCGTCAACTACCTTGAACCACTTATCGGGAGCGGAATCGGTCTTTATCACGACAAGATCGCCGTCCTGAACGTCGTCGTAAGTTAATGCGTACATCTCCTGATACGAGGAGACCACCTTTGTCCTTTCAAACGCCGCATTGGGGATGACGGAAAGGGGAAGCTTGCCCGAAACTATTTTGCTTGCATCCACGTTCTGTACTAATTTTCCCGACATGTCGAGCGTCGCTATGCCGCTGCTTTTGCCTAAGAGCCCCTCTAAATTTTCAACGTCGCTCTCGATATTATTGAGCCTTATGCTCGAAGTACCCGAGCCGTTCAAATTGAGAACGGTCTCTATCGCATCGACTGCCTCTGAAAGGGCGTTTGCCAAGCTCTCGAGCGCCTCGTAGTTTTCGCACACGCCGTTTTCCCGAGAGTAGCCCAAGGTCGTCTTGATGTCGTATATGTCGTCCAATTTATAGGACGCTATGAGCCTATACAGGTCGTCTATTACTTGTTGAAGGTCGTAGCTTTCGCCGTCCACCGTCTTGCCCGTGCCAATAAGCGATGCTCCGTCAATCGAGGAGAGCTTATCGAACATTGACTTTACCGTCGTTAAATTGCCGTCAAAGCCCGAAATTCCTATCGAATTCCCTGCTTCCTCGCTTTTCAGTGCCGCAATAAGGTTGCTAAGCTTTGCCGCCAAGTACACTCCTATCACGTCGAACGCCGCTTTAAGCTCGCTTGCGCTCAATCCGTCGCCGCCGAAAACGCTTTCCGCGTTAGGCTTGTCCGTGAGGTTCGTAATTTTACCGTTTTGTACCGCTATAGGCGATACTACGACCTCTTCGGAATCGAATATATTACTCATTTATCACTCCTTTTTGTTTTTTAGCTTGTTGACTACCTTGTAGCGGTAGGAAAGCCCGTAAAGCTTTATTGCGCTTTGGTAGCCGTCGGTTGAAATTATTATCTGCTTTTCCAAAAAGCTTGCAGTATCGTCCCTCAATACGAACGACCTATGTCCCAAGGTATTGAACGAGAGCGACGAAAAATCGACGTCATCAAAGTTAAAGCGTGTTGCATTTATCTTGCCTATCGTCCTTTCCTTGCCGCTTTCCGTTCTACTTTTTACCTTTATCTGCGTTTTTCCGTCGCATTTCAGCTTTATCACAAGGCTTTTTGGCAAAGACTTTTTCTTCATATCTGAAAAGCCTAAGTCATCCAAGGGCGTTGCTATCTCGCACGGTACAGTCCTGCCGTCGAAGTCGTATATATCGCTCTTGCCCTCTCTTTTTTTGTCGAAGTTGAAGGAATAAAGACCGCTTGCCGTCGTGAAATATACGTTGCCGTCAAAGCTCTTTATGTCGCTTATTCCCTCTTTCACGCCGCCGATATAGTCCTCGCACTCCTTTACTACGTACTCGTTTGCCGTTTCGACAAAAGTAACTCCGCTGCCAGAAAAAACGGGGGTCTTGGACTTTATCGTTACGACGTCGTGTGGCTTTCCGTTTATACTCTTTTTTGATACCGCATTTTGCGGCGTGCCGTCCTCTTTTTCTCCGTTTGCCGTTTTTCCGACCTCTTCGAGCAAGAAATATTTGCCGTCAACGCCATCTATCCTTTCTGAAAAGGCGTATCTTGTGTAGGCGTTTTTGTAGGTCGCAACGTCTTTTATTATGAACCACTCGAACTCGCTTTCTCCCCTCTCGTTGCGGTATAGATTTCTCGAATCGCCCATGTAGATATTGCCGCCAAGGCAAAGGCATATATAACCGTCGAACGCAAATAGCTTTGCGTTTTTTAAGTCCTTGCCGCAGATATCGTAGTCGATAAGACCCGAGCGTTTTTCTACTACACGCTCAAGCTTAAGGTTGGGAGACGCAAGAGCGTAAAGCCCGTTCGAGGTCAAAAAGGTGGGAAGATCGAGAAAATCCGTGCCGCAATATATAAGCTTTTCGGACGACGAGACAAGCTCGGAGCTATATACTATCGGGCTTGAATTGACACCCGTTTCAAGGGAGGTTATTCTGTATATGCCGCCGCCGTCGCTTGATGAATAGTACGCAAACAGTTCGTTGCCGCATACCGAAAGTCCGTTTATTCTGCCTATTCCGCCGCCTATATACGAGAAGTTCAGCTCGGGGAAATATTCGGGAGCGTCAACGGCGGAGTAATATATGCCGCCGAAATCCTCAAAGCCTGCTAAAATTACGCTTCCCTCAAATACCTTTGCGTGCTTTGCATTCAAAAGCATCGTGATCTTGCTCTCCGTTCCGCTTTTTGCAAGTACCCTTATTCCTGCGTATCCGTCCTCAAAGCCTGCGTCTATTCCGCTTTGAGGAGGTGTAGAAAACGTTATCTTTCCCATTCCTAAGTCCACCGTAAAGCCAGACGTTACGGTCTCGCCGTACACCTCTACCGAGACGACCTCTTCTAAATTATTCTCCGAAAGGTAGAACTCTTTTGCCGTGCCGTCGGTGGCAAAGGTGTTGTAAAAAAGCTTTGTCAATACGTTTTTCTCGTCGAGCTTTTCTCCTATTGAGCTTTGCGTTATGCCGATATAGGTAGTCGGGATATAGGGCGTTACCTCGCTTGCACTCTCGCCGTCGAATACGTAGTATTTGCCGCCACCTAAAATATACAGCCGTCCGCCGTATACGAAGTACGTAAGCGGTTTTTCGGAAACACCGCTCAACAAAATATCGCCGTCCGTTATTGACCTTCTTATTGACCTCACTTCTACCGCTTTGCCGTTACAGCTGCTTGGAAGTGATATTGTCTTTTGCAACTTGTCGTAGGAAAAATCGACAGCGATTTTGTCGCACAAGACCTCTTTTACCTCGCTTATCTCTTGTGAAAATATAACCTTGCCGTCGGCGGTTGCGGTAAACTCCTCTTTTTGAATAACTCCAATGCTTTCGGGGAAGTTCGACCAAAGGTATAGCTTATCGCCGACGTGTACTATCGGAAGGGGCTTTTCTACGCCGCCGACCACCTTTTTGTAGAAGAAAAAGTCTGTCGGCGTGCCGTTTTCTACGCAAAAGCGTTTGCGAAAGCCGGGGATCGTCTCTATCACCCTGCCTTTACTCTCGTTATAGTCCTTGTATACGTTGAAAAGCCTCGGTGAATGCCCGACTGCCGTCGTTACACCGCCGTTTGAAAGGTCTACGCCGTCAAAGCCGTCGTATGCTTTTATTCTCCCAGTCGTCATATCTCACCACCGGTGTACTCGTAGACGCCGCATTTCAGCGCACAAAGGGATTTTGCATAGCTTTCTGCCTCTAAGTACCTTGAAAAGTATTGGGTGGACAGCTCGGGCTCTTCCTCTAAAAGCAGATTTGACGCTATCAGGTACGCCGCAAACGCCGAGACCTCTTCGGGAAAGTCGGGCTCGTATATGCCCTTGCTCGAAACGCCTACGGTGTCGGGAATTGCGATATACTCTATCTCTATCTCGCCGATGCAATCGCTGCTGACGAGTAGCTCGCTTCCGACAAGTCTATATAAAAGCTCGCAACGCTTGCCGCTTGAATATAGCGTTATCGGGGCGGATATACTCATGAAATCGCTTTTTATTACCGAAAGCCCGTTCTCTATGCGGACGGTTTCCGTCTCACGCTTTAAGTCTATCGCACGCTCGGCGGAAAATTGCGGTATATCGCTCTCGTTCGGGGTCAAAAGGCAGTCGTACAGGGCTATATTTTTTACCGAAAGCGCTAAGTCGCCACGGAATACCAGCTTGAAGCTGCCCTTTGAGAACTGCCCGAAGCGTTTGACGAAGCCTTTATATTGCTTAAAGCCCGAAGAGGAGCTTAACGGTACGGTGAATATCGGCTCGAAATTCAGCTCTAAGTCGTCGGAAACACGGTAGTAAAAATCTGCGTGTCCCTCGCCCTGCGCCTCGAAGTAGTACGCCGCTACGTCGTTGCCGTAAAAGGCTATCTCGTCGAGTGTCGTATATACCTTTTCTACGCTTTCACCTAAGATGTTTGGTATCGGGAAATTGGCTATTTTAACTCGCTTTTTCTTAGGAAAAACGGAGCGTGTGCGGTATATCGCACGGTTGGTCGCTTGCAAAAACGCATCGTAGCTATAAAGCTCGTCCGTGAACGCAAGCCTTTGTACCTCGCTTTGCAATTCGTTTAACGTCATGTTCTCTCCTTTATTCCCTTGGAAATTTCTTTCCAAGGGAACGCAAAGAATTTACGCAAGCGTCGTGCCTGCCGCCGCTCCTGCCATGACGGCGTGCTTCCAGTTGCCAAAGCCTACTCCGAATCTGCAATAGCCGTTCCAGACGTAGTTTCTCGTCTTTCTGTCTATCTCGGAGATGACGTCGAGATCTACCCTGTTGAAGAAGACGTTGCCGAGCAATTTCTCGTTGAGCTTACTCGACATCAGGATGTAATTATCCGCCGTCGCCTGCCAGTAGGGGTTGACGACTACCTGCATCGTCTTGAAGAAGGGGTTGGCGTCGTTGGTGTTGCCGCCGGGGAGCTTTTCGGACGCAAAGAGGGTCACTACCGCCTTTTCAAGCCCTGCACGGTTACCAGGTATCACTATTACGTCGGGAGAGGCTCCCATGAGCTTGCCGCTTTCGTCTTTCATGTTTCTAAACTCCACTATGAGCTTGAAAAGGTTGTCTGCGGAGAACTCGTTGGAATATAAGTTGGACTGCGTTTTGCCGCTCTTCGTCTTGTGCGTCTTTGAAAAAAGTGGCTGTCCGTCGCCCGTCGTTAAGTCTACCGACACGCCGTTATAGTTCATGAAAGCGTTCATACCGTTTGCAAGCGCCAAGGACGCCACCTCGAGCTTGGTCTCTAAGTACGCATCGGCAAACGCTTTGGGCTCTCTTCTCATTTCGCTTGAAAGCGTTTCCTTTGAGTCGTCCGCCATTTTTCTCGTTATCGCAAACTCCTTGGCAAACTCTATGTGCTCGATTATCTTGGGATAGCCTATCGTCAAGTCGTCGTTTTCCGCCATCTCACCCTCGTTTTTGGGCTTGAACGCCGAAAAGCCGCTGTTCGTTACTATGGTCTCTGCGTACCTGTCGGACTTTTCTATATTGAAAAGGTTGTTGAGTATGTTCCTCTCGTTCTCGCCGCTTTCTATCTCGCCTAAAATTATCGCCTTTATCGGGGCTTCAAACTTCCCGAACAATACGTCGTTTTTCGCAGAGCTCTCTGAAAATACTACTCCTGCCATTAAAAATACCTCCTGTTTTTCAAATAAATCTTATCCATATCCTGTCGCCGACCGCCTTGCCGCCGACGAACCTTTCTATCTTTGCAGCTCCTAAGTCCGACTTTGCGCCTACGTTCATAGCGTCCGTTGAAAGTGCAAGCTTATCGCCCAAAACGCAAGCGGACAATTCTTCCGTTATCTCGCACTCATAAACGTCCTCGCCCGTTACTCGCATGCACGGTATCTCGCCGCTTTTTGCGTCCTTTAACGCTATATATTGAGCGTTTGCCGTTGCCTTTGTAAGCTCGCCGCCTTCTATTTTGAGCGCCTCGCCGAGCATTATCTCTTCACCCTCTTTTACGGGAAGGTATACCGTCTCGGGAACGTTGGTCGTTCCCATATTTGTCTTTACGCAATTAAACAATTATTTTCCTCCTGTTTTCAGCTTCTTCTTGCCTTGTTGTAGCGTTTGGTGAGTTCCTCGGTAGTCGCTTTCGGGAAAGCAGACTGCCAAAGCTTTAATTCATCTTTGGGGATCGGGATGTCGCCCGACGTTCCCTGCCTTGCCGTTATCGGCTTCATATGCTCGTATGAAGGCTTTTCGCTCTCCCTCGCAAGCCTTGGGTTTGCGCCCTCGAACGCATCTATCGCCGAAAAGCCGTTCGCACGAAGCGTTGCGTATTTGGCAAAGTTGGGAATATCCCTTATGTCGTGGACGTTTAAGCGGTAGACAGAAAGTATCTCCTGCAAGTCTTTCCTATACAGGCTCTTTCTCGCTGCCTCGACAAATTGCAGCTTCGCTTCCTTTATCTCCTCTTCAGAAAAGCCGTACGGCGTCAAAAGGGCGTATAGCTTTTCCTCGTCGTCCGACAAAAAGGCGTCTATTATCTCCTCTCTGTCTATATCGAGCGTTCCTATCGGTTGCATATCTTCCGCTTCGATATTATTTTCTTCCTCGCCCGTTTCGTCATTTGGCAAGGCGTTCGTTAATTCTTTTTCCATGTGTTCTCCTTTAAGTCAAGGACCTTATCAGTCCCTTGTTGTATTCGCTTTCGCTCTTATAAAGCTTCAAAAGCTCGTCGCCGCGCTTTGCTATCTTTTCGCTCGTGTCGGCTTTTATTTCAGCTTCCCTGTCCGCATACGCCTTTTCGTATTCAAGAACGCTGTCTGCGTATTTTGCGTTGTTTTTGGCTATCTCGTCACGGTAGCCTAAGTACGCAATTCCTTTCAGGTAGCTGTCGAAGCCGCTGTTTTTTAAGCCTTTTTTATAAAGCGTCTGCGCCTTTGAATTGAAATCCGACTGCGATATTTTGTAGGCGTTGCCTGCGGCAAGATTTCCCGAAAAGCGTTCCTTTTGCGCCTTTAACACGTTGTACTCCTTGTCGGAATACGCACTTTTAAGCAGTGAGTCGGACGCCTCCTTGAAATAATTTCCGTAGTATTTCTCGCTGTTTTCGTCGTCGGAAAGACCTATTTCAGAAAGCCATTCCGTAAAGCTTTTCGGCGAAGTGAAGCCTATTATGTAATTTCTCGCCTCGTTTGCCCTTTCGGTATAATTGCTCTTTATCGTGGTCGTTTTATCGGGAACTTTGGCAACATTCCCCCAAAGGTCGCCCCAAAGATTTGACCTAAACTCATTCAAGTAATCGACCGCCGAATTGAAGGTGTCGTTCTCGAACGTAAGCTTTGGGAACAGCTCGCTGAAAAAGTCTTTCGTTTTGGAATAGGCGTTCTCCAAAAAGTCGTTTACCTTTTCCGTCGTGCCGCTTCCGAACACGAAGTCGAGTACGCCGTTATTCCGTACGCTGTCTACCATTTTCTTCTCCCTCCTTAGTCAAGTATTCTATGTTGTCTTTTGCAAACGGATACCTCGCAAGCTCCATATTCTTCCAGAATTGAAGCTTGGTGTTTATATCGCTTGGATCGCCGTACACGCCGAGCGAGTAGTTGGACTTTATCTCCGACCACATGCTCTGCGCATTCTGCGTTACGTCATAATTTAAGTCTATCGAGAAAAGATAGCCGTCGTCGAAGGCGTATTCGCCGTTCTCTTTCATCGTTACGTAGTCGTAGCGTGAAAAGCTTTCGCCGTACGCACCCGTTTTTTCGTCCTTTAAGGGGAGCTTGCTATCCCCCGAGAACGCCAAGTAGAACTTGAATATCAGCTCGTCAAGCTCGGCGTATGCGGCGTTTTTCATTACTCTTTTGGACGTTAGTCTTGCGGACGATTGATTTATTAGCATCTCTTTGGCAACTCCCGAAAGCGCAGTGTCGTCGGGAAGTCCCATATACGAGTCGGTAATGCCTATTATTCTCTTCGCCTGATCGTATAGCCTTTCAGCCTCGGCTACGTCCTGCGAGACGTTGACGGACAAGTCGAGTACGCCTAAAAGGCTCTTTTCTTGTGCATTTTTGAGCTTTACGCCTCTTGTGAAAAGCTCGTCCGAAAAGCGCATCTCGGTATTTTCGCCCGAATAGGGTATTACGCCTGCTTTCAAGAGCTTTTCAAGCACCCGTCGCTCTATCTTGTTTATTGCCTGCTGAACGGGCCACAAAATTCCTGCGTCGGATACGCCGAAAGCGTCGTTCCCCGTTATATTTTTTCTTATTACTATCGGGAAAACGTCGGGCGTATAAGCCTTTACCGTCGTCTCAATAAGCTTTGGAACGGTTATATATTCGCCGCTTTCATAGTCGTACACCTCTTCTTCCTGCAAAACGCCGTCCTTGAAAACGGGGTGAAGCCGTGGGATTATCAATTCGCCGTCGTCGCTTATTATATCTGCCTTTATCTTTTCTTCCTCGACGGGGCTTTCCGTTATCTCTTTTCTTTCGCACTCACACTCGCTCTCGCTTTCGCCGCAGTTTTTGCATACCCTTTTGCGTGCCTTGTAATAGTCGTCGTAGTAGCAAAGCACCTCGCTATCGGTGAACGCTATGAGAGATACTTTTTCGTCGTCGTTTTTGAAAAAGCACATCACGTATTCAATAAGCTCGTCGTCGCCGCTTGAGTACACCACCTTGCCGTAGCGTGCAAACACGCTCGACGGGGTGTCCACGAAGCGCAAGAAGACGTAATCCATATCCTTGACGCTCGAAATGCCCTCCTGAAGTACTACGTTTTCGGGCTTGACGAGAGTTATTTTTACCGTCTTTTTGATATCGTCCCACTCGACGAAGTAGCAGTCGCCGCCGTATATATAGGTGTTGCGCTCGTCCTCGTCGTTCATTATCTCGAACGGAAGCTCGTCCCTTACGGTTTTGAGAAGGCTCGTTGCCTTTCTGGCGTTATCCTGAGCCCTCACAGAGCTTGCTTTTGCCTTTACGACGGGCATTGGTACATTTGACGACACCTCGCTTTCTATAAGCTCGTACGTTACGTTTCGCAAAAACCTGCCGCTTTTTCCGTCTACGTCCCGAGTGCCGTCGTATTGCGCCCGCAAAAGGGAATAATCGCTCCTCGTTTTTCTTTTCGCGGCGTTATATAGGCCAGCGAAAAACGCCAGCCTATCGCCGTCTTTTGTTAGTTTTTTTGTTTTCATATTCTCCTGCCGTATTTTTTCTCTATAAGCTTTCTTATCGACGTATTGCCGCTTATATAGTCCTCCCGAATGTCGCTGCGAAGAGTGCTTATGTCAAGCTTATTTTCGCTTGTTTTCGGGTAAAACCAGTGCGAGGCGAAGTATCTCAACGCATCGACGGCGTGAGTGAGTTCATGCGGCTCGTTTGCCGTAAGATCCGGAAAGCGGCTGTCGCTCTGTATCTCGGACAACGATTTTTTCAGCATCGTGCACCTATCGGACACCCTTAATCTCGGCGTGCCGTCATCACGCATCTTCAAAAGCTCTCTCAGCGCAAAAAGTCCGCTCTGCCTATCGTTGGAGCAACGGGTCAAATTTACTCCGTTCTCGGCAAAGATGTCAGCTCTTGACTTGCCCGTTTCCTGCGATCTTCCCCATATATCGGGCGGCGCAATAATCTCGTAGATATCCTCGTAGCCGAAATCAAGAAGTCTCTCGGAAGCCGAAGAGATTATTAGGTTCTTTTCCCATATCTCGTCGAGAACGTATATATCGTCGCCGTGAAGACCGATAAACAGACAACAAAAGCAGTCGAGTCCGTAGTCGATCGCCGCATACACCCTCTCGGGGTGCGGAACGTCGGAGTACGGCAAAACGTGGGTGCTTTCACGAAACTCAGGGAAGTAGCAGCCGCTCGTTACGTTCCAATCGCCGTCGAGCCAAGCACGCTTTAAGCCCTCGGGCAGCTTTTTGAGGGTGTCGAGATATTCGGCGTCCTTAATTAAAAGCGCCTTATTGTCAAGGACGGTGGCTTTTATGAAACGGTAATCCTCCTCCTTTTCCTCCGCCTCAAACTCCTTGTCTATAAACAGTCGCTTTACCCACGAATGCCCAACTCCGCCCGGGTTGCACGTTAAGTACGTCCTTTTCGGAAAGTCGTTTACTCCTCGAACAGATGCGTTGAGCGTGTCGAACTGGTACTTGGTAAGCTGGGTCGCTTCGTCTATAAACAGTACGTCGAACTCCGCTCCCTGGTAGCGTGTTACGTCGGACTCGTTGTCGCAATAGCCGAACTTTATCGTCGAGCCGTTTTTGAAGGTCAACGTCTTTGCCGTGTCGTTATACGTCGCCATTCTGCCACACGTTGAGACGAGCTCACGGATATGATTTTCCTTTAACTCGCCGTACGTTCTGCGGACGATGAGTATCTTTATGCCGCCGTGCTTCATCGCAAGAAGAACTGCCTTTACACGCACCGCAAAGCTCTTTCCTCCGCCCCTCGCACCGCCGTATGCGACGTAGCGTTCCGAAGCCGTCATGAACTCCTTTTGCTTTGGATTTAAGTACATAGCCCTCCTCTATTTTTTCAAACAAGCGTCAGTCGCAGTAGTCCTTTAAGTCAAAGGGGAGCAATGCGGAAAGATCTACCGTGTCGTCATCCTCAAAGGTCTTGCCGTGGAGTCGGGTCAATATCTCCTTGGCACAGTCTACTTTGAGCGAGTTCGACGAGCCGTCGCTTTTCATCATCTCGACGATGACGGTCGCAGCTAACGCTTCGGCTTCCTCGAATATCTTTCGGGCGGTCTTCCCAATAAAGGTTTGAGCGGTGAGCAAGTTACCTTCTTTACCTATCTTTTCGCCGCCGTCGCACGCTGTTCCGCTATCACTACTTTTTGCTTCATACGAAGCGGTCGGATCTTCTTTTACAACGCATGGCGTTTCATATTTTTTCGACTCTTTTTCCACGCTCTCACCTCCTTTTTGCGAACGCTTGTTTGTGAATATATTATATATCGCAAACATTTGTTTGTCAATAAAATGCAAAAAGTAGCCGTCCAAGTATATGGACAGCCGTTTTTGCGAAAAAGCGTTTGTAAAGTTGGCTATTTTGAAAAAGAGATTTTATTGACTTATCAGGGCGGGTTTGCTACAATGTTCGTATGAATATCGATCTATACACAAACGCATTTTTGCGCTCAGAAAGCTTTGCGCATCTCTTTTCGAGGCTTATCGAGGAGGGCGAAAAGCAGGGCGTACATATATCAAGGCGCACGAATACCGAGCTTTTGGCAAACGTCGGCGAGAATGCAACGGATATCGCAGGGATAGAGAAAAACGCTATCTTCTGGGATAAGGACCTTTATCTTGCAAAATTTTTGGAGAGCAAGGATGTAAGGCTTTTCAACAGCGCAAAATCCATCGAGACGTGCGACGACAAGGGATTGACGCATCTGGCACTCCAAGACGTTCTTCCTATGCCGAGGACTTTCCTTGCGCCGAAGACTTATCCGTCGTTCAACGACCTCGATTACTCATTTTTCGACGACAAAATAGCAAGCCTTGGGCTTCCCGTTATCATCAAGCAAAGCTTTGGGTCGTTCGGCAACGAGGTCTTTCTGGCACGCACCTTGGATGAGGCGCACGACATCATCAAAAAACTTGGCGCAAAGCCGTTTTTGATACAGAAATTCGTCCAAACATCGGTAGGTAAAGACGTCAGAGTGTACGTCGTCGGCGGCAACGCTATCGGGGCGATACTTCGGGAAAGCGACGGGGACTTCCGCGCGAACGTCGCACTGGGCGGCAAAGCGACTGCCTTTCCCCTACCCGACGAGTTCAGGCTCGTTGCGGAGTGTGCCGCTAAGGCGTTGCAGCTTGATTTTTGCGGCGTTGATATACTGTTCGGCGAGGGCGGTGCGCCACTTCTTTGTGAGGTCAACAGCAATGCACATTTCGCAGGGTTCGAGCAGGCGACGGGCGTTAACGTTGCGGCAAGGATCGTTGCGCACGTTAAGGAAAATGCGAAGTAATATTTTTCAGGAGACTTGAAAAAAGTCTCCTTTTTTTCAGGAAAAGAAAAAACCTCGGAAAACCGAGGTTTTTTTGATGTTTTGTGATCATAGCAGAAATCCGTTTGTGGGGTTCGTTGCTATTGTGATTTTAGTTTTGACTATTGGGGTTCTTAGTCGAAGGTGTTGAAAAGGTTCTGGATGACGGTCGTTACCTTTTCGTGTCCCATCTTATTGATGGTCTTGCAGAACGTTTCCCAATCAGTGCCGTAGATGTCGTAAGTTCCGTTGATGAACTTAGGAATCTCTACGCCCATCTTATCGTTTATCTTATTAAGGGTCTTCGTGTAAAGGTCGTTATCTTCCGTCGAGAGAAGTCCGAGCGTTGCACCTGAAATATATCCCTTATTGGGATAGGTAGCCCACTTATTTACGACTGCATCATATTCCTTTGCCGTCATATTGTTATCTTCTTCGATGACCTGATATCTGTTGGAGATTCTGTTAGCCTTTGCCGCATTACGCATGGAGCTATCTTGCATAAGGATACCCTTAGGAGTAACTATTCTCTGTCCGTTTCTTTCGCTCAGATCGTAAGAGCCATCAGCTATCTCGAATTTTTCTTGGAAGGTCTTGCCGTCTCTCTTTTCCTGATATTGCTCGATGGCCTTGTACTGCTCTGCGGTAAGACCGTAGTTCGCAGCTAAATAGTTAGGATGCTCAACATCGTAGAAGGTATCAAGGTAGGTGAACAACGCCTCTAAGTTCTTATCCTTTGCGTTCTCAGTTACGATAACGGAAGAAGTAACGCATTCGAACTGGTACATAGCGTAAGGCTCAACGCCCTTGGTGGAGTCGTCGCCGTATTTATCGTTGATAGGCTGCTTTGCACCAGATACGTAAATTCCCGCCGTTGCAGGATAATGCTCTACGTCCTCGATCTGATCTGCAAGCGTCGAACGTTCGCCCTGCCACATTCCTATGTAGCCGCCGTATACCTTTGCATTATCGATCCTGTAGAACATATCGGAGGAGTGCTCTGCAAACGCTTTATCGAGCCAGCCTTTCTCGTACCAAGTATTCATACACTCTAAGTAAGACTGCATGGATTTGCTCGTTGCATTGAACTCTATTTCGTCGGTGTGGATATTGTAGTTCCAAAGAGGAGCTCCGCCGCCGAACGCAGAGAACAAGTCGCCCGTTGCCATATATCCCATATAGTATATTGAAATATCATATCCCTTGTCAGCTACACCGAGGTCAGCACGAGCTTTGTCGAATATCTCGAACATCCACTCCCAGTCGGAAATGAAGATAGGCTCGCTTCCGTCCCACTCGGGATGGTTTGCCTTGTATGCCTTTACATACTCGTTATCGGCATACCAGGAAGGGAACATTACATTGTCGGTATAAGAACCGTCTGCGTTCTTATTGCCCGTGAATGCTTCGCCAGTAGAGGGGTTTACGCCGTATTTGACTATCCAGTCTCTTCTGTAGCAGAAGCCCTCGAAGTTATACTGCGGAACGTTGGTTACGCCCCAAACGGCATATATGCTCTTCGAGCCGTCTGCGTTCGTTACATAAGCAACTCTTGCAAGCTCGTCGTTCTCAGCAACCAGCTTCATGTAGTTGGGCATCCACTTCTCTACGTATTCAGTCAAATCGAGAGCGATTCCCATCTCGTTGAGTGCTGCAGGAGAATAGGGTGAATAGTTTACGCCCATTACGTCATAGTACTCGCCAGTCGAGATCATCGTCGTATACTGGTCTTTCTGAGAGCCGTTTACGAGCTGCTTATAATCGATGGTGAGATCTACGCCTGCGTACTGCTGATTGTGCATTGCAAAAAGTGCAGCAGGGTTTTGGTTATAATCCGAGTAATACGTCGTATCCTCAGGATTTTCTACAAGCCAAGTGAAGGTGTTCGGATCGTCCTTGCTGCCGCAAGCCGCTAAGCCTACGAGCGAGGTGCAAAGGAGCAATACCGACATCATGATCGCCAATACTTTTTTCATAATTTCTCTCCTTTTCAGGGCGTTATGCCCTTATTATCATTATTGACAAAACAATTATACAAGGTATTTCGGGCAATGTATTGTAAAAAAATCGAATTTGTTGGAAAATTTTAATATCAAATTGTGTTTTTTTAAGTGGTCGAATTACTCAAAATTGAAAAAGTGTTACTTTGGCAACAGACAGGGAAAATGTGTGGGAACAGCCGGAGTATGTGATGTTTTTTAAGGGAGACTTTACCCGAAGCATAAAGTGTTCCCTAATACCTCTTCAAACGCTTTTTAGTTGGGGCGTGAGGAAAGCCGAGGGTTGACGGTAAAAAGGGTTCGATAAGGTGGTTGGAGAAAAAGTAGTGGGTTTTGTTTGAGAAAATAATAATACCCGAGGCTTTGCGGTAGCGCTACACGAGATTCCGAAATAGCACTGCCTTGCGCTTTCGTGCTAAAAGCACGAAAGTTCGACTAACGCTTTAGATACACGGCGGGCAGCGTGCAGAGCGGTGGTTTCTGGCGGAGTTTGAGAGAATAATTAGCGTGTTGGCGATCCTTTCCTATAGCCGTTTTGGCGACGAATCACCTCCCTTTTGCATGAGGAGACTTTAGTGCGGATTTTGTTGCTATTAGAATTTTAGGATAATGAGGTTTTGGGTTC
>CAYOSU010000013.1:0-37540 GCA_964406735.1 uncultured Clostridia bacterium | reverse complement strand
AATATCCTGTTGTCGAGTAACTTTTTGTCCATTTTGATGCGTTTTTGAGACCTTTTCGACAGATCTTTGCCTAACAAAGGGGCGGATACCGCCCCTCATTAAGCGTTTTGTTATTTCTATTTTATTTCATCCAGCAGGTTGCTATGCTAAGCGACATCCCGACGAAAAGTACGGAAGCGTTTAATACTATTGAACCGAACTGAGTCGCATCGCCCCACATTATTATCTTGTGTACATAGTCGATGATCGAAAGCAGTCCGCCCGACAAGAAGAACATAAATGCCAGGGAGAGTACCGCAGACGTTGCCAACGCTACGTAGCCGCAATATCTGTTGCCGTCCAAAAACAATTCAAGAACGGAGAGCAATATTCCGACTATAAGGCATATTATCGTGCCCGTATACTCCTTGGGAACTTCTTTCATCGGCGAGCCTACGTTTGCCGCATAGAAGATAGGAATTATGGAAAGTACGATGACGGCAAGTCTCAGATAAAAAGCCGTAGTCTTATTTTTGAAAAACTCCATCATTTTCTCTCCTCCTTTTTTGATCCGCCGATCAATTTTTCGTGCGTCAATACGAACATTACCAAAGATGCGAGAGTCAATACTCCTAAGCCGACGGTTATCGCTATCTCAGCGGTCTTCCACCAAGGCGTCTTGATGAGTATTTCGGCGTCTTTGCTCATGCCGTTCATGACGTTACTGTTGAGGTTTGCGTACTGTGCGTGCTTAACGGCATCTCTCAAAAGGAGATATAAGTTGCCGTCATCCGTCTCGGAGATACGCTTTACTATAGCCTTGCTCGAAAGCATCGAGGCATCGGCAGTGAAAAGATCTGTTCCCGACCAAAGGAGCGTAGGATAATCTTTCGTGTACTGTACGGAAGCGTCCGTCTGGAAGAATCCCTTGTAGCCCCATTCGTTTCTTGCAACAGCCTTAGTTGCAGGACAGCCATTCTCGGAATAGCAGCCTATTCTGTTGAAGGACATCATGCACGCATAGCTGTTATCTTTCGTCAAGACGTTTTCAAACGCTCTCATAGAGCCTTCACGCATTGCCTGCTCTGTGAAGAACAACGAAAGTCCCGTTCTGTAAAATTCCTGATCGTTTACTACGAAGTGCTTTGCACCTGCGCTTGCACCCTTAGCACGATAGCCGAGAGCCTGATATTCGGAGACGAGATACGTCGTGTTTGCGTCCTCGCTGAAATATATCGAGCTTCTTCCGTTGAACGGAGTTCTGTGCAAGTTACAACCCGGAGCGTTCATCGACATCGTCCTCGTGAACAAGCACGCTTCGCCCATAAGCTCGCCACGGCGTCTTATTACGTCTTTATTAAACGTTGCCGTCAGCAACGGCTCGCACGCAAAGGATGTCGCTTTGGTCTTATTGTAAGGAAGCTCGCTGACAAGACCTATCGGGCCGTCGTTCATCTTTGCCCTGTTGACACCGTACTGCGGGAAAGGCTTCGTTCCCAAGCCCTCTGCAATTACCGTCGAAAGCTGATCGAGAGTATATTGGTCGAGGTACTCGTCCCAAAGGGGATCGTCGTAGTCAAGGCCCTTTAAGTCAAGGAGCTTTATTCCCTTATTGTTGCCGATCGTAAAGTCCTTCATCGACGGAGAATCGGCAGGCTTTTCATATAAGAAGCCCTTTAATATCTCTATCATCTCGGGAGTTGCGGCAACGGTCGTTTGCTTCGTAGGATAAGTTCCTGCCCAATCCTGACGGGAAATATAGGTTACTACGTCGTCTTCGAAGAAGTAATTGAGATCGCAATCGTCAAAGACGTTGGTTATCTCGTTGCCCGTTATCTTGGACTCGGAATAAGTTATATCGTCAAAATCTTCATGCCACTTATACGTTTTCGCAGAATCGCCGTCAACACTATTGCCAAGCTCGTCGTACATTCCCGTTGCGCCTTTTGCGGCAAGGATGTTGTTCAACGCGTCATGAACATCAGAGCCTATTGCCAGATAATAGTCGCCTGCGGAAAGTATATACGTCTTTGCATTCTTGTAATCGTAGCTTGCAAGGAGATATTTGTCTACCGTCATTTCGAGCGTTTCGCTCTGTCCGGGCTCTAATATCTCGGTCTTTTCAAACTGAACTACGTTTATTGCACTCTTTTCTACGAGATTTTCTCTCTCGTAATCGCCGTAAGGCGTTTGAGCGTACAGTATTACAGAGTGTTTACCGGCGACACTACCCGTATTCTTTACCGTAACTTTGACGGTCATAGTGCCGTCGCCGTTATCGGTAACAGAATCCAACGTTTCGTCAAATGTGGTATAGGAAAGTCCTAAGCCGAAAGGATAGCACATCTCGGTTGCATAATTCCATTCCGTGCTTCCTCTAATAGCACCTACGGCATTTGTTGCGCCGCCTCTGCCAAGTATTGCGTCTTCGTACCTTGTTTCGTAGTACTTATATCCAACGTAGATACCCTCTACCTGAACGGACATATAGGTGTAATACATCTCGGCATCCGTAACGGTCTTGTGTATCTCGGCAATATTTTCATACATAGGCGTTTCCGTTCCGCTGTTTACGCAAGCGGGAGCAGAAAGCGAATTCGCCGCCCAAGTATCGACCAAGCGTCCCGACGGGTTGACTTTACCCAACAGGATGTCGGGAATCGCACTTGCGCCCCACTGTCCGGGATGACCTACCCACAAAACGGCATCGATGCCGTATTCCTCTACCCAATCAAGCTCTACTTGGTTGGTGGAGTTGATTATTGCAATGACTTTATCGAACTTGCCGCATGACGTAACGAGCTCGATCATATCTCTTTCTTCCTGATGCAGAGCGAGGTTGCTTATTCCTGCGTAGTCAACCATTTCTAAGTCGTTACCCTCGTTGCCCTCTCTCGTGATGACGATGATAGCAGCGTCGGAGTAGTCGTTAAAGGATGCCTTTATCTCATCGGTGTAGAATGATATGGGCTGTTCGCCGATCGTATCGTCGCTTTTAACGGTCGATCCGTATACCCTCTTAAGTCCGCCGTCTTTGTAAGCGTTCCAAAGAACGGGGTTTATCTTGAAGCCTGCTTTGTCCATGACTTCCTTGAAATCGGCTTTATTGCCGTCAACAAGCTTATTTCCCTCGCCGCCTTGGTTCAAAAGCAAGAAGTTTACGCAGTTGTTGCCGAAAACGGTTACGTTCAACTTCTTCGGATCGAGAGGCAACGCATTATTTTCATTCTTCATCAAAGCCGCACCTTCTGCGACCTCATTATAGTTATGTTCTTTACTTGCCGCCTCCAAAAGCTTTTGGTTGGCTTCATTTATCGTGCCGTCGCCAAACTCGCTCTTGTAGTGCCATACCGCATCCGTACCGCTATTCGGGTCTACTATTTCGGTAAGATCGGTAACACCGAGCCTTTCGTTTACTATTCCCTCCCAAGAACAGCATATCGTCGTTCCGAAGATAAACAGTATCAGCAAAAATGCTAAAACGGAAGTAAGACCTTTCCAAAGTTTGCTATTTAACATTTTTATTCCTCATACCTTTTTATTATGATACCCGAAGTAATGACTTCGGGTATTTAAATTTTGCCTTTATTATTTCGATCAATCAATTCCAGGATATTTTACGTTGAACTCTACAGGAATGTCGAAGTCCTTTTCGCCTGCATCATAGGTGATCTTTTCCCAATCAGCCTCGGAGCCTTCATAGTAGATCTTCTTGTAACCGGAATCCATGAAAGGCTGAGGCCCGAAAGCTTTTAACGTCTTGGGGATCCAAATGGTCTCCGCATCAGGGCTGAAGAAGAATGCCCACTGAGCGATGTATTCGGTCTTCTGAGAAAGAACGAGGTCTTTTATCTGGCTACCACCCGTTGCGCCGTCGCCGTAGCATCTGATACCGTTGCCTTTCAATACTTCAAGACCAGAACCACGAATAGACAACTGTCCAACGCTTTCAACGGTATTAGGGAATATAAATCCAGTAACGTTATCGATATGGAAGAATGCTCTGTCGGCAACTGCCTTGACGGGTTTGCCGTTGTATTCCTTGGGAACGACGATGACGGAATCGGTGCAAGTACCGATGCCTGTTACTACATAGTAATCGTCGCCGTCAACGTATTGCGAGAAGCTGAAATTGAAGGTCGTACCCATCTCGGAAATGTGATGGAACTCTAAGCCCTCGGACGGGGTAAGTCCGTCGGTATAATCGATCTCTTTTGAGCAACCGGTCAAGCTGAATACTGCGACCAACATTACTACTGCAAGAGCAATAGACAGTAATTTTTTCATATTTTTTCCTCCGTTTTGCATTAAAATGCGTTTAATTACCTTGATTATACCACCGGTTTTTGGGTTTTATCCCCTTTTTCTTGAGCGGTAAACAATTTTTCACGAGCGGTTAAAATGAAAACGCCCCGAAGAGGGGCGCTCCTTGAATTTGTGTTGCACTTGACTTGACATTTTGGTGAGCCTTTTATATGGTTTTCGTTATTATTAGAAAAAGCCTCGGGGAACCGAGGCTTATAGGGGTTTAATGTCAGATTTGTTGATTATTTTTTTTGAGTTTATTTTTTGAGTTTATTTATGAGTAAGGTGTTTGTTTTGGGTGTGTGCCTATTATTCAAGTCGGACTTTGATGCGTAAAGTTGCCATTCTGAAAGCTGCACGCAAATATGTTCTCTATTATTTGAGGTAGGCTTTGATGAGGTTAAGGGTGTTGGTTACGCCGTCTTTATGGGAGCGTTCATAGCCGTGGCGATGTAAAGCGAAGTTAGTGGAAAAACTAATATTTTTTATGTGCGCAAAGTATTTACGGCAACATAGCCGTTTTAAAAAAGACCCTTTGGTAGGGTCTTTCGGGGGGGGGTAATATTAGATTTGTTGATTATTTGAGATAGGCTTTGATGAGGTTAAGGGTGTTGGTTACGCCGTCTTTATGGGAGCGTTCGTAGCCGTGGCTTGCGTACACGCCTGCGCCTATCAGGGAGTGCTTCATGTCGGCGCCTGCGGAAAGTGCGGCGTCGGCGTCAGAGCCGTAATAGGGGTATACGTCGGCTGCGTAGGAGATATTATTCGCCTTCGCTATCTCTATAAGCTTGGTCGTCGTCTCGTAGTTATAAGGTCCTGACGAGTCTTTGAGGCAGATGCTGACGTCCCTTTCGGTGCATTTCAAGCCACTTCCTACGCAACCCATATCGACGGACATTATCTCCGTCGCATCCTCAGGGTAGCCTGCACATGCGCCGTGTCCGACCTCTTCGTATACCGTTATGAAAAGGTAGGTCTTGCGTGAAAGCGTCGTCTTTTTCTCCGCAATCTCTTTGGCAAGTCCAAGAAGTATTGCTACGGACAGCTTATCGTCCAAAAATCTCGATTTGATATAGCCGCTCTCCGTTACCGTCGTTCTCGGGTCGAAGCAGACGAAGTCGCCGTTTGCGATACCGAGCTTTTCGGTATCCTCGGCAGTCTTTACGTTCTCGTCGATGACTACTTCCATATTGTCGAACGTGCGCTTTGTGTCGTCGTAGCTGCCGTTGACATGGACTGATGGGTCGTTGAGCATGAAAGTGCCGCTATACGTCTTGCCCGTGCGTGTTCTTATCTCGCAGTTCTCGCCCTCGCAGTTCTCCGCTTTCAAGCCGCCGAGTCTTGTGAGCTTTAATCTGCCGTTTGCCTTTATCTCCTCTACCATGCCGCCCAAGGTGTCTATATGAGCGGAAAGTATTATGGGATTGCCCTCGCCGCCTACATCGCAGACGACGCACCCTTTATTGGTAAGCTTTGGGGAAAAGCCGAGCGTTTTTAGCTCGTTTATTACGTATTCCGCCGCCAAATGCGTATAGCCCGTCGGGCTTGGTATCTTCGTTAGCTCTTTGAGCTTTTCGACTATATAAGAGGTCATAGGTGTTCTCCTTTCAAATTCGTTTGAAATTTTCCGCATCAAGCGGCTATATCGCTATTATACAACGTAATTGCCGTTTTGTCTACGGTTATTAAAATAAAGAGTTTTGCCACAGAAACGGGCAAACCAAGCCTTTTTCTACGGAAAAGGGATAAATCCGATACGGTATCAATGCAAAGCGTTGGCTTGAATATCTTGTCGCAGAAACGGGCAATACGCAGTAAAGATCAACTTGCAAGGCTATTTTTTGTTGAAAACGACTAAAAATCCGCAAGCGTCAGGCTTATTTATGATATTCGGTTATTAAAGCAGGCTCGATACAAAGGTCTGAATGACTACGAAGTAGATGAATATCGAGGTGATGTCGACAAGAGTGGTGATTATCGGGGAAGCCATTATCGCAGGGTCTAATTTGCATACCTTTGCCGCAATAGGAAGAACGCAACCCAAGAGCTTTGCTATGACGACTACTAAAAACAGCGTTAAGCCGAACGCAAAGCAAAGACTCCATACGACGTCGGAAGAATACTCGCCGCCGTACATTACCCATACTACGCCGACGTTTGCTATCGCAAGGGTAAGACCTGCAAGGGAGGCTATTCCAAGCTCTTTCAGTATGCACTTGCCAATATCTTTGGGTCTTATCTCGTCAAGCGCCAAGCCGCGGATTATCATCGTGGAGCTTTGCGAGCCGCAGTTTCCGCCCGTTCCCATAAGTCTCGGGATAAAGGCTACGAGAAGCGGAAGTGTCGCTATCAAGCCCTCGTAGTGGTCTATTATAAGTCCCGTCGCAACGCCCGAAAGCATCAAAAACAGCAGCCATACTATTCTCTTCGACCAGTGCTTTATTATCGACGTATCGAAGTAGCTTTCCTCGATAGGTACGACTGCGGACATCAACTGCATATCCTCGGTAGCCTCTTCGACGAGGACGTCTACTGCGTCGTCTACTGTGATGATACCGACTACTCTGTTCTCGCCGTCTACTACCGGCATAACGCTTAAGTCGTATTTCGAGAACATATTTGCGACCGTCTCCTTGTCCTCTAACGTCGTTACAGAAATGACATTATCGTCCATCAGCTCGCCGATCTTTTGGTTTCTCTCGGCAAATATGAGCTGGCGTATCGACACCATGCCGAGGAGCTTTCTCTGTGAGTCGGTCACGTACATATTATAGATGGTCTCGGAGTCGATACCTGTCTTTTTTATATAAATGAAAGCGTCCTCCACCGTCATTCCCTCTTTCAAGGAGACATACTCCGTCGTCATAAGTCCGCCTGCGGAGTCGTCGGGATACTGCAAAAGCTCGTTGAGCTCCTTTCTCGTTTCGGGTGAGGAGTGTCTCAGCATCCTCTGAACGACGTTTGCAGGCATCTCCTCCAAAATATCGACGGTATCATCTACGAATAGCTCGCTAAGTATGTTTTTAAGCTCGACGTCGGAAAAGCCTTGAATAAGTGCTTCCTGATGCTCGCTATCAAGCTCGACAAAGGTCTCGGCGGCGGTCTCTTTGGGAAGTAATCGGAAGACTACGGGTAACACCTTGTGGTCGAGCTCCGAGAATATCTCGGCTATATCGACGGGGTGAAGCTCCATAAGCTCACGTCTTACGGCGGCGTATTTGCGTTCTTCAACAAGCTCCATTATATTTTCATAATCGATCCTTTCCATAGAAGACCCTCCTTTCCGTATTGCTGTCCTTTGAAATAAAAAAACTGTCGGCAAAATATTATACCGACAGGATAAAGGCGTTTTGCGACCGTACTGGCTTTAGTATCGTAGGGCGATGAAATTGCATTAAGGAAAGCCTTGTTTTTCGACCTCCCCTGCTGACCAACAAATGCAAGTCTCCTTGTCTTTGCGGCAGCAACCCGTATCCCTATGGTAACCTTACCTACCGGATTATATTAAGCTGTTCTGACCTTTCAGCCTATTTCATTGTATTCCAAAAATATGCCGTTGTCAACCCTATTTGGGATATTTTTTGTCTACCCGACGTTTTTTTATTTGCGCTCCTCTCTCCTTTTTGCGGCAAGCCTTTTCTCTATTACAGAGAACGCCTCGACGACGCCCTCTATTATCAGCGCAACGCCGTGATATACCGTGCTATGGTGCGCAGCCTCGAAGTCATATATCGCAAAGCCCAAGCCGACGACGAAGAGTATTATCGCATACACGGTCTCTATGTGAAAGCGTTTGCCGTCCTCCTCTTTCATCTCGACAGTCGTCTGAAGCCACGTTACCGCCTTGAACATCAGCATCAACGCTATCACTATCGAGAAATGCTCGGCAAATTTGTGGGACACAAAAAACAAAAGGCTTCCGATAATTATATTGAAAAGCCCCATTGAAAAATCAAACCTATTGTGCGCCCTCGACGACTCGTGCAGAAAATAGCCCGTTACGTGCATTATTCCGAACATGATAAAGAGCATTCCTAAGCCCAGCATCACATAGTAATGATCTGCGTGGTGGAATATTATTAAAAGAGCGCCGACTATTACGCATACTCCTGCAACTAAAAGTGCGAGCGCTTCGGCGATCCTTTCCTTTTTTCTTGCCGTATCTTCCATAATTTCCTCTTCTTTCTTTCCCTATATTAAAAAGTATAAGGTGAAATCAAGGCATTGTCAATACGGCAAGGAAATTTATTTTTCTTTATTACAAATTTTTTACAAGTTTTTTTGGGGAAAACGGCAATTATATATCGCTATTGTCCCAGATATTCATTGGACTTACCCTCGGCTTTATTTTTATTCATATAGTAAAGGGTAACGTACGAAAGGGCGGAAACGTTCTTTGCCATAGTTATGACGAAATCGCCCTCTTTCGTATACATCTGCATCTTGCCCATCGTTTGCGGCGTCATTCCGACGATGTTTTCAAGCAAAAGCTCTATTTCGCCGCCGCCTTTTTTCTCTATGACTACCCTATCGGAGTACATCTTGAATACACCGTCGCATATCTTTATACGGCGTTTTGCACGCTCGTCCTTATAAAGAGTCATCTCAAAGGGCTTGAAGGGCTTTTCAAGCATTTCTCCGTACATGCCGCTTTCTTCTATATATTTATTCTGCCAATCGTGCCATTCAAGAACTGTTCTGAAAGGCATTTCTTCGTCTTGAGATTCCAAATAGCCAAGCTCTGTGTAGTGAACCTTTAAGCCGCAGCTTTCGCACTCGAAATCGTTGCCCTTTGACTTCAACGTATGCAGCTTTTTGCACTTGGGGCAAAGATAGAGAACGTTTTCTATATACTCCGCACGCCTGTTTCCCTTGTAGCCGATATTATTCTTTTCCTGCTCATCAAATGCGTTTACAGAAAGTCCCTCTTTGACAAGCTCGTAGATCTCCGTCGGGGTCATATCCTTGTAGTCGTCGTACTTCAAGACCTTGACTATCTCTCCTCTCATGACGCCTCGCCTTGGCTTTACCGCCCATCTCGGCTTTGAAAGGTAGCCCCCTTTCAGGTTATACAGGACGACGGTCTTTTTGAGAAGCTTGATGAGCTTGCCAATCTGCTCAGGGATAGTTACGGTCTTTCCGATAAACGTCCTGTTGCCCTCCGGGAAAAGGGAGACGTTCGCCCCCTCGTCAAGGTAGGCTTTTATGTCCCTGACGGACTTTATGTCCGAAACGCCCTTGGTCTTCGGTATGGGAGCGACGAGAAACTCGATAAGTCTCGATGCAAAGCCCAAGTTGAAAAGCTGGTCGCTCGCTACGAAAAAGAGCGGCTTTTTGAACGAGATCGCTACGAAAAAGGGGTCCATCGTCGTTGCGTGGTTTGAAAGCACGAGCATGCCGTCCTCGCTGCCCTTGAATTTTTCGCATGAATAATTATACCGTAATTTGAAATATAATGCAAAAAGCGGCTTGAAAAGAGTGTATACCACCTTGTGCCTTAGCTTTGTGTGTCGCTTTTTTGCGTTATTTGTCGTTTTCTCTTTTTCCATATATTTTTTCCACCCGAGGTTTTTTCTTGTTTTCGTTCGAAATTTTGACGCATTAACGGCTGTTGCCTACATTTTGACAGCCTGTGAATAATAGTATACCACAGTCAGTACGGTTAATCAAACAAAATATGAAAATATACTTTTCTAAGTTCATTTTTCTTTTCTGAAAGCGTATATTTTCTTTACTTTTCTTTTGAGAAAGTATATAATATAATGGCGCTAAACGGGGAGTTAGCGGTGCCCTGAACTTGCAATCCGCTATAGCAAGGTTGAATACCCCGTGAGGCTCGTTCTATTGAAGGCCGACATTCGCACGGGACGTTGATTTCAAGGTCTTATGCAACGTCGTGCCGTGAACCGTGTCAGGACAGGAATGTAGCAGCACTAAACGGATAGCGGCGTGTGCCATAAGGTGGCTTTGTAGGAGTTACCGACGAGTGCACCGCTTTGGTGGGACGTTGTCGAGCGGGGTTGCGCTTTTTTAGCTTTTTACAAGGCAAACGCTTTGTTTTCTATATCGGAGGAACTCACCTCTACTACTTGAATTGCATTTATTGCTGCCGAAGTTCGACAACGATAAAACTATTTCGACACGGCTTTTGCACTTCTTGCAAAGGCTTTTTTTGAAATCGAAAGGTATTTTTTTAGGGAATATCGGTAGAAAGGAGGTAATAATTTGGGCAAAACACTTGTCATGAAACTGAAAGAGGCGGTAATTTCCGTATCGCCGGTCTTTCTTATCGTGCTCATTCTGAGCTTTACTCCCCTCGTTAGCCTGACGCAACGAGAGCTTTTAGTGTTCGTCTTCTCGACGGTGCTTCTCGTTCTCGGTATCGCTCTCTTCTCGCTCGGCTCTGACCTTGCGATGATGCCTATGGGCGATTACATAGGCGCAGGTCTTACTAAGTCTAAAAGTCCGTGGCTATTGCTTATCATTTGCTTTGTTATGGGATTTTGCATTACGGTGGCCGAGCCCGATCTTACCGTCCTTGCAAACCAAGTGGCGTCTAAGATAGACCCGACGAAGCTCGTTATCTTCGTCGCAACGGGCGTAGGTCTGTTTCTGCTTATCGCAGTGCTGAAAATCGTTATGCAAAAGCCGCTTTTCTCTATGCTGTCGTTCTTTTATATGTGTCTCTTCGCTTTTGCGGCGATACTCATCGAGAACGGCAACGACAGCTTCCTTGCAGTAGCTTTCGACTCGGGCGGCGTCACGACAGGTCCTATCACCGTACCGTTCATCATGGCGCTCGGCATCGGTATCGCAAACACAATCGGCGGAAAGCACTCTAAGGAAAACTCGTTCGGTCTTATCGCTCTTTGCTCGGTAGGTCCTATCCTCGCAGTTCTTATACTTGCGCTCCCAATGCAGGGCGCACTCGATTATACTATCCCGAGCTACGCTATCGCAGACGGCTTCTTTGCAAGCTTTTTTGCAACGCTACTTTCCGTTATGAAGGAGGTAGGCATCGCACTTGGGCTTATCGTGCTGTTCTTTGCGATACTTCAGGCTATCTTCTTGAAGCTTCCCAAAACCAAGCTTTATAAAATAGGCGTCGGCGTTGTTATTACGTTCTTCGGACTCGTTATCTTCTTAACCGCCGTTTCCGTCGGCTTTATGCCGATAGGCTATAAGCTCGGAACGGAGCTTGCTTCTTCAAGCCCCGTCGCAGTTGCGATTATAGGCTTTATCCTCGGTATGGTCGTCGTTATGGCAGAGCCTGCAGTCCAGGTACTCAACAAGCAGGTCGAGGACATCACCGACGGACTCGTTAAAAAGCGTTCTATGATGATCGCTCTTTCGATCGGTGTAGGCATTTCATTGCTGCTTTCGATGATAAGGATAATCTACGATTTCAGCATTTTGTATTACCTTATCCCCGGTTACATCATATCGCTCGGACTTTCGTTCTTCGTGCCCTCGCTTTATACCGGTATCGCTTTCGACTCCGGTGGAGTTGCAAGCGGTCCGTTGACGTCGAGCTTTATTCTTCCGTTCGCTATCGGCGTTTGCGTCGTCCTGCAGGGCGAAAGCAAGGTCTTAGCGGACGCTTTCGGTATCGTCGCGATGGTCGCTATGACGCCGCTTATCGCTATTCAGACGCTCGGCTTTGAGGCTATTATGAGAAAGAAGGTCTCCGACGCTATCGCAATGCAGAGGATACTCTCCTCCGACGACGAGCAGATCATAAACTTTATGTAAGGAGGGCGTTATGGCAGAAAAAAGAAAATTGACTAAGCCGTCAGCTAAGATCGCTAAGAAGATCGAGACTAAGCGCGCGGAAAACGCTAAAACGACGGTCGCTCCGCAAAAGCTCCTTCTTCTCGTTACCATCGTCAGCCGTAACAAGGCGGAGTTTTATAACGACATCATCGAATCGTTCGAAAGCAACGTTTCGTTGGGCGTTTCGGCGTTCGGTACGGCGCAGGAGTCCGTTAAGAGCTTGCTCAACATCACCGACGACACTAAGACCGTGTTGCTTTCCGTTATCCGTCAGGACAAGGAAGCAGACCTTATGTATACGCTCGACAATAAGTTCAACACCGTCAGAGGCGGAAAGGGCATTGCCTTTACAGTCCCTATGACAAGCACTATCGGAGTGGCGCTTTATCGCTTCCTCTCCAACAACAAGTAATCAAGGAGTATCATTATGGAAAATAAATACGAGGCAATTTTGTGTATAGTTAACTCGGGCTTTTCCGAGGACGTTATGGAAGCGGCAAGAACGGCAGGCGCAAGAGGCGGTACGGTCATCCACGGCAGGGGTACGGCAAGCGCAGAGGCCGAAAAGCTGTTCGGCATCTCTATCCAGCCCGAAAAGGAGATCGTTATTATCATCGCAACGAGCGATATTCGTGACGATATCCTCCACGCCGTCTATCAGAAGGTCGGTCTTAATTCGCCCGGTCAGGGCATCGCTTTCACGCTACCCGTCAGCAACGTCGCAGGACTTAGCGAATAGTTTTTTAGCTACGTTTGGCGTAGGAACAAAAGTTCCTACGCCTTTTTTGTTTTTTGGGTGCGTTTGCTTTTTAGGGGACACTTTCAAACGCTCTTTGTTTGAGGTATGGGCGGCTGTCGCCACATGTGAAGAGTAAATAGTGGTGGATGAAGTTATTATTTAGAACAATCCCGAAGTACACTTCGACGACAGTTCCCTTTACACAAAGGAGCCTTTCATATGGTTTGCTCGTTATTAGACTGCGACGATGGCAAACCCCCGCCCTAGGTTTTTTATAGGTTAAGGCAAGGGGTTGGTAGCGCTGCTCGAGATTCCGAAATAGCACTGCCTTGCGCTTTTGCGTTTTTAACGCAAAAGTTCGACGTTGCTTTAGATACGGCGGGCAGCGAACAGGCAAAGCGTTTCTATCGAAGTTTGATGGAGTAGTTATTATAATTAAGAGTAGCTTGATGCTGCTAAAACGGAGTTTGAGGGCAGAATAATTATTATAATTAATAGTAGCTATATTTAGACAGGTCTATCCGAGTTTGAGATAGTAATTGCGGTGATGGTAAAGCAAAGTTTAGTGGTGTTTTGGTTATCGGCGGTGCAGGGCGTTTTGGGAAATATCTGAAAATCTTTTACATAAGGGTAAATACGGCGGCGTATTTGTACTTTATTGTTCGTTGGCGGTGGGAATTTTGTTGATAAGAAAACTAATAAAAGTGGATCTTTTTTTTGTGATATATTGGGAATTTCCCTGAACGGATAGTTTCGGCAATATTTTTTCGGGGCAGAGAGATGCTTTTGGTATGATCATTTTACTTTAATATAGGAAATATCTTTGAGCAAAATGATAAATGGATCCATCTTTATTTTTCGTTGGCGGCACATTGGGAGAGGGTTTTTAATACAATGGACTATAACGAATGAGGTGAGGAAAATGTTGCTGGAATTTCAAGAGGTGAGCTTTAATTATCACGCCAAAAACGGCGAGACGGAGGCTATTTCACGCCTTAGCTTTTGCGTTGACGAGGACGAATTCGTCGCTATAGTCGGGCCGTCGGGGTGCGGTAAGACTACCGTCCTCTCCCTTATCTCCGGGCTTTTCGTGCCGTCGGGCGGTCGCATCCTTTTCGGCGAGGGCGTTACCATCGGGTACATGCTGCAACGGGATTGTCTTTTCCCCTGGCGGACGGTTTTCCAGAACGCCGTGCTCGGGCTTGAGATACAGGGCATCAAAAACGAGGTCAACTTGAACTACGTTACGTCGCTGCTGAAAAAGTACGACCTTTTTGAGTTCAAAGACAAGTATCCGTCCGAGCTTTCGGGCGGTATGCGACAGCGTGTTGCGCTTATCAGGACGCTTGCGCTTAAGCCTAAGCTCCTTTTACTCGACGAGCCGACGTCGTCGCTCGATTATCAGACGAGGCTGGTGCTTTCTAACGACCTTTACGCCATGATAAAGGGTGAGAAAAAAGCCGCCGTCCTTGTTACGCACGACATATCCGAGGGGATCGCTATGGCAGACAAGATGCTCGTTCTCTCCAAGCGGCCTGCGACCAAGAAAGCAGAACACGTTTTTGCGTTCGACAAAGACAAAACGCCGCTAATGCGGCGTGAGAGCGAGGAATTCCCGAGGCTGTTTGAAAAAATCTGGAGAGAGGTGGACGTATGAGCGAGGAGCATAAAAAATTTCTGAAAAAGGCGGAGAGAAGGCAGAAAGCGGTAATTTTCGTGCAGGTGGGTGCACTCGTTTTGCTCGTGGCGTTATGGGAAATTTTGGCAAGGCTGAACGTCATCGACCCGTTTATTATGAGTTCGCCGTCAAGGGTAGTCAAAAGCGTCGTTTCGCTTTCTCAAAGCGGGCTTTGGCGGCACGTTTTCATTACCCTTTTTGAGACTATGACGGGATTTTTTATAGCGAACGTCGTCGGCGTGATATCTGCCTTTTTAATGTGGTATTTTGCCTTTTTTAAGGACGTCGCAGAGCCATATCTTGTCGTTCTCAACTCGCTCCCGAAAATCGCCTTGGGGCCTATTCTCATCGTGTGGTGCGGCATCGGCTACAAGCCTATTATCGCAATGACCGTCTTAATCTGCGTCATCATTACGAACATTACAGCTCTTGCCGCATTTTGCGAGACGGACGGGGACAAAATTTATCTCCTGCAGGCAATGAACGCCAAAAAATTGACTATATTTTTTAAGCTTGTTCTGCCGTCTTCGCTCCCCGCTCTCATCTCCATGCTGAAAATAAACGTCGGGCTTAGCTTCGTCGGGTCTATCATGGGTGAGTACCTCGTGTCCCGTGAGGGGCTTGGCTACCTCATTGTCTACGGCGGACAGGTGTTTAAGCTCGACCTCGTTATGGCGGCGACCGTCATTCTTCTCTTCCTCGCAGGGGTGGTGTATTACCTCGTTTCACTCCTTGAAAAGCTGGTAATACGCTATCGCTGATGATGAGAATTAAAGCTATGAGCCCTATCACCGACTGTATCGGGTACAGCGAGGACAGAATTTTTACGAACCCGAATCCCGACAGCAAAAAAGCAGGTAAAAATGTGGCAACAAGGGGCAATATCGCTCCTTTTCGCCTCGTTTTATACCAAGAAAAGAGCGGAAGGCTTGACGAAAGAAGGGTTGTCAAAATGGCGAAATAAAGCGTTATTATTGAAAAGGCGGCAAGAAGTTTGCCTCTCCCTTCCGTCATCACAACAAGCGGTATGGGAATTGCGGCGAAGTCTCCGCAAGACATTGCCTTGATAAAAAACGCAACGAGAAGGGCTATTACCGTTGATGTAAGAAGGCTTGACGCTAAACATTCTCTTTTTGTCATTTTGCCGCCCCATTCCGCCATTACGACGGCTGAAAGGCAGAAGTTCATCGCTACGTACATCGTGGCGTTAACGCCCGTAATTACGGCGTTTTGGGCTTTGGCACTTTCCGCCGCCTTACCCTTAAATCCCAGCGTTATCGCTACGATAAACAGCACCAAAATCGGCGTTAAAACACACGAAAGCTGCGTTACGCCCTTTATCCCGCGAGCAACGAAAAAGCCCGTTATTAAGACGGAAATCAACGAAAAAAGCGGAAATCTTACGCCGCAAAAGGAGAACAGCTCGTCGGTTGCAGAAAGCATTGCCGCTATTACTATATAAAAGCAAAAGCCGAACGCTACGTCAAAAAAATACGCTCTTTTTCCTAACAGGGCGGCTGAAAAGTCTCTCATCGATGACACCTTTCTCTTTCTGCCAAAGGTATATACGGAAAGGGAAAACACGAGCATTGCTAAAAAGACGGAAACACCTGCCAAAAATGCTCTGTTTTCGCCCTTTAAAAAGACGTATATCTCTCTGCCGCTCGCAAAGCCTGCGCCTATTATGCCGCCGACGGTTACGAGCGTTGCGGACAGCACCCTTTTTATTGATCCTGACATGATAAGACCTCCGCCATATTATATTTGGCGAAGGTCTTTTTTATGAGGCTTAAAGCCCGAGCTTCTCTCTGTATTTTTTTACCGTGGCAGGCGTGCCGCCGAGCATCTCGCAAAGCTCACGCTCGTTGTTGCTGTCGTCCTCTACCATCGCTATGACTACCGCAAGCGAGGCAAACGACTTGAAGTCGCACTCCTTTTCCGTGCAAAGCTCGTATACCTTGTTCGTAGCCTTTGCAAGCTCCTTGAAAAGGTGTACGCTCTTCGTTACCGAGTACAGCGCACCTATCATCGCAAAAGCCGTCTTGAAAGTCGAGTCCATCGAGGAAAAATTCTTGGGGTAGGTTACCGTGCTTTCGTCGTAGCGAAGACCGACGGTAAGCTCTATCGAGCGTTTTTTCTCTATCAGATAATCCTCTATTATCTCTTGCTTGATATCCTCGGATACAGACGAGTCTAACAGGAGGTCGTCCAATATCTCCTCTTTCCATGGCGGATCTGCCGCCAATATCTTGCGGACGACCTTCTCTATCGTGTCGAGATCGCCCGATTCGAGCGCAAACTCGAAGCAGTCGGATACCTCTCCGTCGCTTATGAACTCGTCTACGTCTAACGAGCACAAAAAGTCGTCTAAACGCCTGTATAGCTTCATTATGTCGGCGTACGGCATCTGGGGAATATAATCAAGCAGCTCTACCTGACCGCCCTTTTTGAAGCGTTCCTCGGCGACGTTTACAAGCCTTAAATAATACTTTGCCACCGTATCGTCTCTGTCGAGCTTCAAAAGGTCCGAAAATGTCTTTTTGGACGCCGCAAAGTCCTGCAGATTGTATTGCGCTATGCCAAGGAGCAGCTCGTATATCTCTACGTAAGGCGTTGCCTTGACTGCAAGTTCTAAGTATCTTCTTGCATCCTCGTGCCTGTTCATATCGCACATCGTGGTTGCTATCTTTGCTATATCGTATTGGTCGTCAGGCTTTACCGAAAGGAGCTTTTCAAGTATTTCCTCTTCGTTGCTGTTCTTTTTGAGAAGGCGTTCGAGCATCAGCTCGTTGCAAAGAGAGGGTACATCCTCGGCGTCCTTTTCAAGCGCACGCATGCACGCACTCAACGCACCTTCGTAATCACGCTTGACGGTGTAGCACAGGCAAAGGTCGTTCATTGCCTTGACGAAGTGCTTATTCTCCGTCGGAATGCGCTCGAGTATCTCTATCGCATCGTCAAAGCGAGTATCTCTTATGCACTCGGCGGCAAGCTTTACGTCGTAGCTCTCCTTTTCGTACGCTACGCCGTATTGGCTTTGCTCTGCCTCCTGCAAGCTCCCCGACAGTGCGTCCATCACCGTTTCGGTGTCTATCTCCCCTGCGCAATCTTCCAAAAGCGAGGAGTAGTACATAGCGTCGCTCCGGCGGCCTATCAACATCATGTTCTGAAAAAGTCCGAACAGCGCTTCTTGCCTGTTTGAACCGCTTTTCAGTGTTTTGAAGTAGAACTTGTTGGAGCTCCTCAATCTGTCTATCTCGGCGTATCCTTGCGCCTTTGCGAGGTAAATATCCGACATATCTGCCTTATTTGCTACCCTTTCTGCGTACGAGAGGGCGGCAAAGCCGTCGGGGTAATTGCCTTTATCGCACTTTTCGTCGAAAAGATCGAGATAATAATCTACGCTTTGGTAAAAATTCGTTACACTCATTTCGTTGCCTCAAACACTATTCTCATAGCTTTTTCTTTTGGTCTCCCGTTAAAGCTATCGTCGGTTATTTTTATTTCCTTAAAGCCTGCTTTTTTGAGCAAGGTCTTCATATCTTCAGTCTTTTTCAGGTGAAAAACGTGCCTTTCGTCAAAGCGGTCGTATTTTTCGCCGTCTTTTACGAAAAAGCTGAGGTCGCACGTTACCTTTTTGCCGTCCTTGGCAAGCTTGTTAGTCCAAAAATACGTTACGTCCTCTTCGTCGTCGTAGTAAAAGTTATTGGCAAGGACGGTCGTTATCTTATATTCCGACGACACGTCGAAGATGAACTTGCCGTTTTCTTTCAGCATGCCGTAAACGCTATTGAAAAAGCGTTCGGTCTCCCTGTCGGTCAAATAATTTACTCCGTCGATAAGGCAGGTTGCAAAGTCGAGCTTTAAGCCGTACTTGAACCTTGTCATATCTGCCTCTAAAAACTCCGTCGGAATATGCTCTTTCATTGCCTTTTCCTTGGCTATTTCCAGCATATCTCTCGAAAGGTCGACACCGAAAACATCAAGACCGCCCTTTCTCATATTAAGGGTCATTGTGCCGCTTCCGCAGGCAAAGTCTATGCCCTTGCCCGACAGCCTCGATAACAAATACTGCGACCATTTATCATAGTCGCAGTCGTACATCAGTTTATCGTATACAGTTGAAAATTTTTCGTAGCGGGACATAAATTATAAGGTCTTTTCCTGCTTTGCGTAAGGATTGTTGCCGTTGAGCTTGTTGGTCGCAAGGTCGAAGACGTATTGCGAATATACAGCCCACGTGAGCAACATATAGGAAAAGCCGATGAATACCATAGCCATTATTACGAGCATACCGAATGCCGTGTTTGTCAAAAGCGCTACGAGTGCGATAGGTGCAAGAACTGCCACTTCTATCAGAAGATTCGTAACAAACAATCTTATCGAGAGGAAGATCGCATCGTAATATACCGCAAGAAGGCTCTCTTTATACGTTATCGAGATGGAGTATGCGTACATCGTTATCATGACGACGAAAAGCGCGACTGCCGCAATTCCGATCACCATGAGTATTGCCCATACGTTCCAGCCATGAAGGTACAGGTACGCTCTCAATAAATATACAAGGTAGAATATTCCCATCGCTATAACGGAGGTTATGAGCGAGATGAATATGGGCTGCTTCCAGTTGAACTTGAAGGACTTGAAAAGAGTTTTGAACTTGAAGTGTCCCTCTGTCCAGACGAAGTTTCTCATTGCGTACTGAACGCTCTGGGAAAGATAAAGCGAAATGAAGAGGGCGCAAGGCATCAGAAGTACGCCAAACTGCATGAAAAGCTCCTGCGTTGAGGTGAATGCCTTTTCCGCCGCATCGACTACAGCAGGGTAGCCAGCTCCTATAAAGGACGTGAACGGCAAGGAGGACGATATCGACATCGAGCCCATTGCGAACAGATACGCAACAACTATCACCGGCAAAAAGCAGATGAACGCACTTACGTTGAGCTGGAACATTCCCGTCATGCCCTGCGCAAACAGGTATTTCCAAAGTCCCCATCTGCCCTCGGCAGTCGGGAGGCGTTTTGCCATATCCCCTACCTTTTGTTTGTGAAAATATACGAGCTGGTCGTTTCTTTTTGTCTCTTTCATTGAAAGCCTCCGTTTCTTTATCTATATAAGAAGCCGTTATTTTTTCATCTTACCGTAATACTATACATTATTCGCCGCTTTTTTGCAACCGTTTGCCTCGATTTTTATTCCTTTGGCGTTTTAGTTGCCAAAAATATTTTATATCAAAGCAAAATAAACTCATAATATTTGACTTCTTCCGCCCGTTATTGTATTATGTAGTCGTACGATAGAGGAGCATCGGGCAAGAGTAGCGATTTCGCGAAAGGGTACCGTTGCCGAAGTGTGGGTCTTCCCCATGCTGGGCGTGCGGAGTAACAGACGCACGACTGTCGCAGCTTTGCGGTGAGCTATCGCTTGAAAATACTCTACGGTTTTTCACGGCGTGGCTTTATTGCTATCGCCGTATTTTTTTGCATATATTTTTTTGGAGATATTTTTATGAAAACTTTTAAGGTCGCCGTCGTCGGTGCGACGGGTATGGTAGGAAGAAAATTTTTGCAGGTGCTCTCTGAGCGCAATCTTCCCGTGTCGGAATACTTCCTCTTCGCTTCTTCAAGAAGCGCAGGCAGCAAGGTGGACTTCATGGGCAAAGAGCATACCGTAATAGAGCTCAACGAGGAGAACATCAAGGCAAATCCCGTTGACATCGCTCTTTTTTCGGCAGGCGCAAGCACGTCTAAAAAATTCGCACCTGTTTTTGCGGCGCTCGGGACTACCGTAATCGACAACTCGTCGTACTGGAGAATGGATCCCGACATCCCTCTCGTCGTTCCCGAGGTAAACCCCGAGGACATCGACAAGAACAACGGCATTATCGCTAACCCCAACTGCTCGACCATTCAGGCAGTCGTTGCGTTGAAGCCCCTTTACGACGCTTTCGGTATCAAGCGCATAGTATATACTACGTTCCAAGCGGTTTCGGGCGCAGGTATGAAGGGTTATTCAGACCTTGTCAACAACGCTAAAGAGGGCGAGCTTCAAAAGTTCCCCTATCCTATCGTCGGCAACTGTCTGCCTCACATCGACGACTTCCTCGACAACGGTTATACCAAAGAGGAAATGAAGATGGTCAACGAGACGAGAAAAATTTTGCACGACGACAGCCTTAAAATTACCGCTACGACGGTAAGAGTTCCAGTTGCTTACGGTCACAGCGAGTCTATCAACGTTGAGTTTGAAAAGCCGTGCACCGCAGAAGAGGTCAAATACGTCCTCTCGCACTTCGACGACAGGCTTATACTTTTGGACGATCCCAAAAACAACGTCTATCCGATGGCGATCTACGCCGAGGACAAGGACGAGGTGTTCGTCGGCAGAGTGCGTATCGACGAATCGGTCGACAGCGGCGTCAACCTCTGGGTAGTTGCGGACAACATCAGAAAGGGTGCGGCTACTAACGCCGTGCAGATCGCAGAAATCATTATGAAAAAGGACTGACCGATATGAAGAGCTTATTTACGGGAGTTGCTACGGCGATGATAACTCCGTTTACCGAAAACGGCGTTAACTTCGAGGAGCTGAAAAGGCTTATTGACAGGCAGGTCGAGGCAGGTATCGACGCTATCGTCGTAAACGGCACGACAGGTGAGCCTGCTACCATGACGGAGACTGAGCGACACGAGGTACTGCGTGTTGCCGTCGAGCACGCCAAGGGTAAAATTAAAATTATCGCAGGTACGGGCGCAAACGACACCAAAAAGGCTGTTTTAGAGTCCAAATTCGCCCAATCTCTGGGCTGTGACGGCGTTTTGTGCGTTACACCGTATTACAACAAATGCACCAAAAAGGGCATTATTCGCTATTACGAGGAGATCGCAAGCGCAATTTCCATACCCGTAATCGCTTATAACGTACCGTCGAGGACGGGTGTCAACATCACGCCCGACGTTGCGGCGGCACTTGCGGAAATTCCCAACCTTTACGGAATCAAGGAGGCAAGCGGCAACATCTCGCAGATAACGCAGACGATGCTCGCAATAGACGGCAAAATGGCTCTTTATTCGGGCGACGACGAGCTTATCGTTCCGTTCCTCAGCCTTGGCGGAAGCGGCACTATTTCGGTGCTTTCTAACGTTATTCCCAAGGAAACGAAGGAGCTTCATACGCTGTATCTTTCGGGTGAAAAAGACAAGGCGTTGGCACTTTTCAAAAGGCTCTATCCCCTTGCGCACGCACTTTTTTGCGAGGTCAACCCTATCCCCTGCAAGGCGGCACTTTGCGAGATGGGCTACGCTACCAAGATCTTGCGTGAGCCTCTTACCGAGATCGAGGACGAAAACAGAATCAAACTCGTTGCCTGCATGAAGGAGCTTGGAATTTTATGATAAGCGTTTTAATTTACGGAATATCGGGCAAGATGGGAAAAAATCTCATCGAGGCTATTAAAAATACGGACGATATGACGGTCGTTGCGGGCGTTGACGTCATCCCTTGCGAGTCGGGCATGCCTGTTTATCAGAATATCGGCGACGTCAAGGAGAATATCGACGTTATTATCGACTTTTCGAGGCCGTCGGCACTTGGGGACATACTTTCTTATGCGACCGAAAAAAGAGTACCTACCGTCCTTTGCACGACGGGATATACCGAAAGCGACTATGAGCTTATCGACAAGGCTTCTAAGGTCGTGCCCGTATTTACGTCGGCAAATATGTCTAAGGGAATCAACCTCGTTGCGAAGCTTTCAAGAGAAGCGGAGCGTGCGCTAAACGGCTTTGACGTTGAGATAGTCGAGGCGCACCACAACCAAAAGGTGGACGCTCCGAGCGGTACGGCGTTGCTGCTTGCACGGGAGATCGCTAAGGAAAACGACAAGCTTTACATTAACGCAACAAGGAGCACGTCGGGCAAGCGTGATAAAAACGAGATCGGCATCTCCTCTATCCGTGGCGGCAAGATCGTCGGCGAGCACGAGGTGATGTTTATCGGCGACAACGAGATCGTTACTATCAAGCACCAGGCGTTGTCACGTTCGGTCTTTGCGGACGGCGCAGTCGCTGCCGCAAGGTTCTTAGTCGGTAAGCCGTGCGGACGGTACGATATGGCGGACGTGTTGGAGTGATGTTTTTGAGTTTTCAGGCGAGACTACGGTCTCGCCTTTTTGTTTGTTAGGGGAATGATGTTTTGGATCCTATCCAGAGTTTGAGGGAGCAATTTCGGTAGTTGACAATCCCGAAGTACACTCCGCAGACAGCTCCCTTTACACAAAGGAGCCTTTCATATGGTTTGGGTTATTATTAGAAACTTTATGTATTATTATTTCTATCCAAAGTTTGAGTGAGTAGTTAGTTCCGTTAGTCTCCTTCCACCGCTAACGCGGTCCCCCTCCCTCTCGGAGGGAGGCTTGTGTGGCTTCGCCACAAGTGAATAGTGAAGAGTGTTTAGTGAATAGTGGTGGTTGGGTTATTATTAGACTGCGGAGGGAGCAAGCCACCGCCCTACGGCAAGTGGTGAACGTTTTTAGTGGGTAAAGCGGAGTTTGAGATAAGAATTACGGTAGTTGACAATCCCGAAGTACACTTCGCAGACAGCTCCCTTTACACAAAGGAGCCTTTCATATGGTTTGGGTTATTATTAGAAACTTTATGTATTATTATTTCTATCCAAAGTTTGAGTGAGTAGTTAGTTCCGTTAGTCTCCTTCCACCGCTAACGCGGTCCCCCTCCCTCTCGGAGGGAGGCTTGTGTGGCTTCGCCACAAGTGAATAGTGAAGAGTGTTTAGTGAATAGTGGTGGTTGGGTTATTATTTAGACTGCGGAGGGAGCAAGCCCACCGCCCTACGGTATGAGTGCATTAGAAAAGGCAGAGTGGGTACTCTGCCTTTGTTTTTTGGTTGTGGATCAGTGGTTAGCTATCTTTACATTCAACTAAGCCGTTGAGACATGAAGCGGAGTTTGAGATAAGAATTACGATAGTTGACAATCCCGAAGTACACTTCGCAGACAGCTCCCTTTACACAAAGGAGCCTTTCATATGGTCGAGTTTTATATTAGAAAAGGCAGAGTGGGTACTCTGCCTTTGGGTGTTTTTATTTTCTTATTTTAGTGATTATTTATTTAAGCGTAGGTCTCTACCGATTACTGCATTATTGATGTTTGCACCAGTGCAATCGCCAGCATCAACTACAGTTACGCTCGTTGCAGAGCAGTTTGTAACAGTACACTCTGCCTGTGCGCAACCGATGACCTGACCTACGTCACGGCTTCCTTTAACTTCGGTATTTTCAACCTTGCAACCAGAAATTGTGCCGTGAGAGTTACCTACGAGTCCACCAACCTTATCACCGCAGTAGTCGTTTTCAAGGTGCGTTCCTGTTACAGTACTGTTCTTAACCGTGCAGTTCGTTACTTTTGAAGGTTTATCCATCATACCGACAAGAGCACCTACATAGTGATAACCAGTAACGGTTACGGTATCCAATGTAAGATTCTTAACCTCACCTACCAAATAGCCGAAGAAGCCTACGGAGTAAACGGCACTTTCAGAAGTCTTGAACGGAGACGGATCTGCTACGCTCTTGATCGTAAGGTTCTTGATCGTCTTGCCGTTTCCGTCGAATACTCCGTTAAAGAAAGCAGAGTTGCAACCCGATTCACCGTAATTATATACATTCTGTCCGATAGGAGCAATGGTCGCATTCTCCATATCGATGTCAGCAGTAAGTTTGACTGTTACGCCTACGCCACCAAAGCTCTTATTCTGATTGTTTACCTGATCTACAAACCAAAGCAAGCCGTCTTTCGAGGAGATCTCGTAAACGCCTGTTACTTTGTTCTTAAGAACGCCGCTGGAGATGGTCTCGTAGATGCTTTCGACTTTATTGTCTGTGCTCCACCTGTAGTTTGCAGGAAGGGTGGGGTTTATAGAAGCGTTCTTTCTGATATTGTATGCGCTGACAGCGTCGTCATCAACATATATGTCGCAAGCCGTTGCAGTCGTATTGGTCGAGGTGAACGTGCAGCTATTGATAGTTACGAATACGTTGTCGGTCTTGCCATTCGTTGCATACTCGGGATTTGTGATCGAAACAGGAATATAACCCTCGAAAGAACCGTCGTGTATGGTAACAGAAATTCCTTTCTTCGTCGAATGCTGAGCGATAGCGAGCGCTGCGCCTGTCGTAGTCGTTCCGCTTCCGTTTCCTTCAACGGTAAGGGGAACAGCAGTAGCCTTGAACGTGCCGCCCATTATCGTAACGAGTCCTGCACGAGCCTCGAGCGCTGCAGCATAACCTTCGATCGTGCCGCCATTTATCGTAACGGTACCGTCCTGAGGAATGTAGATAGCAGCATAATTATATGAGCTGTTTTTCTTTTCACTCTTTATCGTGCCGCCTGTTATAATAAGATTTGTATAATGACGAGTTCCGTTACCGCAGATTGCATACATATCAGTCGTATAAATCGTACCGCTTTCGACAGTAAGGTTTGCTGTCGTTGACGACGTTCCTTCACCTTCTCCTGATATAGTAAGCTTGACGCATACCTTGCCGCCTCCGTTTATCATACCGGTCTTAGCTTCGGAGGAGTCTCTGATGAGAAGTCTTCCGCCACGCTTAACAGCGAGAAGATAATCGTCGGTGGTATAAGTTTCTGCGAGAGAAAGCGTATAGCCGTTAAGGTCGATTATCGCTTCATTGTAATCAAAGTGAGCTGGCGAAGTCAAAGCGATATTTGCGCCCAAGGTGATGACTGCGTTCTTATTTGTAATTGCAGTCTTAAATTCCGTTTCGGTCGTTACGACAGCTACTTCATCCCTTATGATAGGATCAGTGTGTTGAGTTCCCGAAACGGTTACTTTGGTGGACTCTCCCGCGTTCGAAACCTCAGTAACTTGCTCCCATCCGTTAGTAGTAAATTCTACGCTAATATTATTCGCCGTGGTAGAGCGGTTTCTAGTGTCGATGGTAAAACCGTTAAGAGCTTTTATGGAAATATCTTCGTCCGTATTAACTACGATCGTAAGAGTGCCGCCGTCTACTTCAAGCGTTACGCCGACGCTCGTCGTTATAGTTCCCTCGTTGAGTACTTTTATAGTTGCGTTGGTAGGGGTCTCGTCGTTCGTTACTACGGGAGCGTTGAGCTCTACGTTACCGCCTCTTATCGTGAGCGTGCCGCTCGAGGTCGTTATCGTGAGCTGAGCGTTGAGTACGAAGGTGTGAGGACCCGACGTTACGTTCAATGCGCCGACGGATGCAGGTCTATCGAAAACGATGGTCGCATTGGGCATATTGAGAGTAAGCGAGCCTGCGACGTTGATATCGCCGAACGTTACGGTGCCCGTGAACTCGGAGTTCGTGATCGCTATGTCGAAGCTTTCGTTTATAGCGTCTACGACGTAAGAGCCGCTACCTGTGAGGGTGCTGAGCTCGCTATAGTCGATATGGTTGCCGCCCTGAGAATACCAGTTCCAGAACTCATCGTTCAAAAGACCGCCGGGGGTGGTCGTCTCGGTGGGTTCGGGAGTCTCTGTGGGCTCGGTCGTTTCAGAAGGCTGGGTAGTCTCTGAAGGTTTCGTCGTTTCGGTAGGCTTGGTCGTCTCGGACGGCTTTACGGTCTCTGACGGCGTGGGCGTGGGATCGGGCTCTTTCTGCTGGCATGCCATTAAGGACATAGTAAGAGCCAATACCAATACTACCGATACCAGTAGTCTTAATACTTTTGTTTTCTCCATTTTGATGTCTCCCATCTCCCTTTGAGTAAATTTTTCGTTTTCGCAAACCGTATTTGCAAAAACGAATTCAAAAGGGCTTCGGAAGTACCCCCCCCGAGTCGTTTCTTCGCTTGAGCTATTCAGTTGTTGAATCCATTTGATACGCTCCGCTCGAGGTTTACGGGAGGTATACTATCCATCTTGACAATTATATTTTAGCACTTATTTTTGATTTGTCAAGGGTTTTGTGTCCAATATTTACGACAGTTACCTTGTTTTTGATAGAAAAATGCGATTTTGCGGGTAGGTTTGGGAGATGAGCTATCCAAGTTTGAGGGAGTAGTTAGGTTTTTCGGCAATCCTACCGATTCGCCGTTTTGGCGCCGAGACAGCTCCCTCCCAGAGGAGGCTTTAATAAGGATTCTGTTGCTATTAGAATTTTTAGGAAAATGAGGTTCTGGATTCTATCGTTAGTTTGAGGGATTAGTTACTGTGTAGACAATCCCTCAGTCTGCTCCGCAGACAGCTTCCTTTACACAAAGGAGCCTTTCATATGGTTTGCTCGTTATTAGACTGCGGCGGGAAAACGGTTTTAAGTTGGGAAAGCGAAGTTTGAGTGGGAGTAGTTATTATAATTAAGAGTAGCTGTGGCGTGGTAAAGCGAAGTTTGAGGGAATAGTTACTTCCGTTAGGCTCCTTTCACCGCTAACGCGGTCCCCCTCCCTCTCGGAGGGAGGCTTGTATAAGGTCGTGTTTTTATTAGAAAGTTTAGGGCATAGAAAAGTCTATGAAATTAAGACCTTGCTAAGGTGTTGAGGCGTTTTTCGATCTCTTTTTCGGCGGCGTATTTTTGGGCGAGCTTTTTGTAGGTCTCGGACAGCGTAAGAACGTAGCGTTGCTTTGCGGCGTAATCGAGGGTGTCGTAGTAGTTTCTGTCGATGAGTCTGCCGAGCGGGTTTAAGCCGTCGTCGGAGTCGATTATATCGCACACGATCGGGTAAAGGCGGCTTTCGAGCGTTTCTTCTTCCGTCATATGACGTTTGTCGGTGTTTGCGACGGCGAAGTATTGCTTTATTTCGTCGCACGAGAGGGCGTTGCCACCGCACGTTCTCAGGCACTCACGAAGCTTTTCTTTGCGGTCTACCCAGTAGCCGCTTTTGAGCCTCGCTTTTGCCATTCTTGCCATCTGTTTAAGTTCGTTGTTAGTTGACATTTGGTCTCCTTATTTCGACATAAAAAAATGACCTTGATATTCATCAAAGTCATCTTCTGTATTTCTTTATTAAACTGAGCCTAAATTAAAATGCTCTGTTGCCGCGCTTTCTTGCAGCCTCGGCTTTCTTTTTGCGTCTGACGCTCGGTTTTTCGTACTGTTCTTTCTTTCTCAAATCACCGATGATTCCGTCACGAGCACATTTTCTTTTGAAGCGTCTCAATGCGCTGTCCAAAGATTCATTCTCGCCAACTCTTACCGTAGACAAAACTCACACACCTCCTTCGTGTCGGGAAGTCAACGTAGCTTCTTGCTACATTTACATACAAACTAATTATACAAAAATTCCGCTCTTTGTCAAGAAAATACGCCGCCTTTTGCGAAAAAAATTGCTTTGCGGCTCGATTTGACTTTTTTACGCCGGGTTCCACTCCATTTTCTGCCCTGCCAAAACGTGAACGTGAAGGTGCGGAACGGTCTGTCCTGCATCGTCGCCTTGGTTTATTACAAGTCTATATCCGCCCTGCAAGCCCAATAGCTCCGTTAATTCGGGAAGCTTTTTGAGGCAAGCGCCTAAATTTCCTGCGTCCTCGGCGGTCATTTCCGCCAAGTATTTGAAGTGCTTTTTGGGGATCAGAAGGTAGTGCTCCTTTGCCTTTGGCTCGATGTCCCTTATTATTATCATCAACTCGTCTTCATAGACGATATTGGTAGGTATTTCTTTGTTTACGAACTTACAAAACAGGCAATCCATAATTTTTTCTCCTTTATTTTACGCTTTTTGCGTTATTCGGCTATTTTTGCGATCGCACCGTCGCCGTATCGGCGGTCGAGCACGACTTTTATCAACGTGTTGCCCGAAACGGTATCGGGGAGATACACTTTGACGTAATTTTCGGTATATCCTACCCTCATGCCGTTCTCTATATCCTCAGTCAAGGCGGTGAGAGTTTTTCCTAAAAATCTGTCGATATAGGCGTCTTTCAAGCCCTTTGCGACTTCCGACAAACGTTTTGCACGCTCGGTCTTGACGCTTTTTGGCATATCCTCCATCTTCGCCGCTACCGTGCCCTCTCTTTTTGAGAACGGGAAAACGTGCATATCGCCAAAGCCTACGGTCTTTGCTAACGTTACGGTCTCCTCGAACTCCTCTTCCGTTTCGCCGGGGAAGCCGACTATCGCATCGGTCGTGATGTTTGCATTCTCAAACGCCGATTTTATCTTCTCGCACGCCGCAATATATTCGCTTGCGGTGTATTTTCTGTTCATCCTTTTAAGCACCGTGTCGCTACCAGACTGCAACGACAAATGGAACTGCGGACAGAAGTTATCAAGTTTTTTCAGCCTTGCCAAAAAGTCGTCCGTTATTACCCTCTCTTCCAAGGAGCCGAAACGGAAGCGTATACCGCATTTATCTACTGCCTCGGCAAGTGATATAAGTCCGTCGCCAAAGCGATAATCCGAAAGATTTATGCCACAAAGGACTACTTCGTTGACGTCCTGAAGGGCGGATATCTCTTTTGTTACCTTATCTATCTCCCTCGACCTCGATCGGCCTCTTAAATACGGTACGATACAGTAACTGCAAAAGTTATTGCAGCCGTCCTGAACCTTGACGAACGCTCTCGTCTTTTCCGTCTTAGCGGTGTCGAACTCCTCGTAAACAGTCGGAAGAGCGGACAGCTCTACACCCTCGATAAGGCTAGCGACCTTTTTCTTGTCGCCGTTGCCGTTGACGTATACTACCCTGTCGGACTTTTCCTCGAACTGGACGGGGTTTTTCTGCGACGCACAGCCCATAACGAATACCTTTGCCTCGGGGTTGAGCTTCAAGCACTTGGTTACCGTCTCACGGCTCTTTCGCTCCGCTTCCCTCGTTACGGCGCAGGTGTTGATTATATAAGCATCGGCAAAGACCAATCCCTCGACTGTCTCTATACCCCTTTCGCTCAATATATTTATCACGCCGCCGCTGTCGTATTGATTTACCTTGCAGCCGAGCGTTACTACGCTTACCTTCATAGTCTATTTCCTCGTGAGAAGTATGCCGCACCAGTCGCCTTTTTGGAGCAGCTTCTGTGTGTCGAAATACTTGCCGTACGCTTCGTTTATCATCGGGAGCCTATCGGCTAAAACGCCGCTCAATATCAAGGGCGTGCCCGTTCTCGTTATCTTTGCCATGTCGTCCGCCATAAGCACAAGCACCTCTGCGGTGATGTTCGATACCACTACGTCCGCAGGCTCGGTCTTGCCGTCGAGAAGGTTTGACTCCGTTATCTCGCAATACTCCTCTACGCCGTTGAGCTTGGCGTTATTTTTCGCCGCCGCAACCGCTATCTCGTCAATGTCGGACATTATAGCCTTTTTTGCGCCGAGCTTTATCGCCGCAATGCCGAGTATGCCGCTGCCCGTGCCGACGTCGTATACCGTTTTGCCGCCCATATCTACCTCTTGCATCAGCTTTATGCAAAGGGAAGTTGTCTCGTGCTCGCCCGTTCCGAACGCCATGCCTACGTCTAAGAGTACCTTTATTTCGTCGGGTTTTTCGCTATAATCTATCCACTTGGGGCATATTACGACGCCGTCGAGCTTGATGGGCTTGAAGTGCTCTTTCCAGCTGTTTACCCAGTCGTCGCCCTCTATCACCCTCTCGGTGCGCTCCAACGAGCCGACGCTCAAAAAGCCTTTTGAGCGTTCCCTCAAAGCGGCAAGCTCAGACTCTATTTCGACGGAAATTTCGGCGTATTTCGACTTCTCGACAAAGCCTACCACCAAGGCTTCTTCACCGTATTTTGCGAAGATATCGTCTTCTATATAATCCCAGTGGTGGGTGTTTTTGTTAAGCCTAACTAAGTCCTCTTTATCGACGATGCTGACGCCCTCGAACGTGAAGTCGAAGAAAACGTCTGCGACGAGATCCGCCGCCTCGCTCGTCGTTCTTACTGTTATTTCTACGTATTCCATGGCTTTATTTTAATGCCTTTTGCCGCATTTTGTCAATATAAACGGCGGCTTTTCTCAATTTGCAATAAAAAAGAAGCGATCGCTTTGCGCTTTCGCTTCTTTATCGCTTTTTTAATTCTGTTTTTAGTTCTCTCTTGCGATGTCGGCAATCTTATCCATATAGTCTTTGTACTTGGAGTATTGCTTTCTGTCGATGTCCTTTGAGAGCGACTCGAACAGCTTTTTCTGCGAGCGTGAGAGGTTCTTGGGAACTTCTACGACGACGTTTAAGTACATATCGCCCTGCTGGCCGTTCTTCATCTTTATGCCCTTGTTCCTTATTCTGAGGACGGTGCCGCTCTGAGTTCCCTCGGGTATCTTTTGCGTGAACGTACCGTCGAGCGAGGGGACCTCTATCGTACCGCCCATCGCCGCCGTTATGAACGGTACGGGAAGCTCTACGAACAGGTCGAGCGATTTTCTCTTTAATATCCTGTGCGGAGTTACGTTTATCTCTAAGATGAGGTCGCCGTTGGGAGCTCCTGCGGTAGCGCTTTCGCTTCCTGCACCTCTTACCGTCAAAACGTTGCCGTCGTCTACGCCTGCGGGGATGTCGAGAGTTATCGTCTTATTCTTTGAAACAAGTCCTGCACCCTTGCAGTCGGGGCATTTCTCCGTTATCTTTTTACCCGTGCCGCCGCAATCGGGACACGTGCCGTAAGATACCGTTCTTCCGAAAAGGGTGTTGCTTACGTACTGTACTCTGCCCGTGCCGTTACACTTGCCGCACGTCGTATACGCAGTGCCGTCCTTTGCACCCGTGCCGTGGCATTTTTCGCAACGCTCTTTTTTGGTTATCTTGACCTCTTTCTTGACGCCCTTGCATGCCTCCATAAAGGAAAGATTCAAGGATACCCTTATGCTTGCGCCCTGATCGACACTCTTCGACTGACGCCTCGATCCGCCGCCCGTGAAGTTTGAAAAGATGTCGAATATATCGTCAAAGCCGCCTGAAAAATCAAAGCCCTGTCCGCCGAAGCCGCCCTGTCCGAACGGGGACGGATTGTCGTACGCCGCCTTTTTATCGGGATTTGAAAGGGTCTCGTAAGCCTCGTTTATTTCCTTGAACTTATTCGCCGCTTCCTCGTCGCCCGGGTGAAGGTCGGGATGATATTTCTTCGCTAATGAACGATAGGCGGACTTTATTTCGTCCGCCGATGCGTTCTTATCGACACCTAATATCTCGTAATAACTTTTTGCCATAACTATTAGTTGTTGTCGTCCGTTACGTCAACTACGATGTTATCGTCGTCGCCGCCGTTTCCGTTGTTTGCGTTTGTATTTCCTGCCGCCGCCTGCTCCTGAGCCGCCTGCTGGTAGAGCTTGGAGAAGATCGTGCCCGTCTTGTTGAGAAGGTCCTCGGTAGCCTGCTTCATCTTGCTGATATCACCTGCTTCGAGAACTGCCTTTGCTTCCTTGACAGCCTCTTCGACCTTTTCTTTGTCGCCTGCTTCGAGCTTATCGCCGCTCTCTTTCATGAACTTCTCGATGTTGAAGATAGCCTGATCGAGTCCGTTCTTTGTCTCGAAGTCCTCTTTACGCTTCTTGTCCTCTGCAGCGTACTTTTCTGCATCCTTGACAGCCTTATCTATCTCGTCGTCGGAAAGGTTTGTGGAAGCCGTGATCGTGATGTTCTGAGACTTGCCCGTGCCCTTATCGGTAGCCGTTACGTGAACGATGCCGTTAGCGTCGATGTCGAAGACTACCTCTATCTGAGGAATTCCGCGAGGAGCCGGTGCGATACCCGAAAGCTCAAATCTTCCGAGCGTCTTGTTATCTGCCGCAAACTCTCTCTCGCCCTGCAAGACGTGAACGTCTACCGACGTCTGATTGTCTGCCGCAGTCGAGAATACCTGAGACTTCTTGGTAGGTATGGTCGTGTTTCTGTCAATGAGCTTGGTGAATACGCCGCCCATCGTCTCGATACCCAAGGAAAGCGGGGTTACGTCGAGAAGGAGAACGTCCTTTACATCGCCTGCCAAAACGCCTGCCTGAATAGCTGCGCCGATAGCTACGCACTCGTCGGGGTTGATGCCCTTGAACGGCTCTTTGCCGATGAACTTCTTGACTGCCTCAACGACAGCGGGGATCCTCGTCGAACCGCCGACCAAGATTACCTTGTCGATGTCGTTTATCGAAAGGTTAGCGTCGGAAAGCGCCTTTCTCATCGGAACGAGAGTATCTTCAACGAGGTCTGCGGTCAATGCATCGAACTTAGCTCTCGAGATGTCTACGTCAAGGTGCTTAGGACCGGACTCCGTTGCAGTGATGAACGGGAGGTTTACGTTGGTGTTCATAACGCCCGAGAGGTCTATCTTAGCCTTTTCTGCGGCGTCTTTGAGTCTCTGGAGCACCATCTTATCCTTTGAAAGGTCGATACCCTCTGCTTTCTTGAACTCGTCGAGCAAGTAGTTGATTATTCTCTGGTCGAAGTCGTCGCCGCCAAGTCTGGTGTTACCGTTTGTGGAGAGAACCTCGAATACGCCGTCGCCGATCTCAAGAATGGATACGTCGAACGTGCCGCCGCCCAAGTCGTAGATCAAGATCTTAGCGTTCTTGTTCTCGCCCTTGTCAAGTCCGTATGCGAGCGCAGCCGCAGTAGGCTCGTTGATTATTCTCAATACTTCAAGGCCTGCGATCTTACCTGCGTCCTTGGTTGCCTGACGCTGAGAGTCGTTGAAGTATGCAGGAACCGTGATGACAGCCTGATTTACCTTTTCTCCGAGGTAGCTTTCTGCGTCGTTTTTGAGCTTTGTCAATATCATTGCGGAAATTTCCTGCGGTGTATACGCTTTTCCGTCTACGTTTACTCTGTAATCCGTGCCCATCTCACGCTTGATGGACGATACCGTTCTGTCGGGGTTAGCAACAGCCTGACGCTTTGCTACTTGACCAACCAATCTCTCGCCGTCTGCCTTAAAGCCTACGACGGAAGCCGTCGTTCTTGCACCCTCTGCGTTCGTGATTACGACGGGCTCGCCGCCCTCCATGACTGCTACGCAAGAGTTAGTCGTTCCTAAGTCGATACCTATAATTTTACTCATAATTTATATCCTCCGATTATTTTTCGTTATTTATTTTCAAGCGCAATTATTTTGCGACCTTGACAAAGCTGTATCTTATTACCTTTCCGTCCATCGTGTAGCCCTTTTGGAATACCTCGACGCACTTGTCTGCGTCCTCGGGCTTTTCCGCCTCGCACTGCATGACTGCGTTGTGAAGCTCGGGATCGAACGGGGCGTTGAGTGCCTCTATCTCTACGACGTTGAGCTTTTTGAGTATGTCGTCAAACTGTCTCTTAATAAGCTCTACGCCCTTTCTGGAGCTTTCGTCCGTTATCGACGCTATAGCTCTTTCTATATTGTCCTCGACGGGAAGAATGCTCTTTATTACCTCTATCTTACCGTCCGAGTAGCTGTTCGAGACCGCCGTTGCGTTGCGACGCTTGAAGTTATCGAAGTCTGCCGCAAGCCTCATATACGTTTCGTCCGACACCTTGCCGACTGCCTTTGCTTCAAGCTCGGCTATTTTTGCATCGAACTCTTTTGCCTTATTTTCAAGCTCGGTGTTCTGCTCGCTTAATTCCTTTACGATGCTTTTCAGCATTTCGTATTGCTCCGAAAGCTTTTCAAACGCTTTATCTTTTTCTTCGACGCTCAAATTCTTGAACTCTTCAGTCACCTTTTTTGCGTCTACCTTGGTCTCTTCTTTTTCGTTGCTTTTTTTCTTCTTTTCAGCCATTTCTACTCCGCTTATTCGTCTTTATTTTCTTCGCTTAAGACCTCTCTTATGCCGCTAAGCACCTTTATGACTCTGTTATAGTCCATTCGTGTGGGTCCTATTACTCCGAACGTGCCTAAGTCCTTGTCGCCCTGCGTGTAATGCGCAGTTACTACGGTGAAGTCCTTGGGTATCTCCTCGCTTTCGCCGCCGAACGTTACCGCTATATCGACGTCGCCGCCGCCTACCGACAAAAGCTCCTTTATCGTCTCCTTGGAATCTACTACCGAGAGGAAGTCCTTGACGTTCTTGATGTTGCTGTACTCGGGATGAGAGAATATCTTTGACTCGCCCTCCAAAAGTACGCTTCCTTTCTTCGTTCCTCTTGCCTTGACTACCTCGTATATCTGAGTGAAAAGCTCCTTGAACTCCGAAAACTCGTCTTTGACAAGGTCGTCTATGCCGTCAAGCTCGTCGAACGTCTTTCCGATAAGGTGTTTTGAAAGCACCTTTTCAGCCGATGCTACGTAGCCGTCCCCTTTGAGGTAGTTGCCGTAGATCCTGAAGTCGTTGACCTCTCCGCTTGCCATGACCGCTATCATGACTATCACGTTGTCGGATAGTTTTACAAGCCTTATCGAGCTTATCTCCTCGTTCTCGCCGCCTTTTATCGACGCAACAGAGGTGTAATTCGTCATATCCGAAAGCACCTTTACGACCTGATTTGCGACGTATTCCGTCTCTTTCACGTTCGCTGTGAAGTACTCCTTTATCTCTTTAAGCTCGCTTTCCGTTACCTTTGTGTTGTCGACAAGCTCGTCTATATACATCTTGTAGGCAAGGTTTGTCGGCACTCTCCCCGCCGACGTGTGAGGATGGGACAACAGTCCCATTTCTTCGAGCGAGGCAAGTTCGTTCCTTATCGTAGCAGGCGAAAGCTCTGAGAAATACGTTTCCTGTATCGCCTTGCTTCCTATCGGCGTGGCGTTCTCGATATATTCGTCGATGACTGCCTGCAAGATCTTCTTGCGCCTTTCAGATAACATCTTTTGTCCTCCCCGTTTTGTTTGTTTTGGCACTCTTTTGGGCTGAGTGCTAAACTTTGATTATAATTTAGCACTCTCGGGGTGAGACTGTCAACTTTTTAAGGGGTGTTTTTTACCCTTTTTCAAACTTTTTTTGAAATTACACAATTTTTCCGCAATTTGCACAAATATCTGCCGCATTGAGAGGGTATACTTGAGAAAAACATAACTTTTATATCTGAAGTTAGCGATCAAGCAAGCGCATAATGAACTGTGTGGCTTGCTGAAAGGTGTTTATTTAAGGTATATTTATATATCCTTATTATATATCTAAAATAAAGAGGTGTGAGATGAGAAAGAAAATTGCTATTGCGCTTATACTTGCGCTCGTGCTTATTGCGTCTTGCGGATGCGAGAAAAAGCCACCTGAAATCCCAAACAACGACAGGTTTGACATTATGCCAAACGGCGGTTTCGGCGGAGGCTTCGGCGGAAACGCAGTTGACGTTAAGGAGTATTCGACGGCGGAAGCGAAAGATTACTATCTTGAAAGCGTAGCGGAAAAAGATATTCCAAGCAGTGCGTTTGACGAAAACGGCGAGATCGTTTTTTACATCGAGCTTTCAAGTATTAAAGAGAAAGACCTATCAAACGTTACGGCGTTTTCTTATAAGGACGGGGAGCTTACCGTAAAAGAGGGCGGCGTTTTCGTACTTTCGGGGAGTTTTTCGGGTACTATTACGGTGAGCGGCGTTGACGAGGACGTAAGGCTCGTTCTCGACGGCGTTGATATTAAAACGCTCGACAGTCAGAATTCTGCCGCAATAGTTTTCAAAAAGCCGTCGGGAGATATTCAAGCGCAACGCATTATTACGCTTGCGAAAGGCTCTTCTAACACGCTTTCCGACAGCGTGGGAGACGGCGAGAACGGAGACGGCGCGGTCATTCAGGCTAAAAAGAGAAGCCTTGTAATCAACGGCGAAGGAAGCCTTACTTTGAACTGCGTCGGGGCTAAATCGTGCGGCATTAAGGTGAAGACGGAGCTTTTTATCGACAGTGCGAATATCGTCATCAACGGTGCAAAAAAATCCGGAATCAAGGCGGACGAGGCTATCGTTATTAAAAACGCCGACATCGCCGTTACGGCAGGCGGTGACGGTATCAAGACCGACCTTGAGCCTGAAAGCGAGGAAGAAGCCAAAAAGTACGCATCAAGCCCCGAATACGGGTATATTTACGTCGAAAATTCCTCTCTCGACATCGTGGCAGGGGACGACGGAATATCTGCAAACGGCTGTCTTTTTATCAACAACACGGATAAATATCTCGTTAAGATACTAACTAACGGAGGTGCGCCGAGCGTCGTTACGGAAGCATCTTCCGACAACGCAGACGGCAAGGGGCTGAAGACGGACGGTATCGAGCTTGACGGCGAGCTTTTAGAAGCAGGATATACGCAAAATTACGGGCTCGTGATAACGGGCGGCAGGTTCGAGATAAATTCTAACGACGACGGCGTGCATTCTAAGGGGAACGTCCTTATTTTGGGCGGAACGCTTGAGATCTCTTCGGGCGACGACGGTATACACGCCGAATACCTCACGAAAATTTCGGGTGGAGACATACTTGTTACGAAGTCTTACGAGGGAATCGAGGGCGCAGTCGTCGAGATACTCGGCGGCAATATCGACGTTACGTCAACCGACGACGGCATCAACGCCGCAAACTCCGACCTCGTGGGGTTTTCATACTATATCCTCATCGCAGGCGGCAATATATCCGTCGATGCGGAGGGAGACGGTCTTGACAGCAACGGGACGCTGAAGATTACGGGCGGTGAGCTTTATGTCGAAGGACCGACGATGGGAGATAACTCCGCTCTCGACGCCGATAGCGGTATCGTCATAACGGGCGGCAACATGTGCACAGTGGGTGCTATCGGTATGGTAGAAAGCCCGTCGGCGGAGCTTTCTACGCAGGCGTTCGTCGTTCTGAGTCTTACTGACGGAAAGGGCGGCGGTATCTCCGTGAAGGACGAGAGCGGAAAGGAGATATTGAGCTTGACGCCGAGCAAAGCGTATCAATCGGTCATTCTGTCGCTTGACGTCTTTGAGGTCGGCAAGACCTACGAGATAGTTGCAGGTGGCGAGTCGATAAACGTGGAGCTTTCCTCTATCGGGACGACAGTCGGGAACGGCGGCTTCGGCGGTTTCGGCGGCGGTCGCCCTAACGGCGGTGGCTTTAAGCCCGATGGCAGGAGATAGTTCGAGGTTAGTTGGTGCGTAGACAATCCCTCAGTCTGCTCCGCAGACAGCTCCCTTTACACAAAGGAGCCTTTCATAAGGTCGATTTTATTATCAGAAAAAGCCTCAGGAGACCGAGGC
>CAYOSU010000012.1:0-39643 GCA_964406735.1 uncultured Clostridia bacterium | reverse complement strand
CAGTTGCCGATTTCGTAATTTTTTCAAATTACTGTCTTATCAGCTCACAGCAAAACAGGGTCTTTTTCAATTAAATAAATGCTGATCGTCGATGAGTTGTTTATTCAAGATAATCTTCTATTGGCAAAAGAATTAACCTCGATATCGTAGCAAAATAGAGATAAACATCCCTAACTTCACACGTTTAACTCAAAGTCAACACACTCAATTTTTTATAAACAAAGAACTAAAAACCCCAAAAGACCCCAAAACAGGGTCTTTTTCAATTAAATGCGCTTCTATCAGCACAGCAAACAACAAAGTAAGGCAGAGTACCCACTCTGCCTTTTCTAATGCAAAACGCACCGTTTGACGTCGCAAGTCTAAATAACAACTCGACCATATGAAAGGCTCCTTTGTGTAAAGGGAGCTGTCTGCGAAGTGTACTTCGGGATTGTTAACTACCGTAACTACTCTCTCAAACTATTGATAGAATCCAAATTCTCAATTCTCCAAAAATTTCAAATAAAAGCAGAATCCTTATAAAAAGCCTCCTCTAGGAGGGGAGGTGATTCGGCGCTAAAACGCCGAATCGGTAGGATCGCCTACCACCGTAATTTCTCCCTCAAACTAATGCTAGAATCCAAAACCTCATACTACTAAAATTCTAATAATATATAATAGAATCCTTATTTAAGCCTCCCTCCGAGAGGGAGGGGAACCGCGTTAGCGGTGGAAGGAGACTAACGGAAGTGGCTATTCCCTCAAACTTCGCTTTATCACCACCGCACGGTCGCTCTTAATTATAATAATTCTTTCCTCAAACTCCGACAGAAACCACCGCTCCGCACGCTGCCCGCTGTATCTAAAGCGCAATGCAGTGCTATTTCGGAATCTCGGGCAGCGTAACCGCAAACTAAAAAAGGCTTGAGAACCTCAAACCCTTTTTCCAAGCGAACTTTTATCCGTTCTATACGCTTTCAAAAAACTCGATTGCCCTTTCATACCATCCTTCGACTTCCGTCCCCGTACCCTCGCCGAAAGCGTGTCCGCCCGTTTCGCCGAGCTCCAAAACGTGCTTAATGCCTTTTTCGGTCAGCACCTCGCAAAATATAGTCGATTCCTGATAAGGCGTCAGATTATCGTCCTTGCAAGCGACGATATAGCACGGCGGATAGCCTTCCAAGTGGTTTCTGATATCGAAGCTGTCGATATATTCCTGCGATGCGTTTTTGCCGCACATTATGTTGACGTATTTGCGCATTTTCGGGTCGTGCAAAAGCACGCTGCCCGTATCGGGATAGATGGGGAAGAGTGCCTTAGGCTTAGGCAGTCCGTACTTAGAATACCCGTAATTGTCCGAACCCCAAAGACAGACGAGGTTTGCGCCCGACGAATAGCCGTTGACGGCATAAACGCCCTTTTCGACGTTAAGCTTTTCTGAGTTCTCTTCAATATAAGAAATAGCCCTTGCAAGGTCGTCTATGGGCTTTGGCAAAACTTTGTCCTTACCGACCGTATAGTTGAGCACGAATACATTGTAACCAAGCTCGTTAAACCGTGCCGTAACGGGGAAAGCTTCCGAAAGGGATGATACCACCTGATATCCGCCTCCTGCGCAAACGACGATGTAAGGCGATCTTTTATCTACGGGAAAGTGGAATAAAACGACGTCCTTTTTTTCGGGGTCTTTTGCGATCTCCTCGTCCGAATAGAGGTTGATCATAAAATCTCTTCCCGAGTTTGCCGCCTCGATAACTTTCCCTAAGCCAAGCTTGATACCCGTCATTGACTGCGACTTTGCGGATGCAGAAATAAGCGACGGCGACGAAGAGAGATAGAGAAGATTAAAAAGCGGAGACTTTGAGTACATAAGAAATTTTCCGAAGCACTCGGCGTGGTTTTCCTTCAATATCTTTCGAAGACTGCTTTTCGTGTTTATCATATTTTCCCCTCCTGAAACTTAGTTTAAATTATAATACCATACATTTTTCAAACTTTATTGCACAAAGTTCAGGATTATTGCAAAATTCTGAACTGACTTTACAGAAATTCATTTGATGACTAAAGCGGAAAAACGAAGAGTTATAATATTCAAAAAGCGTTTGAAGAGCTTTTTTGTGGAAAAGTTTTCTTGAAATAAAACCGCCTTTTCGCACAACACTAACGCTTTTTCTCAAAAACACGAAATATTTTTCATATTTTTCTTCAAAACCGCATAAATCCCCTTGCAAAACCAAAAAATAAAGGGTATAATACCGATATGAAGAAAAAATTTGACGTAAAAGGAATGTCCTGCGCCGCATGTCAGCAAGCGGTCGAACGAGCCGTAAAAAAGGTCGCAGGGGTAGAAAAGGCAGAAGTCAGCCTGCTTTCCAACTCGATGGTAGTCGAGGGGGATTTTAACGACGCAGAAATATCGTCCGCCGTAGCGAAAATAGGCTATGAGGCTACCTTGCAAGGCAATAGCGATAAAAAAGAAGCAGACAAAACGCCCGACAAAGGAGCGAATTCGATAAAGACGAGGCTGATAGTCTCCGTCGTCTTTATGCTTCTTGTAATGACGCTTGCGATGCTCAAAATGTTTGCCGAAAGCATACCGTTTTCGGACTTTTGGCTCGACCTGTTTTTCGGTGAAAAGGGAGCGTTCAACTTAGCGTTCACCGAGATGCTTTTGTCCGTCCCCGTGCTTTTGGTAAACGCAAAGTACTTCACCAACGGCTTCAAGGCGCTTATTCACAGAAGCCCCAATATGGACTCACTCATCGCAGTCGGTTCTGCGTCTGCGTTCGTATACGGCATAAAGATAATATACGAGATAGCGGCTTGCTATGTTGGCGGCAACTTAGCGCACGCAAATATGCTCGGCATGCAGCTTTATTTCGAGTCCTCGACTATGATATTGACGCTGATAACTCTCGGCAAAACGCTTGAAGAGAGACAGAAGCGCAAAGCGACCGACGAGATAAAAAAGCTCGTCGCATTAACGCCCAAAACTGCGGTAGTCCTCAAAGACGGCGTCGAGACGGAAGTCTCTGCGGACGAGGTGGAGATAGGGGATATATTGGTCCTCAAAAGCGGCGATATGCCCTGCGTTGACGGCGAGATAATATCGGGTTCTGCGCTCTTTGACGAGAGTAACTTAAGCGGCGAGTCCATCCCCGTACAAAAGGGCGAGGGCGAGCATATATTCTCAGGCACCGTCGTACTGTCGGGCTACGCAACGTATAGGGCATCGAAACGCTCTGAGGACTCGTCCATTCAGCGTATTGCGTCGCTCATATCGGAAGCAGCGAACTCCAAAGCCCCCGTACAGAAATTTGCCGACAAGGTAGCAGGCGTATTCGTCCCCGTAGTTATGGCGATAGCGATAATAACGCTCGTCATATGGTTGATTTTAGGCAAAGAGTTCTCGTACGCTCTCAATATGGGCATATCGGTACTTGTCATCTCCTGCCCGTGTGCGTTAGGCTTAGCGACCCCCGTTGCGATAATGGTAGGCACGGGAACTATGGCAAAGAAAGGCATACTCGTAAAAAGCGGCGAGCTCGTACAAAACCTTGCCGACGTAAAAATTGCGGTCTTTGATAAGACAGGCACGATAACGAGAGGAAAGCCCGAGGTTACCGACGTAATAGCGTATGATTTCGACGAACGAAAGCTCGTCTCGATAGTTTCTGCGATAGAGGAAAAAAGCTCGCACGCACTGTCCTCTGCGATAACTGCGTATGCAAAAAAGTGCGGCATAGAGGAAGCGAACGTAGATGACTTCAACAGCTTCTCGGGGCTTGGCATATCTGGTACGGTCGACGGCAAGGAATATAAGATAGGCAACGAAAACTTCGTAGGAGCTTGCGACGACTTAATTACTCTTTCAAAAGAGGGAAAGACTGCGGTAGCGGTAGCCGAGAACGGCAGAATTATCGGCGTAATAGCCATGCTCGACCTTCCGAAAGATACGAGTAAAAAGGCGATAGAGAGACTAAAAGCTCTTGGAATAAAGACGGTAATGCTGACTGGCGATAAGAAAGAGACTGCGGAAGCGCTTGCAAAGAGCGTAGGCATTGACGAGGTGATAGCAGGCGTTCTTCCCGAGGAAAAGCAGAACTATATTTTGTCTATCAAAAAAGAGGGCTTAACGGCGTTCGTCGGCGACGGTGTAAACGACGCCTTAGCTATAAAATCTGCCGATATCGGCATAGCGATGTCCTCAGGCTCGGAGATAACTGTAGACTCGGGCGATATAGTGCTCACGAACAGCGATCTACTTAGCGTAGCCGAGGGTGTCAAGATATCCAAACGCATTTTGAGAAAAATAAAGCAAAATCTGTTCTGGGCGTTTTGCTATAACGCACTGTGCATACCGATTGCGGCAGGCGTGTTAGCGCCGATAGGCGTAACGCTCAACCCGATGATAGGCTCGCTTTGCATGAGCGTTTCGAGCATATTCGTCGTAACAAATTCAATCAGCATCAAAAAAGAGGAGAAGATAAAGAAAATGAAAAAAGAGATCTTGATCGACGGCATGATGTGCATGCATTGCAGCGGCAGAGTGGAGACCACTCTCAATAAGATAGCAGGCGTAACGGCAAAGGTCGACCTTGCGAAAAAGACGGCGTACGTCGAACACAACGGAAGCGTTTCGGACGAAACACTCAAAACCGCCATCGAAAACGCAGGCTACACCGTACTTTCGATAAAGTAAAAAGCAAAACAAATTTATTAAAGCAAAAAACGACGAAGTTATCTTCGCCGTTTTTTATTAGCTCAAAAGCGCTTGAATTTTTGCCTGAAATCAAATATCACCCGTTAACGCTCATCATCTTGGCGTATTCCTTAGGCGTAATGCCGTACTCTTTCTTAAACGACCTGAAAAAGCTGTTATAATCCGAAAACCCGCATTTTTCGTAAACGTCAATGACGTGCTCGTTTTTGGCAAGGTACTCCTTAGAAAGCACCAGCCGTTTTTTGATGATATACTTGTGAATAGGACAGTCGACCGACTCCTTAAAGATATGCATGATACGGGACTTACTCAAAAAAACGCTCTTTGCGATAGCGTCTATAGAAAGCTCGGGGTCTTCAAGGTGCTCGTTGATAAAGATAAGGAGCTTCTCTTTCAGAATATCCTCGTCGCTTTTTTCCTTAGGCACGGCTTTCTCCTCGTTTTCAAGGAGTATCAAAAGCTCTGCGACTTTGCCCTGCGCTAAAATGTCGTTGCCGTAGCCTCCTGCCTTTTCAGAAGCGTCAAAGCACGCTCGCAGGAGCGAAAACGCCTTTTCCTTGTCGTTTTTAGAAAGCCTTATGAGGTTTCGTCCCGATTTTGCAGCACGCTTGAATGGTAGTAGCAGGTCGCTTTCAGAGGTAGATAGCCTCGTTAAAAAGCCCTCGCTCATCCAAAGGACGTACCGCTCGTACTTCATAACGTTCGTCGCAGACATCTTGTGTAGCTCGCTCGGCGAAATAAGAAGTATATCCCCCGGCTCCAACGCATAGCTTCTGCCCTCGATGACGTAGTTAACGTCTCCGCCGACGAAGCAATACAGCTCATAAAAATCGTGGTGGTGTGTGCCCACTTCCTTGACGTAGCTGTCGTAGTAGTGGAATATCTCGTAAGGCTTGTTTGCCATAGCCTGACGCGGGTCAAAAACGGTATCCTTTCTCATAAAAACTCCTTTGAGAGCAGTTTAACTCATATATAGCAGTTTTTGCAAGTATTTTTAGCATTTTTTTATATTTACTATCAAAAAGATATGTGCTACAATAATTAACGGAGGATACTATGAAAAACACTTTTGCGCTTAAAAATAAAACTGCGGAAAGGCTTTACGAAGAAGTAAAAAACCTTCCGATAATAGATTACCACTGCCATTTGTCCGCAAAGGAGATATACGAGGACGAGAACTTTGGCAATATCACCAAGGTTTTCTTGGCGGCGGATCATTACAAATGGCGTCTGATGCGCTCTTTCGGCATAGACGAAAAGTACATCACGGGCGATGCGGACGATTTTTCCAAGTTCGAGAAATACATCGAGTGCGTGTCGTATGCCGTCGGCTCACCGCTTTACGCCTGGACGGTGTTGGAACTTCACACCTACTTTGACTACGACGGCGATATACTCCCCGAAAAGGCGAGAGAGATATACGAAACGGCGAACAGGGCGATAAGAGAAAAGGACTTGAAGCCCTCGACAGTCATGAAAATATCAAAGGTAGAGGCAGTCTGCACGATAGAGGAAGCGTACGCCGACCTTAGGTACCACGAATTGCTTTTGGGAAACACCGAAACGAAGATACTCCCTGCGTTCAGGGGCGATAAGATAATAAATATCTTCGACGCAAACTTCAAAAAATACGTAGAGCTTTTGTCGCAAAATACGGGCGTTGACGTGTGCGATATGGAATCGCTACTTAATGCGCTCGACAAGCAGATAGAACGCTTCGGTGCGCTCGGCTGCATCTCGGCAGACTTTGCGTACGAGGGCTTGAATTACGTAGCAAGCACCTTCGAAGAGGCAGAGGAAGCGTTCAGGAATGCGCTTTCGGGTAAAGAGTTCGACGGCGATAAATACGTTTCGTTCGTCTCGACGTATCTTCTCGATAAGTGCTATAAATACGGCTTCGGCGTTCAGCTCCACTTCGGTGCGATAAGGAACAACAACGAGAAGATGTACAAATCTCTCGGCGCAGACGCAGGCTACGATTCTATATCCGACGTTCCCTACCTTCACGGCTTAAGGGGACTTCTGAACTCCGTAGACGAGGTCGGAAAGACGGTAATATTCAATCTCGACCCTGCCGACAATGCGATGATAGCTACCTTTTGCGGTAACTTCGTCTCGGGCGGCGTAAAGGGCAAGGTACAGCCGGGTGCGGCTTGGTGGTTCAACGACCATTACGACGGCATGACGGAGATGCTCAAAAATCAGGGCAATTTGACCCACCTTGCGACGAACGTCGGAATGCTCACCGATTCGAGATCGTTCACCTCATACCCAAGACACGACTATTTCAGAAGAATACTTTGCACGTTCTTGGGAAATAAGGCAGAGGACGGAGACTTCACCGACAATATGGAAATACTTGTTAAGATTGCGAGAGATATAAGCTACTTCAACGCAAAAGAGTATTTCAACCTGTAAAAAGCAAAAAATGCCGAAAGCAAAGGCTTTCAAGGCAAAAAAATATAAAAAAATAAAAATAAGAGGTATAAATTATGAAAAAAGCTGACATCGGACTTATCGGTCTTGCCGTAATGGGCGAGAACCTTGCAAGAAACATGGAAAGACACGGCTTCACCGTAGCGGTATTCAACCGCCACACCGAGGCAGTAGACTCCTTTGTAGAGCGCTTCCCTGAAAACAACTTCATCGCAACGCACTCCTTAGAAGAGCTCGTAGCGTCCCTTGCAAAGCCGAGAAAGGTATTCATGATGATAAAAGCAGGCGCTCCGGTAGACGGAATGATCGACAAGCTCATGCCCCTCCTTGAAGAGGGCGACGTAATAATCGACGGCGGCAACTCCAACTTCAACGACACGATGAGACGTACTGAATACGTCGAGAGCAAGGGTCTTTACTATATCGGAACAGGCGTTTCGGGCGGTGAAGAGGGTGCACTCAACGGACCTTCATTGATGCCCGGCGGAAGCAAAGAGGCTTTCGACATCGTAAAAGACATTTTGCAGTCCATTTGCGCAAAGGTAAACGGCGAGCCTTGCTGCGATTACGTCGGCGAGAACGGCGCAGGCCACTACGTAAAGATGGTTCACAACGGAATCGAGTACGGCGACATGGAGCTTATTGCAGAGACCTACGCTATTTTGAAAAAGTCATTGAACCTTTCAAACGACGAGCTTTGCGAGATATTCAAAGGCTACAACGAGGGCAAGCTTTCCTCTTACCTCATCGAGATAACCTACAAGATCTTCGGCTACAAGGCAGAGAACGGCGAAGAAGTCATCGACAAGATCTTGGGAGCAGCAGGCCAGAAAGGCACGGGCAAATGGGCAGTTATCGACTCTCTCGAAGAGGGTATTCCTTTGACGATGATAGGCGAAGCGGTATTCGCAAGATGCCTCTCGTCCCTCGTTGACGAGAGAAAGTCCATCGCTTCTGCGTTCGATATCGAGTGCGAAAAGCCCGTTGTCGATAAAGCTGAGCTCGTCAAGACCATGGAGAACGCACTTTATGCGGCAAAGATTCTTTCCTACACGCAGGGCTATCAGCTGATGGCACAGGCGGCAAAAGCATATAACTGGAACCTCAACTTCGGACAGATCGCATTGATGTGGAGAGGCGGTTGCATAATAAGATCCGAGTTCCTCGGCAAGATAAAGGAAGCGTACGTAAAGAACCCCAAGCTCGAGAACTTGCTCCTCGACGAGTTCTTCAACAACGCATTGAAGGAATACGAGAAAGACCTCAGAAAGGCTATCAAGCTTGCGGTAGACTGCGGCATCGCAGTACCTGCTTTCACGGCGGCTCTTGCGTACTTTGACGGTATGAGAACGACGTTCTCTCCTGCAAACCTCATTCAGGCGCAGAGAGACTTCTTCGGTGCTCACACCTATGAGAGAGTAGACAAAGAGCGTGGCGAGTTCTTCCACACCAACTGGACGGGCGAGGGCGGAAACACCACTGCAAGAGAGTATAAAGCGTAAATAAAAAATATAAGCGGATGCCGACGGATAATTGAAGTCGGCATTTGCTCATAAAGGCATTATGATAAAAGAGAATATAACAAGAGAAGATATAAAAAGCGTCGTAGCCGATTTTCTCAAAAATAATAAGATAACGGAGAAAGTCATTCTCGCTTGCCCCGATATAACGAGACACCACTCCCACGCAGGAGAGATCGCTTGCGAGCTTTACGACGCCTTAAAGGGAACCTCTAACGTTTCCGTCATGATAGCGCTCGGAACGCACGAGGGCATGACGGAAGAGGAAGCAAGGAAGATGTACCCGACGATCCCGTTCGAAAAGATCATCAACCACAACTTCCGTAAAGATACCGTTTGCCTTGGCGTAGTCCCCAAAGAGTTCGTAAATACCGTTTCAAAGGGCGTATGCGACTTTGCGATAGATATTAACGTCAATAAAGCGGTAATGGAAGAGGGCGTAACGGTAATATCGATAGGTCAGGTAGTACCTCACGAGGTAGTCGGCATGGCGAACGGCAACAAGAATTTGTTCGTCGGCTTAGGCGGAAGCTCGATGATAAATTCCTCCCACTTCTTAGGCGCATGCTGCGATATGGAAAAGATAATGGGAAGAGACCACTCTGCGGTAAGAGAGGTGTTCGACTACGCCGAGAGAAATTACCTCAAAGACGTCAATTTATACTACTTCCAGACAGTTGTAGAAAACGGCAAGGTAATAGGTCTTTTCACGGGAAAGGGCAGAGAACCGTTTGAAAAGGCGGTAAAGCTCTCGCAGGAGAGAAATCTCATCTACCTTGAAAAGCCGCTCAAAAAGGTGGTCGTAAGGCTTGACGAAGAGGAATTCAAGTCAACTTGGCTTGGCAATAAGGCAGTTTACAGGACACGCCTTGCGATAGAAACGGGCGGCGACCTCATAATCCTTGCCAAGGGCGTAGAGAGATTTGGCGAGGATAAGGCTATAGACACGCTGATAAGACGCTACGGCTACACGGGAAGAGACAATATCTTGGCTCTTGCCACGGAGAAAGAGGACTTAAAGGAGAATTTGTCGGCGGCGGCGCACCTGATACACGGCTCGTCGAACGGCAGATTCAATATCACCTACTGCGTCGAGAAGATGACAAAAGAGGAGATAGAGGGCGTCAATTTTAAGTATATGCCTTATAGCGAGGCGATAAAGAGGTATGACCCCGAAAAGCTCGAAGACGGCTTCAACACAGTAGACGGCGAGGAGATATTCTACATCTCCAACCCGGCAGTCGGACTTTGGTCTGCCACGAAATTATTTTGATACGGAGGGAATAAAAATGGAATTCAGAAAGGATTGTAAATACGCTATAGCCTGCCCGACCAGCATGGGCGTTCGCATAACGCCGATAAACGGACAGCCTATTGAGAGCTCCGACACCTACAAGATGCAGGCGACGAGCGCAGAGAGCAACGTACTGTCGATAGCGGCAGGTCTTGGCGAGAGAACTCTCGTCATGACGAGCTTTGTAAAGAACGACCCCATTGCGGAGTTTATCAAGAGAAATTTAAGATCGCGCGGAATGGACTACGTCGGTAGAGAGGTAGAAAAGGGCGATCCGTGGGGATACAGACACCAGTTCAACATCGCAGAGCGTGGCTACGGCACGAGAGGTCCGAGAGTTGCCAACGACAGAAGCGGCGAGGTCGGCAGAACGATGTCGATAGAGGACTTCGACTTGGATAAAATTTTCGGCGAGGACGGCGTAAAGATACTTCATCTGTCAGGTCTTATTGCGGCGCTTTCTCCGACGACTTCTAAGCTTTGCGTAGCCTTAGCGGAAAAAGCAAAGGAATACGGCACGAAGATATCCTTTGACTTAAACTACCGTGCAAGCTTCTGGAAAGGAAGAGAAGAAGAGCTTTCTGCGGCATTCAAGAGAATAGCCGAGCTTTCCGATATATTGGTCGGCAACGAAGAGGACTACCAGCTTTGCTTGGGACTCAAAGGTCCCGAGGCAGGCGGCAAGGACTTGGGATCCAAGATAGACTCTTTCAAGGAGATGATATTGACCGCTTCCAAGGAATACCCCAAGGTATCGGTATTCGCAACCACCCTTCGTCAGGTAATATCGACGAATCAGCACCTTTGGGGAGCTATAGCGTACGATGGCAATGAGTTCACCGTAGTTGAGCCCACTCCGATATACGTATACGACAGAATAGGCGGCGGAGATGGTTTTGTAGGCGGACTTCTGTACTCTCTCATCATGGGCAACACCGTAGAGTATTCGACGAAATTCGGCAGAGCCTCGGGTGCGTACGTAGCGACGCTTGAGACCGATTACGGACTTCCCGCAAACGTCAGCGTCATCGAGTCGATAATGGCAGGCGACGCAAGAGTAAAACGCTAAAAACAAGGAGAAAAAGCAATGAAAATACCCTTCAAAGTAGACCTTTCAAACGAGGTAGTAGCAATAACGGGCGCAGGCGGCGTCCTCATGAGTGAGTTCGCAAGAGCGTTGGCGGCATGCGGCGCAAAGGTAGCCGTCATGGACATAAGCGAAGAGGGCATCAAACGCACCGTCGATGCGATAAAGGCTGACGGCGGCGTTGCGCTCGGAGTTAAGACCAACTGCTTAGTCAAGGCAGAGATAGAGGAGGCTCGCAAGACGATAGAGGAAAATTTGGGCGAAGTAACCATGCTCATCAACGGTGCAGGCGGAAATTCTCCCAAAGCAACGTGTGATAACGAGTATATGAGCAACGAGTTGAGCGACGATATCAAGTCCTTCTTCGACTTGGACGAGCAAGGCTTCCGCTTCGTGTTCGACCTTAATATCATGAGTGCGGTATACTGCTCTCAGGTATTTGCAAAGAAGATGAGCGAGAAAGGCAGAGGCAACATAATCAACATCTCCTCGATGAACGCATACCGCCCCTTGACCAAGATACCTGCGTACTCTGCGGCAAAGGCAGGTATAGGCAACTTCACCGAATGGCTTGCAGTGCACTTCGCACCCGTAGGCATCCGTTGCAATGCGATAGCTCCCGGCTTTTTCGCAACCAACCAGAACAGAAGCCTTCTTTTCAACGAGGACGGCACGCCGACTGCAAGAACAGGCAAGATATTGAGATCGACCCCGATGAACCGCTTCGGCGAGACGAGCGACCTTCTCGGTGCACTCTTGTACTTGGCGTCCGATGAAGCGTCTGGCTTTGTAACGGGAATCTGCATCCCTGTTGACGGCGGATTCAACGCATATTCGGGCGTATAAGCCAAAAATTGCTTAAAAATTTGCAATAAAACTATCGATTTTGTATTGAAGTCGATAGTTTGGTTTGGTATAATAAGTAGTAAGATGCGGTCAACGTAAACAGACGACCAACAAACTTAAATTTTAGGAGAGAAACAATGAGAAAAGTTTTGAACATCAACAAGGGATGGAGATTTATCAAGGAAAACGTAGAGCTTTCCGAAGCGCTCTTGAAAAAGGGAACTAAGGTAAACCTTCCTCACACTTGGAACAACCTCGACGGACAGGATGGCGGCAACGACTATGTCCGTGATATGTTCTGGTACGTCAAAAAGCTCGAGCTTCCCAAAGAGGCGTTCGAGAACGAGGTATACGTAGAGTTCCTCGCAGTCAGCCAGATAGCAGACGTTTACCTTAACGGTGAAAAACTCTTCCACCACGAGGGCGGCTTCTCGACGTTCAGAGTAAATTTGACTGAGCACCTCAGAAAGGACGGCGAAAACGTATTGGCAGTCAGCGCAGACAACCGCCCGAACGAGATAACCTATCCGCAGTTTGCAGACTTCACCTTCTTCGGCGGAATATATAGGGACGTCAATATCATCATCGTACCCAAGAGCCATATCGACCTTGACTATTTCGGAAGCGACGGCGTAATGGTGACCCCCAAGGTAAACGACGACGGAACGGCAGATATCGAAGTAAGAACGTTTATCACCAACCCCGTAGAGGGACAGACGATAGCCGTTCACATCGAGGATTACGCTCTTCCCGAAAGCGTAATAGACGAGACTCACCCCGTAGAGGAGACGACGTTCGAGCTTTTAATGCAGCGCCCGATCCTTTGGCAAGGCAGAAAGAACCCTCACCTTTATACCTGTACGGTAAGCTTGCTTGACGGCGACAGAGTCCTTGACAGAAAGACGGTCAAATTCGGCGTCAGAAAGTACGTAATGGACCCCAACGAAGGATTTATCCTCAACGGCGAAAAGACCCCGTTAAGAGGCGTTTGCCGCCATCAGGATAGATTTAACATGGGTTGGGCTATCACCAACAAGGAGCACGAGGAAGACTGCGCACTCATCGCAGAGATGGGCGCGAATACGATAAGACTTGCCCACTACCAGCAGGCACAGTACATGTACGACCTTTGCGATATGTACGGCTTTGCGATCTGGGTAGAGATCCCGTTCATCTCACGCTTCATGGCAACGGGCGAGGAGAACACCATTTCTCAGATGAAGGAACTCATCATTCAGTCCTATAACCACCCGTCGATCGTATGCTGGGGACTTTCCAACGAGATAACCATGCAGGGCGACGACGATCCGAAGCTCATTGAAAACCATATCAAGCTCAACGACCTCTGCCACGAGTTAGACCCGACGAGAGTTACGACGATGGCGCAGGTATCGATGCTCGACATCGATAGCAAGATGAACGAGATATCGGATATCTTCTCCTACAACATCTACTACGGCTGGTACGTAGGCACGATAGAGGACAACGGACCGTTCCTTGACGAGTGCCATAAGGCTCACCCGAAGAAGTGCCTGGGAATTTCCGAGTACGGCTGCGAAGCTATCTTGAAATGGCATTCCGATAAGCCGTCTCAGGGCGACTACACCGAGGAATATCAGGCAATGTACCACGAGGGACTTATCAAGACGATAAAAGAGAGAGATTACCTCTGGGCTACCCACGTCTGGAATATGTTCGACTTCGCAGTCGATATGAGAGACGAGGGCGGCTGCAAGGGCAGAAACAACAAGGGACTTGTAACGTTCGACAGAAAGACCAGAAAGGACTCCTTCTACGCATACAAGGCATGGCTCAATAAGGAAGATAAGTTCGTTCACCTCTGCGGAAAGAGATACGTAAACCGCCACGAGGACGTAACCAAAATAAAGGTATACTCCAACCTTCCCGAGGTAACGCTCAAAGTAAACGGCAAGACGGTAGAGACCAAGACGGGCGATATGTTCTTCGAGTTCGACGTCAAGCTCAAAAACGGTCTTAATACCGTAACGGCTGTTTCGGGCTCTTATAAGGATAAGATGACCTTAAAGAAGGTCAAAGAACCCGATAAGTCTTATAGCTTCGAGGGCAAGAAGAACGCCGTAACCAACTGGTTCGATAAGGACGGCAACGAGATAAAGCTCGACCGCCCCGAGGGCTACTTCTCCGTTCACGATAAGATAAAAGACATCATGAACTCCGAGGAAGCAGGTCCTGTTTTGAGAGCGATGATAAACAAGATGTTCGAGTCTGCAGGCGGCGACGATGCGAGAATGAGCATGGTTAAAGACCCCGAGTCGATGCTCAAAATGGTCGGCCAGTTCACAATCGTAAGAATAGCTTCCATGGGCGGCGACGCTATCCCCAAAGAGGCAATAGCAGCCCTCAATAAGACCTTGAACCAGATCAAAAAACCCGAAAAGAAAAAATAACCCTTAAACGGACGTGAAATCCCTAATAAGAATATGTCTTAAACGGGACGCAAAACCCCGAAAAGAAAAATCTTGATCGGGCAAATAACAAAAACCAATCAAAAGCCTCGGTCTCCCGAGGCTTTTATACTAATAGAATATGTTGTTTTTAGAAAAACTTTTCCGAAAAAATACCCCAGATATGGTTAAAACCTATTGACAATACCATTCAAAAGGCAGAACTCAAACTCTGCCTTTTTTAATTCTCAATACTACACAACAATAACAAAACAATAACACACGAAAAGAAAAAAACTTAAACATGCTTACCCCCTCGGTAAAGGGGAAATATACCCCAAACGGTAAAACAACAAAAGCCCTCGACTATTCGAGGGCTTTTCTAATATAAAAAGCATGTGATCTTAATTTTTCCCTCAAACTTCGCTTTCCCCACTTAAAACTGCTCCCCATAGCCGTAGGGCGGGGCTTTCTCCCGCCGCAGTCTAATAAATAACTCGACATTATGAAAGGCTCCTTTGTGTAAAGGGAGCTGTCTCGGCGCTAAAACGCCGAGACTGAGGGATTGCCAAAACCTAACTACTCCTTCAAACTCTGTATAGAACCAAAAACCTCATTTCCCTAAAAATTCTAATAATAACAGAATCCATATAAAAAGCCTCCTCATGCAAAAGGGAGGTGGCTCGCCGCTTATACGGCGAGACTGAGGGATTGTCAACTATCGTAATTCTTATCTCAAACACCGCTCATAACTCAGAACATTCTTTCATCACTATTCGCAGTCTAAATAATAACCCAACCACAACTCTTCACTATTCACTTTTCACTATTCACTTGTGGCGAAGCCACGCAAGCCTCCCTCCGAGAGGGAGGGGGACCGCATTAGCGGTGGAAGGAGCCTAACGAAAGTAACTACGCCCTCAAACACCGCTTACACCATAGCTTCACTTCCAACTTTTCCCCAAAAATCCCACATACCTCAAAAACAGCCTTTACAAAAAGCGCAACCTTTGCTATAATGTGCGTATGAAAGTAGTATTAGGCTTGTCGGGCGGAGTAGATAGCTCCGTTGCGGCGTATTTATTAAAAGAGCAGGGGCACGACGTAATAGGCGTCTTCATGAAGAATTGGGACGAAAAGGACGAGAACGGCCGTTGCACCTCTGACGTAGACTATGCCGATGCGCAAAGCGTTGCGGCAAAGCTTCGCATACCCTTTTACGGAGTCAACTACGCCAAGGAGTATTACGACAGGGTGTTCAGATACTTCCTTTCGGAGTACGAGAAAGGCAGAACGCCCAACCCCGACGTGCTTTGCAACAGAGAGATAAAATTCGGTCCATTCCTCGACTTTGCGATGTCGATAGGTGCAGATATGATAGCGACGGGGCATTACTGCAAGATAGTAGAGAAAGACGGCTTAAAGTACCTTGCAAAGCCCAAGGACTTGAATAAGGACCAGACGTACTTCTTAAATCAGCTTTCCTACGCCCAGCTTGACAAGGTGCTTTTCCCGCTTGCCGACGTAGAGAAACCCGAGGTTCGCCGCATAGCGGAGGAGCTTGGACTTTCGACGGCGAAAAAGAAGGACTCGACTGGCATATGTTTCATCGGCGAGCGTAATTTCAGGAATTTCCTGAGCACGTATTTGCCAAATACTCCGGGCGATATGGTAACTCCCGACGGCACGAAGGTGGGCGAGCATATAGGTCTTATGTATTACACCTTGGGTCAGCGCAAGGGCTTGAATATAGGCGGATTGAGGGGTTTTGATAACGGCAGGTGGTTCGTCGTCGAGAAAGACTTAGAAAACAACCGCCTTATAGTAGAAAACGGCGAGGACGATAAGCTCTATTCGTCGTCGTGCACGTGCAACGAGTTCAGATTTATAACGGAAACGCCCGAAAACGGCACTTTCCGTTGCAAAATAAAGACGCGCTACCGTCAGCCCGATCAGGACGCAACGGCAATATATATAGCCGGCAAGCTCGAATGTAGCTTTGATAGACCGCAACGAGCCGTAACGCCCGGTCAGTACCTCGTAGTATACTCCGAAGACGGCTCACTGTGCCTCGGCGGCGGTGCGATCGACGAAACTCAGAAATAAAGCATAACCTTGCTTGCAATTTATAGTCGTTCAAAAGCGTTTTTGCCGACTTTACTAAACGCTTAAACTTGATTTTAACCGCCAAAAACGGCTTAACCGCCAAAATTTGAACGAAAAACAAAAATTGTTAACGATTCGTTTACGATTTGTTTATTTTGAAGTACTAAGATGAGAATACAAATATTTCTCATCAATTTAACCTTTTTCAGAGAGAAGACGATGCATGCCCATGCATCGCTTTTCTCTTTTTATTCTGACTTTGATCAAATAATTCAACTAATCCCACCATCAAGCTATAGCCCCAACAAACACACAAAAAAAGACGACCGTATAAGTCGTCTTTTATTAATTTCACACCAAAATATTAGCAATATCCTCAACCTTTTCGGCAATAAACTTTGGATTTACCTCGTTCATCTCTGCAAGGCTGCCGTACCCGTACAGCACGCCCATACCGTCCATACCGACCGCCCTTGCGCCGACGATATCGCTCGATCTGTCTCCCACCATAACGCAAGTAGAGGTATCGACGATGTTTTGCCTCGAAAGTGCAACGTTAATAACGTCCGCCTTTTTAACGATAGACCCGTCGTCGGTTGCGCCTGCTATCTCATCGAAATATTTTGCAAGTCCGAAATGGTTCAAAATTTTGACCGCAAGCTTTTCGGGCTTGCTCGTCGCAACGATAAGTCTTTTTCCTGCCTTTTTGAGGTCGCAAAGAGCCTTTTCGATACCGTCGTACGGCGTATTTTCAAACAGTCCTATATCGACGTAATATTCCCTGAAAAACCTGACCGCCTCAACGGCTTTTTCCTTAGAGAACCCGTAGAACGTCTCGAACGAGTCGTAAAGCGGCGGCCCGACGAACCTGTTGAGTTTTTTCTCGTCGTTTTCCGTCATACCGTATTTAGCAAGCGCATACTGCACAGCTTTTCTTATTCCCGGACCCGAGTCGGAGAGCGTTCCGTCGAGGTCGAACAAAACGTACTTATAATCTGTCATAAAAAGCTCCTTTTCATTTAGTTTAGCAAAAACTCAAAAAGAACGCAACCGATAACGCTGACATAAATGAGAGGTTATCGCATATATTTAACCATACTTTATTAAAAAGGCGGACGGTATGGCAAACTACTTCGGCACGGACGGCTTTCGGGGCAAAGCGAATATGTCTTTAACACCAAAGCACGCTTACGATATAGGCAGGTTTTTGGGCGGATACTTTGGAACGGATAAAAAAGCGAGGATACTCATCGGCAAAGACCCACGCCGCTCGTCCTATATGCTCGAATCTGCGCTCGTTTCGGGCATAACGGCAAGCGGCGGCGATGCCTACCTTCTTCACGTAACGACAACGCCGTCGGTTAGCCACATTGCCTTTTCGGACGGCTTCGATGCGGCGGTAATGATATCGGCAAGCCACAACGAATATAGCGACAACGGCATAAAGATAATAAACTCTTTTGGCGAGAAAGCGGACGATGATCTTATAAAAAAGATAGAGGACTACCTCGACGGCAAAAACAGCTTTCCGCTAAAGACGGGCGGCGAAATAGGCAAGGTCGAGGATTATTTTTCAGGCAGGAACAGATATATGTCCACCCTTCTTTCCGTACCGTCCAATTCATTCAAGGGCTACAAAATAGCGTTAGACACAGCAAACGGCAGTGCGTATATGATAGCAAAGACGGTCTTTTCGTCGCTCGGCGCAAAGGTCGTTGCGATAAACGACGATCCTGACGGCACAAACATAAATCACCATTGCGGAGCGACCGACACGAAAAGCCTTCAAAAAACGGTCGTTGAGAGCGGAGCGGACTTCGGCTTTGCGTTCGACGGCGACGGAGACAGGTGCATAGCGATAGACGAAAGCGGCAAGGTCGTTGACGGCGACGGAATACTGTTTGCCTTGGCAATAGCATTAAAAGAGCGTGGTAGCTTAGAAAACAACGCCGTCGTTGCGACAGTCGACAGCAATATCGGTTTAAGTTCGTCGCTGAAAGAGGTCGGCATAGATACCGTAACGACGCAAACGGGCGATAGATTCGTCGCAGAAAGGCTAAAAAAGGGCTACTCGCTCGGCGGCGAAAAGTCAGGTCATATAATAGTCAGAAAGCTGATGCGAAGCGGCGACGGCGTAATGACGGCACTGCTCCTTTCGGACTTGGCGATAAAAAATAAATGCCCGTTCTCGACGCTGTTTTCAAAGTATAAGCCCTGCTTTGAGTGTACGATAAATTACCCGACCGACAAGAAAAATATAGCGGAAAACGGCGATTTCAAGGCGAAAATAGCCGTTTTGAGAGAAAAATACGCCGCCAAAAAACTGCTCGTTCGGGCAAGCGGCACTGAAAGCGTAATACGCATCACTTGCTCGTGCGAGGAAGAGGAAAAAAGCGAAGAGGTGGCAAAAAAGGTATGCGAAATAATAAAAGAAAGCGAGTAAGCGGAAGAGAGGGAACGACGGAAACGCTGTTTGATTTTATTGGCACGATAGCAGAGGAGTTTTTTGCAAGAAGCAAGTACCCTTTCGAGGTGCTCAAAAATCTTCCCGAGATAATAGAGCGACTTTCACGGGATATTTCTTCGGAGTTTCTCGAGCTTTCACCTTGCGTTTTCGTACATAAAACGGCGAAAGTTTCACCCCTTGCAACTATAGAACGCCCCTGCATAATATGTAAAATGGCGGAGATAAGAAGCGGTGCGTATATCAGAGGCAATGCGATAATAGGCGAAAACTGCGTTGTCGGGAATTCTACAGAAATAAAAGGCTCGATACTTCTTGACGGAGCGAAAGCGCCCCATTATAACTACGTCGGCGACAGCATCTTGGGCAAGAACGTAAACTTAGGCGCAGGAGCGATACTTTCAAACCTTCGTTTAGACGAAAAGAGCGTTCGCTACGGCGGCAAGGAGTTCGTAGAAACTGGCATGCGAAAATTAGGCGGCATGATAGGTGATAACGCAGATATAGGCTGTAACTGCGTAGCGACACCGGGCGCAATAGTCAAAAAGGGGGAACGGATAGCCCCCTTAACGCTGATAAAATAGGAGAAGATATGTGCGGAATAATTTCATATGTCGGAAGTAAAAACGCCGCCGAAAAGCTGATATTCGGATTAAAACGGCTTGAATACAGAGGCTACGACTCGGCAGGCGTTGCGATAGAGAGCAAAGAGGGAACGAGGGTAATAAAAAGCGTCGGCAAGGTGGAGGCGCTTGCTGAAAAAATAGACGAGATAAAGCCAAAAGGCGCTTGCGGCATAGGTCATACGAGGTGGGCAACGCACGGCAAGGTGTGCGAGAAGAACGCTCATCCGCATATATCGCAAAATAAAAGGGTCGCAATAGTCCACAACGGCATAATAGAAAACGTAGAAGAGCTCAAAGAACAGCTAAAAGGCGTTGGCTACGAGTTTTACGGCGACACCGACAGCGAGGTCATAGCTGCATTACTTGAACAAAACTTCGAGGGAGACCCTTTGATAGCAATAAAACGCACCGTAAAGTCGCTCAAAGGCTCTTTTGCCGTTGCGGCGATGTTCGAGGGAGCTACGCATAAGGTATACGGCTTTTGCCGCAAAAGTCCGCTCGTTTTAGCGGAAACGTCTGACGGAAGCTACCTTGCAAGCGACGTTTTGGCGATAGAAAACGCCGCCGAGTTTTTCGAGGTAGAGGACGGCGAGATAGTGGAAATATCCGAAAAGGGCGGCTGTTTTTACGATAGCTCGCTTTCAAAAATAGGCAAACGCCCCGAAAAAATTGAAAAAAGTCGAACGGAAGCAGACAAAAAGGGCTTTTCGCACTATATGCGAAAGGAGATAGAAGACGAGCCCGAGGCGATAAAAAGAACGCTCGAAGAGTACGATATAGAGCGCTTTGATATGGAAAAATATAAGCTTTCGGACTTCACTCTTTGGCGCTTGAAGAAGATATACGTTGCGGCGTGCGGATCAGCTTATCACGCAGGACTGTATTTCAAGAATATAGCGGAGAAATTAGCGAAGATTCCCGTAGAAGTCATGATAGCGTCCGAAGTTACCGACTTTACGCTAATGACGGCAAAAAACGCAATTTTCGTCGCAATAAGCCAGTCGGGCGAGACGGCGGATACCCTGCAAGCGACGAGGATAGCAAAGGCGCACGGCATAAAAACTGTAGGCATCGTCAACGTCAAAGGCTCGAAGCTTGCAAGAGAAGCGGACGTAGTGCTCCCGACGAACGCAGGACGGGAGATAGCGGTAGCGACGACGAAAGCGTATACGGCGCAGTGCGTAGCTCTTTTCACCCTTACGGTAGCGATAGGTCGAGCAAAGGGGAATATCGCAAAAAGCGAAATAAAAGGGTACGGCGAGTCGTTAAAAGCCCTTTCAGACAATATCACAGAGGTGATAAAAAATGAGCCCAAGATAGCGGACTTGGCGAAAAATTTACGCAAAAAACGCAAATTTTTCTTCATCGGAAGGGGAGAAGACTATGCCCTGTCGCTTGAAGCGGCGCTGAAATTAAAGGAGATAACCTACCGCCACGCCGAGGGCTACCCGTCGGGCGAGCTTAAGCACGGCACAATATCGCTCGTCGATAAAAATACGGTGTGCTTTGCAACGACCACCCAGCAAAAATACGCTCAAAAAACGGCATCCAACGCCTCCGAAACAAACGCCCGAGGCGCAAAAACAATAACTCTCACAACAGAAGATCTGTCCCTGATACTACCCCAAGACACAGATAAGTTCGTGCTGCCAAGCACAAAAAGCGAGCTTTCACCGATACTTGCGGCTACCTTTTATCAGCTTTTTGCCTATCACTTGGCAGTTCTCGACGGCAAAGACGTCGATAGACCGAAAAACCTCGCCAAAAGCGTGACCGTCGAATAAAAATTTCGTTAAACCACCACAAATACGCAATCATCCCTACTTAATTCCGTTTTTTTATCTTTTCCGTTATCCTTTGAACTATTTCGCACTTACAAATAATAAAAACTATTACCAAAGACTTCGCTTATAATCAATAACGTTGTTCCCCACTTACCGTAGGGCGGGGCTTGCTCCCGCCACAGTCTAATAACGAGCAAACCATATGAAAGGCTCCTTTGTGTAAAGGGAGCTGTCGTCGAAGTGTACTTCGGGATTGCCAACTACCGCAATTACTCTCTCAAACTTAGGATAGAAATTAAAACTTAGCTTCCTAAAATTCTAATAGCAACAGCATCCTTACTAAAGCCTCCTTCTAAAGAGGTGAGGTGATTCGGCGTTAAACGCCTATAGGAAAGGATTGCCAAAAAACTGACTACTCCCACCAAACTTCGCTTTACCACCACCGCCACTGCTACTCTTAACTATAATAATTTTTCACTCAAACTCCGCTAGAACCCACCGCTTCGCACGCTGCCCGTTGTCTCTAAAGCGCAATGCAGTGCTATTTCGGAATCTCGGGGCAGCGTAACCGCAAACCCTCGGGTATTACTTTGTTCTCAAATAAACTAATACGTCTTTTTCAACCACCTTATCGAATCTTTTTCACTGTCAACCCTCGGTTTTGCCCCCAATACTAAAATGGGAAACTTTTCGCTTCGGGAAAAGTTTCCCCTGAATAAAACAAAAAAAGCGACGACCGCAAAAGCGACCGCCGCAAAAAACCAACGCTTAATAATTCTCTGCGTGTATCTCGAAATACGCCTTAGGATGTGCGCAAGTAGGGCAGACCTCGGGCGCTTTCTCGCCGATTACGATATGACCGCAGTTTCTGCACTCCCATACCTTGACTTCGCTTTTTGAAAAGACCTCCTGCGCCTCGACGTTTCTGAGCAACGCACGGTAACGCTCTTCGTGCCGTTTCTCGATAGCGGCAACGAGGCGGAATTTAGCGGCAAGCTCCGAAAAGCCCTCTTCCTCTGCGGTCTTAGCGAAGCCCTCGTACATATCCGTCCACTCGTAGTTTTCTCCCTCAGCGGCAGCGACGAGGTTTTCGGCCGTCGTACCGATACCGCAAAGCTCCTTAAACCACATTTTAGCGTGTTCCTTTTCGTTGTCTGCTGTCTTCAAGAAAAGCTCGGCGATCTGCTCGTAGCCCTCTTTTTTAGCTTTAGACGCAAAATAAGTATACTTGTTTCTCGCTTGCGACTCACCTGCGAACGCTTCGAGCAAGTTCTGTTCCGTTTTAGTGCCGTGATATTTGTTTTCCATAAGTACTTCTCCTTGTTGCCGAAATATTAGGCAATTTTTTGTATAGATACAGTATATAATATCGTCGTAAAATTTCCAAACGAAAAACCGTTTTTACCAATAAAACCCTGCTTTTTGGACTTTTTCGCAAATAAAAACGGTGCGCTTCTTGTCGAAAGTAAAAGAACTTGACGATTTTCGCAATAGCTATTGACTTTGCGGAAACTTTGTGCTAAGATACGTCGATATAGATAGGAAAAAGCGTGCAAAACGCAGTAAATTTGGCGATAAAGCGTACAAGACCGTATGCGATTGTTGAGTTTGCAAATAAAATTAAGGATCATTTCAAGATATATAACAATGGAATTATTGTACGACAGACTGCAGACGACCTCACCGGTATCTGCGGTAATTTTGGCAATAGCGATAATACTCGGGGTGGGTTTTTTCATGACCCGCCTTACGAAATTATTGCGCCTTCCGAACGTAACTGCGTATATCGTCGCAGGCATACTGATAGGGCCTTTCTGCCTTAACTTAGTGCCGCAGAACGTCATAGACGGCTCTGCGTTCGTATCCGATATTGCACTTGCATTCATAGCGTTCAGCGCAGGCGAGTATTTCCGCATTTCGGCTTTTCGTGGCAAGGGCAAGCAGCTTGCGGTAATAACGGTCTTAGAGGCGCTCGTAGCGTCCGTTTTCGTCTTTGTTCTTACCTATTTCGTACTGAATTTAGGCATGGCGTTTTCACTCGTCTTAGCGTCCTTGGCGTCTGCTACCGCACCTGCCTCGACTCTCATGACGATACGCCAGACCAAGGCAAAGGGAGATTTCGTCGACACGCTTATATCAGTCGTCGCTTTAGACGACGTCGTATCGCTTTTCGCATTTTCCGTAGCGATATCCGTCGCAATGGCGTCAATATCTGGGAGCGTAGACTCAAAAGCGGTGCTCTTGCCCTTTTTGTATAACACGCTGATGATAGCCTTAGGCGTAGGCTTGGGCTTGTTGCTCAAGGTCTTAATGACCAAACGCTCGACTGACAATAGGCTTATAGTGTCGATAGCACTGCTTTTCGTGCTGTGCGGCGTAGGAGCGGCGCTCAACGTATCGCCCCTTATGGCGTGCATGGTCATGGGAGCGGTGTATATCAACGTCTCGGACGACGACAGACTCTTCAAACAGCTCAACTACTTTTCACCGCCCATACTCTTGTTTTTCTTCGTAAGATCAGGTATGAGCTTCCGCCTCGACACGCTGTTTGATGCCTCGACAGATGTTGCAGGAGTACCACTGCTTCTTATCGGCGTACTGTACTTCATCGTGAGGATATTGGGCAAATATGTCGGCGCATACGCAGGTTGCAAGATAGCAAAAAAGCCCCGTAAGACTACGTTGACGCTCGGCTTAGCGCTCATTCCGCAAGCAGGCGTTGCGATAGGACTTTCCGAGCTTGCCGCAAGAACTATAGGCGGCGAGACGGGCACGGTGATACAGACGATAATAATGTCGTCAAGCATACTGTACGAACTTATAGGCCCTGCGATGGCAAAGCTTGCGCTGACGCTTTCGGGAGCTATCGGCGGAAAAGCAGAGGAAGAAAAACACGAGGAGATACCTCAAAAGAGCGAGAGGGAGATACTCATAGAGCGCATGAAAGCCATACAAGCAGAGATAGACAGAGAAAGCTACGCCCGAAGCGAAGAGGAGAGGGCTTTCTCGGATGCCGCCGACGAGTATTTAGAGGTCATCTCGGCAGGCGACCACAACACGAAATTTATTAACAGAAGGTGATAGATATGAACGACGTAATAGCGAATTTTTTAGGTGATTGGTGCTTAGGGCTGACTGTAGGCGGCGTTGCGCTTAAAGTTGCGCTGTCGATCTTTTTGGGAACGATAGTAGGCTGTGAGAGAGCAACAAAAAGACATGCGGCAGGCATGAGGACTTTCATGCTTATATCGCTCGTCTCGATGCTTGCAGGCATGCTGGATAAATATATAATAACGGTATTGGGCGCAAAATTTTCCTTGGCTATCGGCGCAACGGTGATAGGCATTGCGATAGTAAGCTCCAATACAATACTTTATAGCTCCAAGAGTCAGCTCAAGGGCTTAACGACGTCTGTCGCACTGTGGGGAGCGTGCTTCGTATCGGTGCTAATAGGTCTTGACCTATACTGCACCGCATTGATAGCGTTCTTTGCCTATATGATGTGCTTGGCGCTGTTTACCAAGCTCGAATACGGCTTCAAGAGACGCTCCAACCACTTCGAGATACACTTAGAGCTCAAAAGCCGCAATTCCCTGCAGGATTTCGTAACGGCAATAAGAAGACTCGGCTTAAAGGTAGACGACATCGAGTTCAATACAGCGTACGTTAATAGCGGACTTTACGTATACTCGATAGCCTTAACGATAATCTCGGGCGAGTTCAAAAAATTCGTCAGACACGACGATATAATAGCGGCAATAGCTTCCCTCGAATATGTCAACTACGTCGAAGAACTTGACTGACCGCCCCTTATAAAAAAGCTTTGCCGGAACGTGACTATTCACTCAAACTTCGCTTCACATCTCAACGGCTTCGTTGGACGTAAAGCAAACTAATCCCTGATCTACAACAAAAAACCAAAGGCAGAGTACTCACTCTGCCTTTTCTAATGCTCTCACACCCGTATGGCGGTGGTTTACTGCCGCCAAAAACTAACTACTCCAACTAAACTCCGCTTTGCCACGCCACGGCTACTCTTAATTATAATTATTATTCCCACAAACAACGGCTAGAACCCACCGCTCCGCCCGCTGCCCGCCGTATCTAAAGCGTAGTCGAACTTTCGTGCTTTAAGCACGAAAGCGCAATGCAGTGCTATTTCGGAATCTCGGGCAGCGTAACCGCAAACCCTCGGGTATTAGTTTGTTCTCAAACAAACTAATACGTCTTTTTCAACCACCTTATCGAACCTTTTTCACTGTCAACCCTCAGTTTTGCTCACCCCAGCCACCAAAAAGCGTTTGAAAGTGCTCCTTGAACAAAACAACGCCCGACGAAATACCTTTTCGTCGGGCGCTATTCATAAAAAAGACTTAAAAAGCCTGATATTACAGATTCTTAAACTGGAAGTCGTACAGCGTCTTATAAATACCGTTCATCGCAATAAGCTCCTCGTGCGAGCCGCTTTCCTTAACGCCCTCGTCGGTAATAACGAGAATCTCGTCAGCGTTCTTGACGGTCGAAAGCCTGTGCGCAACGACCAACGTCGTGCGTCCCTTAGAAAGCTCTGCGAGGGACTCTTGTATAAGCATTTCGGTAGCGTTGTCGAGTGCGCTCGTCGCCTCGTCGAGGATAAGGATAGGTGCGTTCTTCAAAAACGCCCTTGCGATAGATATACGTTGCTTCTGTCCGCCGGAGAGCTTAACGCCACGCTCACCGATGTTGGTGTTGTAGCCGTCGGGGAGAGTCAGGATGTAATCGTGGATGTTAGCACGCTTAGCGGCGGCGATTATCATCTCGTCTGTTGCGTTGTGGTCGCCGTAAGCGATATTCTCTTTAATAGTAGCGTTAAAGAGGAATACGTCCTGCTGAACGATAGCGATGTTCTTGCGAAGACTGCTTCTCGTCATCGTAGACGTATCGATTCCGTCGATAGTTATCTTTCCGCTTTCGATGTCGTAAAACCTCGGTATAAGGTGGCAGATAGTAGTCTTTCCGCCGCCAGACGGTCCGACGAGTGCGACGGTCTTTCCTGCAGGGATGTGCATATCGAACCCGTCGATGACGTTGCGCTCTTCCTTGTTGTCGTAAGAAAAAGTAACGTCAGAAAAAACTATGTCGCCTGCAAGCCTTCCGATATCGACAGCGTTTTCGCTTTCCCGTTCTGTCGGCATATCCATTATTTCCGTAAACCTTTGGAATCCCGAAAGACCTAACTGTATCTGCTCAAAAATAGACGCCAGCACACGTATAGGAGAAATAAGCGTCGAAATATAAAGAAGATAGGTCAAAAAGTCTGTTAAGTCTATCTTTCCGAAATAATAGAACACTCCGCCTGCCGTTAAGACGACGAAATAGATAATGTCGAGATAGAACTGCATAGAGGAGAAGAACTGTCCCATGACCTTATAACGCTGTCCGTTAGCCTGAACGAACTCGGCGTTGCACTCCTCGAACCTTTGCGCCTCGTGCTCCTCACTGCAATACGCTCTTGCGACACGTATGCCCGAAATAGAACTTTCGATCTGTGCGTTGATGGCGGACGTTTTCTCACGAAGCTTTTTGGACGAGGTGCTGAGCCTTTGTCTCATGAAAACGATAAAGATAACGCCGATAGGAATAAACGCAAAAATGATGACGGATAACAAAAGGTTTATCTGTGAGAGCACTGCAAACGAGCCGATGAGGGTGATAAGCGATAAGAATATATCCTCAGGGCCGTGGTGCGCAAGCTCGGAGATCTCAAAAAGGTCGCTCGTAAGCCTCGATAAAATAGATCCCGTCTTGTTCTCGTCAAAGTACGAAAACGGCATCTTCTCGAGGTGATTAAAAAGCTCACGCCTCATATCCGCCTGCATGCGAACGCCGACCAAGTGTCCCCAATACTGCAACACGAAGTTGAGAAGAGCCTTGATGATATACATCGAAAGAAGTGCCGCAAGTGCGATTATCATAGACTCCATTGCCTTGTTGGGGACGTAGGTGTTGATGATATTCCTCGTAATAATAGGGTAAACGAGGTTAACGCACGATATAACGAAAGCGCATATCATATCGATGGTAAAAAGCTTCATATGCGGCTTGTAATAAGGTATAAACCTCATAATAAGCCCCTTTTTCTTTTCCTTTTTCATTCGTATCTCCATCCTTAAAAGAAAATTATAGCCAAAAACGATCCGTCAAACGGGAAATTCGACAAAATTCGTCAAAATCCGACAAATTCCGAGGTGTTATAAAATATAATTTTAACACAAATTCCCCTAAAAATCAACGAAGGCAGGGGGGGTATCCCTGCCTTAAAACGCCAAAATTTATTTTATTTCCAGCAAGTCAAGCACTACTTCCCTTGCTATCAGAAGACCCATAACGCTCGGCACGAAAGGCAAACTTCCCGTCGTCGGGCGGATGCGCCTGCCGTTTTCAAAGGTACTTTCCCCGGTAACCTTCGGCTCTTCCTTGGAGTACGCTACTTTAAGCTTTGTTATTCCTGCTTTTTTCAGCTCTCGGCGCATTACTTTTGCGAGCGGACAAACGGATGTAGAATAAAGGTCTGCTATCTCGAACCTAGTCGGGTCGAGCTTGTTGCCCGCACCCATAGCGGAGATCTCGGGGATGTTTAGCGCAAAGCACCTTTTGGCGATGTCAAGCTTTGCCGTAACGGTATCGATGCAATCGACGACGTAATCGCAGTCCGAAAGATCGAGCTCGTCCGCCTTTTCGGGGAGATAAAACAGGTTCAACGCCGTAACCTCGGCACTTGGGTTAATGTCGAGTATTCGCTCCTTAAAAACGTCCGTCTTAAAGCGTCCTACCGTAGAGTTAAGTGCGATTATCTGACGGTTTAAGTTAGAAACAGCCACCCTGTCTCCGTCAACGAGCAAGAATCTGCCAACTCCCGAGCGAGCCAACGCCTCAACGACGTAGCCGCCGACGCCGCCGACGCCGATAACAGCGACTTTCTTTGAAGAAAGCACGTCCGTCGAGCCGACTCCTAACAACAATTCACTTCTTTCAAAAGGTTTTTCCATAAATTTTATGATAGAATATACTCTTTCAAAAGTCAAGTGTTGACAAAAACAAATTATTGGCTTAAAATACTATCGAAGAGCAAAAGCAATTTGCTTTTTGCAGTAGTAATAAAGATAAACAAGGAGAAATAACATGTCCAACGTACCTACAGCTCACAACAGCGGAAAAATAGGGGATTTTGCGCCGACCGTACTTATGCCTGGCGATCCTTTGAGAGCAAAATTCATTGCAGAGACCTTTTTGGAGGATGCCGTCTTAGTCAACAACGTAAGAGGCGTTCAAGGCTATACGGGAACGTATAAGGGAAAGAGAGTAACGGTAATGGCGTCGGGCATGGGAATGCCCTCTATCGGCATATATTCCTACGAGCTTTTCAACTTCTACGGAGTAGAGAATATCATAAGAATAGGCTCTGCAGGCGCAATACAGAAGGACATCAATCTGAGGGATATAGTAATAGGCGTCGGCGCATGTACGAACTCGAATTACGGAAGCCAGTTTTCTCTTCCGGGAACGTTCGCTCCGATAGCGTCCTATAAGTTAGTCAAAAAAGCGGACGAAGCGGCAAAGAAGCTCGGACTCAACCTGCACTTTGGAAACGTTCTTTCCTCCGATACCTTCTACGACGACTCCAATTCCACGATGGATTGGGCGAAAATGGGCGTAATGGCGGTAGAGATGGAAGCGGCTGCTCTGTATATGAACGCCGCAAGAGCAGGCAAGAACGCTCTTTGCATCTGCACCATTTCGGACAGCATCGTAACGGGCGAGGCACTCCCTGCCGAAGAGAGACAGGTGTCGTTCAGAGAGATGATGGAGCTTGCACTTGAAATAGCGTAAAACGGCAAAAAAACACCGAAAAGCAGGGAGTTACCCTGCTTTTTTAAGGGATAAAACGCATTTATGACTTATACATTAACACTCAAAAAGAACGAAGAAAAACGCCTTTTGCAGGGTCATCCTTGGGTATACGCCAACGAGGTCGCAAAAATAGAGGGCAAGGACGTGCAGGGCAGTATCGCAAAGGTATACTCCTATGACGGCCGCTATATAGGCAGCGGCTACATCAACCACGCCTCGAAGATAATAGTCAGGCTTCTCACAAGAAAGGACGAGACTATCGACAGGGAGTTTTTTAAGAAAAAGATAGAGCTTGCTTGGCAAAAACGTCAAAAGCTCGGCTTTTCGGATAACTGCCGCGTAGTATTCGGCGAGGCTGACGGACTTCCTGCGCTTATAGTTGATAAATACGGCGACTACCTTTCCGTGCAGATACTTGCGCTCGGCATGGAAAAGCGCAAGGACATGATAGTAGATATCTTAGTCGAGATATTCTCCCCCAAGGGCATATACGAGCGAAGCGACGTAAAGGTGCGTGAAAAAGAGGGATTGCCGCTCACAAAAGGCTTTTTGTACGGCGAATTCGACCCGATAGTCGAGATAACGGAGAACGGCATAAAGATGCTCGTAGACTTGGAAAACGGGCAGAAAACGGGCTATTTCCTCGATCAGAAGGAGAACAGGCTCAATATCAGGAGATATATCGACGAAAGCTCCGATGTCTTGGACTGCTTCTGCCACACGGGCGGATTTTCACTCAACGCCGCAAAGGCAGGCGCAAAAGAGGTCGTTGCGTGCGATATATCCGAAACTGCTCTCGAAAAAGTGCGTGAAAACGCAAGGCTCAACGGCTTTACCAATATAACGACGGAGTGCGCCGACGTTTTTGAGAAATTGAGAGATTTCAGAAAAGAGGGCAGACGCTTCGACTTAGTCGTCCTCGATCCCCCTGCGTTCACCAAAACGTCCGACAAGGTCAAGGAAGCGATAAAAGGCTACAACGACATCAACGTCAATGCGCTGAAGATAGTAAAAAGCGGCGGCTACTTAGCTACTTTTTCCTGCTCGCACTATCTCACCGTCCCGCTCTTTTTAGATATGATAAAGACCGCCGCCGTCGAGAGCGGCAGAAAGGTAAGCTTATTAGAGCTTCGCACTCAATCTCGTGATCACCCCTCGCTTTTAGGTACTGACGAGTCGCTTTACTTAAAGTGCGCCGTCTTAGAGGTAGAATAAAATAAAAAAGCGAAAAAATATTCGCATTTTTGCGGCGAAACGTACTTCGCCGCATCTTTTTTTGCTTAAAATATTAGTAAAAACCGCCTCATTTATGTTATAATCTTAAAAAAGCGGAAGTCATTTCGCTTTTTTGACGAGCGTTGACTTAAATTTTTTTACCATAGAGGTATATATGTTAAAGGAAAGAGCAAAAAATTTATGGAATTACTTCACGACTTACGAAAAGGTGTGGTTTTTCTCGATAACCGTTTTGGCGTTTATTTTCGCCTTCCTGTTTCCCGAAGAGGACGTAGGTGGCGTCAACGGCGGCATAATAATGACGCTTTATCTTCTCGACGTGTTCCTGAATATCCTTTGCGAGCTGCTCATATCAAAGCAGTCCAAATGGAACTTCATCGTGTCGCTTTTTGTAGAGATAACGGAGATAGCCATCTGCATCGTATGCATGTACCGCTTTGCGACGATGGCAACGACGCTTTTTTTCTGGATACCGATCGATATAATCAGCTTCGTCAACTGGCATAAGCACCGTGACGAGGACAAAGAAGACTTGACGGTCGTAAGAACGCTGAAAGGCTGGCAAGAGGTGCTTTTAGTTGCAGGAATAGCCGTTTGGACATTCGTCGTAGGATATTTAATGACGTTGTTTATCGACGATTACGGCATCTTGGCAGGCGACCCCTTGGCGCAGAAGATAGTATGCTACCTCGACGCCTGCGCATCGGCAGTCGGCATAGCCAACGGACTTTTCATACTGTTCCGCTTCCGTGAGCAGTGGATAGCTTGGTATATCTGCGCAGGGCTTGAAACGGTAATAAACATTCTGTCGGGGCAGTGGGTGCTTTTGGTCTTGAAAGCAGGCTACTTCACCAACACGACTTACGGCTACATCAAGTGGACGAAATACATAAAGGAGCGAGGCGTTACCCACGAGGGCGAAAAGCAGACCTTGCTGTAAAATGGAGGGAAGAGATTTGACTTCAAAAAGAAGCAGCGTCTATTCATACGAGATAGACGGCAAGCTGTATATAAACTTAACGAACAAATGCACCAATGCGTGCGAGTTTTGCGTAAGGAACAAGGATACCTACGAGGGCTACGAGCTTTGGCTTGAAAAAGAGCCGACTTTTGACGAGGTAGTAGCCTCTATCGACGACTTGGGGAGATATTCCGAGGTGGTATTTTGCGGCTACGGCGAGCCTACGGAAAGGGTAGAGCTTATGACGGAATTAGGCAAATACTTCAGAGCGTTTGGCAAAAGGACGAGACTTAACACCAACGGGCACGGCAACAGGATAAACAAAAGGAGCATCGCAAATGAGCTTAAAGGAGCTATCGACGTAGTGTCGGTCTCTCTCAATCAGACGGACAGCGAAAAATACGATGCGATATGCCACTGTTTATACGGCAAAGAGGGCTTTGACGAGCTTATAAAGTTCACCCGTGAGTGCGTTGAGGAAGGCATAGAGACTGTGATGTCCGTCGTTAAGGTCGACGGCGTAGACGTAGAAAAGGCGGCGGAAATAGCAAAAAATTGCGGCGCAAAATTAAAGGTAAGGGAATATATAGACGTAAAGTAGACATGAAAAACGGAAAGATTTTGACGGTAAACGGCGTGAATTTCGGCAAAGATTTCGTCGTCATAGCAGGACCTTGTGCGGTCGAGAGCGAAGAACAGCTCATGCGCATAGCAAGAGCTGTAAAGGCAGTCGGCGCAAGCGTACTTCGTGGCGGAGCGTACAAGCCTCGCACCTCTCCCGACACCTTCCAAGGACTTTTCGACGAGGGGTTAGAGATAATCAAAAAGGTGAAAAAAGAGCTCAAAATGCCCGTCGTAACGGAGGTTACGGGCATAAACCACATTCAGAACTTCGACGACGTAGATATTTTGCAGATAGGCGCAAGGAATATGCAGAATTTCGAGCTTTTGAAAGCTGTCGGCAGGACGAATAAGCCCGTACTTTTGAAGCGTGGCTTTTCAAACACGATAGAGGAGCTTTTACTTTCCGCAAAATATATCGAAAGCGAGGGCAACGATAAGATAATACTTTGCGAGCGAGGCATAAGGACGTTTGAAAGATCTACGAGATTCACCCTCGACCTTTCCGCAGTTCCCGTATTAAAAAGCCTTTGCGATTATCCCGTCATAGTAGACCCAAGCCACGCCGTAGGCCATTACGAATACGTAGAGAGCATGGCAAAAGCGGCGGTAGCGGCAGGAGCGGACGGCGTGATGATAGAGGTCCACGACAAGCCTTCCGAGGCACTTTGCGACGGCGAAGAGTCGGTAACTGTGGAACGCTTCGGAGAGATATTTGAGGAAATGAAAAAAATTGCTGCGGCAATAGGCAAAACTGTATAAAAAACGGAGGGAGATATGAAAAGGATAGAGGTATCTGCGTCAAAAAAATACGACGTCGTAATAGGTCGTGGAATTTTGCATGATCTGGGCACTTTCACGGCAAATATCTCCCGTTTTCACAAAATAGCCGTCATAACGGACAAGACGGTAGGCTCACTTTATCAAAATATCGCTTGCGACTCACTTTCCGCAAGCGGTTTTTGCGTTTATCCCTTCGTTTTTGAGGGCGGCGAGCAGAATAAGACGTCAAAGACCGTCGAGGAGATACTCGGGTTTTTGTTTAAAAACGGCTTCACAAGACGTGATGCGATAATAGCTCTCGGCGGCGGAGTGGTCGGCGACGTAGCAGGCTTTGCCGCAAGCGTATATATGCGAGGAATAGCCTTCATCAACGTCCCGACGAGCCTTTTAGCGCAGGTAGATTCCTCTGTCGGCGGCAAGACGGGAATAAACACCGAATACGGCAAAAACCTCGTCGGCTCGTTTTATCAACCAAGCCTCGTTATAGAAGATACAGAGCTGCTATCGACCCTATCGGAAAAGGAGTACAAAAACGGCTTGGGCGAGATAATTAAGTACGCCGTCTTAGACAAGACTATTTACGAGCTTCTTTCGGACGATGCCCCGATAGAGAATATAATAACAAGGTGCGTCGAATATAAAAGCGAAATAGTAGAAAAAGACGAGAAAGACGCAGGAGATCGTGCGATACTCAACTTAGGGCACACGGTAGGGCACGCAATAGAGAAAGCGACGGATTTTGAGGTCTCCCACGGCGAAGCGGTAGCGATAGGCACCTATTATATGCTTGAACGCTCGCTGAATCACGGACTTATAGGAAAAGAGGACTTCCGGAAAATAACAGAGCTTTACGCAAAGCTTGGCTTAAAGAGTGATATGCCTTGCAAAGCGTCCGATCTTTCAAGGTATATAATAAAGGACAAAAAGAGCGACGGCGACAGAATAGAGCTGATAATTCCTATGGGAATAGGCAGCGTCAAACGCCAAAAATACACGTTAAACGAGGCAAAGGAGATGCTTTCAATTGAATAAGAAGATAGAAAGATCTGCGCTTTGCGGCAGTATATCGGCAATATCCTCAAAGTCCGAGCTTATTAGGCTTCTTCTTGCTTCATACCTATCGTTTGGCTCGACGACTAAGATAGAAAATTTCACCCTTTCAGGCGACGTAAAAAGCGCAATAACCGCTCTTTCGGCTCTCGGTTGTAAATTTTCAGATGGCGAGATCACCTCTCCCGAAACGCAAAAAAACGAGGGAAAAATAACGGTCGGCGAGAGTGGCACGCTGTATAGACTGCTACTTCCGATTTTGTGCGCAATAGGCGGAAAGTACGAGATAGAGACAGAAAACACCCTCAAAAACCGCCCTATGGACGAGCTTATATCGACCTTGGAAGCTCATAATATCACGGCAAAACGAACGGAATGCGGCGTTACAATAGACGGAAAGCTCACCTCGGGTCGCTTTGAAATATCGGGAAGCGTAAGTTCCCAATACGTATCGGGACTGCTGTTTGCACTGCCTCTTTTGAAAGGGGATAGCGAGATAACTTTGACTTCCCCCTTAAAGAGCGAAAAATACGTCGAAATGACGGTAAATACTCTCAAAAGCTTTGGAATTTCAGTTCAAAAAACGCCCGACGGATATTTTGTCGAGGGTGATCAGAAATACGTATCGAGCGGAGTTTACAAGGCTTGCGGCGACTACTCGACTTCTTCGTATTATCTCCTCGGCGGTGCGCTTACGGGAGAGGTTACCGTAACGGGACTTTCGGAGAGCTCATATCAACCCGACGAAGCGTTCGTGAGCGTTTTGGGAAGCGCAGGTGCTACCGTTTCACGAAACGGCGACGCCGTAAGGGTAAAAAAGGCGGAAAGGCTAACGCCCTTTGCGTTTGACGTAGACACCGCCCCCGACCTTGCCCCGACGCTTGCCGTTTTAGCGGCTTTTTGCCAAGGGGAAAGCACCCTTAAAAACGTAAACAGACTTCGCTTCAAGGAGAGCGACAGAATAAAGAGCATTTGCGCCCTTCTGACGGCGATAGGGGTTGAATTTAGCTTAAAAGATAACGCCTTAACTGTATTTGGCGGCACGCCTAAAAGTGGCGTAATAGACAGCTTTTTCGACCATAGGATAGCAATGGCGGGAGCTATCGCACTTCTCAAAATCGGCGGCGAGATAAAGGGCGTCGAGGCGGTCTCAAAGTCCGCTCCGCAATTTTTTGAGGACTTACAAAGACTTGGAGGTATCGTGAAATGAGCGTATGGCAAGGAAAACGCCTTACCGTCGAGATAGAGGGGACTTCCCACGGCGACGGAATAACAACGACGGTAACGGGACTTAAAAAAGACATAAATATAGATGAAATCGCTTTGCAGAAATACGTCGATCTCAGAAAGCCAAGAAGCTTCCTTTCAACGGACAGAAAAGAGGACGATAAGGTAGAAATTTCAAGGCAAAACGGCGGAAGCGATATAATAGCCACCGTTGCGAATAAAGACGTCAAAAGCTCCGATTACGACTTCTCGGGACGCATTCCGAGGCCTTCTCACGCAGACTTTGCGGCGATAAAAAAATACGGCGACACCGTTGACCTCAAAGGCGGTGGCAAGTATTCGGGAAGACTGACGGTAGGTCTTATGATAGCAGGCGGCATCGCAAAACAGCAGCTTGAAAAAGAGGGAATTTCGGTAAAAGCGTACCTATCAACCGTTGGAAAAACGCAAGGAATAAGCTACAAAACGCAATACGCTCTTGCCGTAAACGCTCCACGCCTTACGGATTTTCCTGCGCTTTCAGATGACGACAAAATGGCTTTTTCGGAAGAGATTTCAAAAGCAAGTGCTGAAAAAGACTCTGTCGGCGGAAGAGTTGAGTGCGTGATAAGCGGCATAAAAAAGAGCTTGGGCGATAGCCTTTTCGACGGCTTCGAGTGCGGACTTTCAAGACTTCTTTTCGCAATTCCCGGCGTCAAGGGCGTAGAGTTCGGCGACGGCTTTGAGCTTGCGGCAATGTGCGGAAGCGAAGCGAACGACCAATTCGAGGTAGATTGCGGCGAAATAGCGACGAAAACGCACCACGGCGGCGGAATACTCGGCGGCACGACCTACGGCGACAGCGTATGCTTTTCCGTTGCGATAAAGCCAACCCCCTCTATCGGGAAAGCCCAGCAAAGCGTAGACCTGAAAGAAAAAAAGAACACAACGCTTGAAATAAAAGGCAGGCACGACCCCTGCGTAGCCCTTCGTGCGGCTTACGTAGTGGACGCAGTTGCCAATTTATTCGTATACGACCTATTGGAGGATGAAAAGGATGCTTGAAAACGAAAGAAAACAGCTCGACGAGATAGACGAGCAGATAGTCAATTTAATAGTAAAACGCCTTCACGTAGCAGAGGATATAGCAAAGATAAAGAACGACAACGGCTTAAATATCTGCGATACCAAGCGTGAAGAAGAGGTGCTCAAAAAAGTCAAAGCAATGGCAGGCGAAGAATTTTCGGGCTATATAGCGGCTGTATACAGGGATATTTTCTATATCTCCAAGGAGCACCAAAGGGAGTATATCAAGGAGAGCCTATGAAAAAGGTGTACCTTATCGGTTCAAACGTCGAGGGCGTAAGTAAGTCAAAGCCGATGCACGATGCGTTCGGTCTATATGACTACGAGCTAAAAAACGTATCGACTGCCGAGCTTGAAAGCTTCATAAAGACTACGCCGTTCGACGGTTTGAACGTAACCATACCGCACAAAAAGGCGATAATGGCGTTTTTGGACGAAATTTCTCCCGAGGCAAGGGAGATAGGCGCAGTCAACGTAGTAGTCAAAAAAGACGGAAGACTACTTGGCTATAACACCGATATTTACGGCATAGAATACGCCTTTTCCTGCCATAACGCAACGGTTAAAGATAAAAGCTGCCTTATCTTAGGAACGGGCGGCACGAGCAACACGGCGGCGTATTTTTGCAAAAAACACGGCGCAAAATATATCGCAAAAGCCTCCCGAACCCCCAAACTTGAAAATAATATTGCCGAGCTTTCCAATAAAGTTCTTGATACAAATAGTTTAAGTTCTCACCAAAACATCGATAAGCTTTTCACTACTACATCACAAAATACTATCTCAAATCTCGATCAAACGCTTACAAAAATAGAAGATATCAACGGCATTTCCGCTAAAACCCCATATAGCGTGACCGTCGGAGCGAACTTTACCGTTATTTCCGATAAAAATTCACAAAATACTCTCTCAAACCTTGATCAAACTCTTACAAAAATAGAGGAGATAGACTGTGTTCCCGCCTTTTTTGACGAGCTTTCCTACTCGCAAGCTTACGAAAAAGACTTCGACGTAATAATAAACACCACCCCCGTAGGAATGACGCCGAACACGGACGAAACGCCGATAGAAATAGCCCGTTTCACCGCCGTAACCGCCCTTTTCGATGCGATATATACGCCGGAAGAAACAAAGCTCGTAAAAGAAGCAAAGGCGCAAAATATCAACGCATTCGGCGGCATAGAAATGCTCGCCGCACAAGGGAAATACGCCGCAGAGCTTTTCACCGATACTCAACTTTCGAACACCCTCATAACCACCGCCCTGAAAGCCATAAAAGACTGATCCACCCCCAATAGACTAATTCAAGCAAAATCCAAACTCAAACAGTCAACACCCAAATCGTAAAATCAACGCCCAAATCTAAAAAGTCAAAAACCACAAACAATAAAATCAAACCCCAAAGCAGAGTACTAACCCTCTGCTTTTTCTAATAAAAATTCGACCGTATGAAAGGCTCCTTTGTGTAAAGGGAGCTGTCTGCGTAGCAGACTGAGGGATTGTTAACTACCGTAACTACTATCTCAAACAAATGATAGAATCCAAAACCTCATAATCCTAAAATTCTAATAGCAACAGAATCCTTAAAGAAAGCCTCCTTATGCAAAAGGGAGGTGATTCGCCGCCAAAACGGCGAATCGGTAGGAGCGTCAACATACTAACTACTCTCTCAAACTTCGCTTTCCCCACAAAAACCGCTCTCCACATACACGTAGAGCGGTGGTTTACTGCCGCCGCAAGTGTTTTAATGCCAAAAAGGCATAAGCCAAAAAGCTAAAGACCGCTTGCGACGGTCTTTTTATTTAGTAAGTGTTGACTTTGAAAAACGCAATGTTGTATAATTACCCTATGGAGTATATTTTGGCATCGGGCTCACCGAGACGGATAGAGCTTTTCAAAAAGATAGTCGATAATTTCGAGGTTATTCCCTCAAACGCCGACGAGAGCTTAGAAAACTTCTTCGAGAAAGAGGAGATAGCAAGTGTTTTGGAGAAAACGCCCTATATCGCTTCGATAAAGATAGCCTCGGCAAAAGCAAGGGACGTCGCAAAAACTCACGAAAACGCCTTGGTTTTGGGCGCAGATACGGGGGTATTTTTGGACGGCGAGATGATAGGAAAGCCTGAAAGCGGTGAAGAAGCCGAAAAGATGCTCAGAAAACTCTCGGGAAAAGCGCACAAAGTGATAACGGGCTACTGCGTGATATATAACGGCAACGAGTATCACGGCTACGACGAGACGGAAGTAGTCTTCAACACTCTTTCGGACGAGCTGATAAGCTCCTACGTTACAAGCGGCTTATACAAAGGGAAAGCGGGTGCTTACGGCATACAGGACGGCTACCCTTTGGTATCACATATCGTCGGCGATTACTACAACGTAATGGGCTTCCCGACGGACAAAATAAAAGAACTTATCGATAAGGTGATTTGATTATGGCAACGGTAAACCTTGTAATTGATATCGGATCGTCGTCAACGACGATATATAAAGAGGGCGAAGGCATCGTCCTTCACGAGCCTACCGTAGTGCTCGTTCGTGGCGACGAGCATTCTTACAGGATAGTTTCGTTCGGGAACGACGCTTTCAAGGAGCTTCCCAAATACGCCGACGGCAAGCTGCTCAGCCCCGTTCAGGAGGGCGCAGTAACGTACAAAAAGGCTACTCTTGCGATGCTCGAAAGCTTCCTTTCAAAGGTAGTTGTTAGGAGTGATTACTTTTTCAAGCCCAAGGTGCGTGCTTTCATAAACGTCCCCTGTGGCTCGAGAGAGGAGGAGCGTGCGCTGTTTAAGTCGGTGCTTTATGCGGCAGGCGTTGACGAAACGTATATGCTCGACGCTCCGATATTTGCAGCGTTCGGAGCGGGAGTCAGAATAGCCGATAAGCCCAGACTTTTCGTAGATATAGGCGGCGGCATAACGGACGTTGCGCTGATAACTGAGGACGGCATAGAAAAGGGTGCGTCTTACGGCGTAGGCGTTATGGCGATAGACGGCGGCATAGTCGAAAGCCTTGAAAGCTCGCTCGGCGTAAAAATAGGCCATATGGCTGCAGAGGAGCTCAAAAAAGAGATAGGCTCGCTTTACGAGAACGAGAACCTCTCAAAGACGGTAATAGGCAAAAACGTAGTTTCGGGCACGACGAAAAACGTCGTCGTCACGACAAAGCACGTCAGAACGATGATAGATTACTACTACGATAAGATAGCCTCTGTCGTTAGAAGCTTCATGAAAGAGCTCCCCGACGAAACGCTGATTGCTGTAGCAGAGGATGGCGTAATAGTAACGGGCGGCGGAGCTGCAATGAAAGGTCTTGACGAATACCTGATGAAGAAGCTTAAATCCGTCGTAATAGTCCCCGAACGTCCCGAGTTTTGCACGGTCAAAGGCGGCGCAAACCTGCTTTCCGACCCCAAGACCATCAACCATCTACTGAAATTAACTTAAAAACCGATATTTCCGAAAAGCTCGCATAGGCGGGCTTTTTTTTATAAAACTCTACCATATGAAAGGCTCC
>CAYOSU010000011.1:0-45316 GCA_964406735.1 uncultured Clostridia bacterium | reverse complement strand
GAAGTATATTTATTGTAACTAATAGAGCATTATCATCATGGAAAGAAATGAATGTAGATTCACACTTAATAGAAACACTTCAAAAAAGATTAATGCAAGGAGCACAAATAATAACACTATCATAAGCTGATGGATAATAATTTCATCAGTTGGCTCATCCGTCTTTTGCAATGAACCAAGCGATGAGGCTATTATCCCGATTTGAACGAAAAAATGCTAGTTTCTAAGCTTTCTCACAAATTACTAATTTTTTAGCAAATTTTGAGAATAATTTAATACCTAGGGGTAGGGGGAGTCTAATCTCTACCACTAAAATACCCACTACCGAGCGTGGGGTTTCGTGTGTAAAAATTCGAGTTCAAACGATAGCGTCCTACCCCCCCAAAAAAACCTTCCCACATCTAAAACAAAAAAACGCCTTGCATAAAATGCAAAGCGTTTTAATTTTACTTTTCTTAGTCAGCCTTGAAGGGGAGAAGAGCCATAACTCTTGCTCTCTTGATAGCGGTTGCGAGCTCGATCTGGTGAGCCTGGCAAACGCCGCTCATTCTTCTGGGAATGATCTTACCCTTTTCAGTAACGAACTTTCTAAGGGTGTTTACGTCTTTATAATCAATATAACCGACTTTATCCTGGCAGAAAATGCAAACTTTTCTTCTGGGCATTTTCTTATAAGGACGCTTCGGGGCTTTATCTTCAACCATAGCCATATTGCAAAATCTCCTTAAATTTTTTTAGAAAGGAAGCTCGTCGTCTTCCATAGGTTGCATCTCCTTAGGAGACACCTTGGCTCTTACGGGCTTTTCGCCGCCGTAATTGCCACCGCTCTGTCCGTCGTTCTTAGGGGAGAGGAACTCAACCTCGTCAGCTACGAAGTCCGTAACGTATCTCTTTACGCCGTCCTGCTCGTAGGTGCGGTTCTGGATCTGTCCGATGACGCTGACCTTAGAACCCTTTCTGAGGTACTGAGCGCAATTTTCGCCCTGTTGACGCCAGACAACGATATTAAAGAAATCCGTTTCCTGCTCGCCGTTAGCGTTTTTGAAGCGTCTGTTTACAGCGATTGAGAATCTGCAAACGGACACGCCGCTCGACGTAGTAGAGAGTTCAGGATCTCTTGTCAGATTACCGATCAAAATAAATTTGTTCATAGTATACCTTAAGCGTTTTCAACTGTCTCAGAAGCTACTTCTTCAACGGGAGCAGCTACGGGAGCTTCAGCAACGACTTCTTCGACTTTCTCGACCTTTTCAGCTTTGGGAGCTCTTGCAGGTCTCTTAGCGGTCTTAGCAGCCTCGGTCTTTTTGTTCTCGATGACGGAAGTCGTCATGTAGCGAACAAAAGCGTCGTTGACGCGCATACGGCGTTCCATCTCTTTGATAGAGGACGGGTCAGCTTCGAAGTTAACGAGAACGTAATAGCCTTCGGTCTTGTAGTTAATGGGATAAGCGAACTTTCTCATTCCCCATCTGTCAACGTCGGTAACGTTGCCGCCGAATTCAGCAATAGTGTCCTCAACGAGCTTAACGGCATTTTCTCTTGCCTCTTCCGTTACGTCTCTGTCGATGATGTAAAGCAATTCGTACTTGTTCATAAGATTTTTTACCTCCTTGTGGTCTTGTTTGTCCTTGTGCCTTAAAATTTTGCGCAAAGAAAAGAGTGCGTTTTAGTCAAACGCCTTATAATAATACAAGAAAAGTACTAATTTGTCAACTCTTTGGGCGTATCTTTGATTGCAAATTTCGCTTTTATATGGTAATATATATGAGAAAAGAGGGCGACGCTTCAAAACAGGTGCGAGCCTTCGGGAAAAATACGGAAAACACCTCAAAAAATATATATTGGAGAAAGGCAATGAGAAAATTCTTCACATCAGAAAGCGTAACGGAAGGTCATCCGGATAAGATCTGCGACCAGATCTCCGATGCCATTTTGGACGCTATTATCGAAAAGGATCCCGAGGCGAGGGTCGCGTGCGAAACGACTACAACGAACGGACTTATTCTCGTTATGGGTGAGATAACGACGACGTGCTACGTAGACATTCAAAAGATAGTCAGAGACACCGTCAATCGCATAGGCTACGACAGAGCGAAATACGGCTTTGACGCAAATACCTGTGCGGTATTAACGGCAATTTCGGGACAGAGCCCCGACATAGCTATGGGCGTAAATGCGTCCATGGAGAAAAAAGCGGGCGGCGAGCTTGCGGATACGTTCGGCGCAGGCGATCAGGGCATGATGTTCGGCTATGCGTGCGACGAGACGGAGGAGCTTATGCCCCTTGCGATATCCCTTGCGCATAAGCTTACGATGAGACTTTCCGAGGCTCGAAAGAATAAAGAGCTTTCATTCTTGCTCCCCGACGGCAAGAGTCAGGTGACGGTCGAATACGACGGCGACGAGATAAAGAGAGTAGACACCGTCGTAATATCCACTCAGCATACCAAGAACGCCACCAACGAAGAGATAAGAGAGGGCGTCATAAAAGAGATAATCGACAAGGTGATCCCTGCTCACCTTATGGACGGGAACACCAAGATATACGTAAATCCGACGGGCAGATTCGAAATAGGCGGACCTATGGGCGATTCGGGCTTAACGGGCAGAAAGATAATAGTAGACACCTACGGCGGCAGCTGTCCTCACGGCGGCGGAGCGTTCTCCGGAAAGGACCCCACCAAGGTAGACAGATCTGCGGCGTATATGGCAAGATATATCGCTAAAAACCTCGTAAAGGCAGGCTTTGCGAAGAAGCTCGAGATACAGGTAGCGTACGCTATCGGCGTTGCTCACCCGGTATCGGTATGCGTCAATACGTTCGGAACGGGCGTAGTATCGGACGAAAAGCTCGTCGAGATAATAAATACAGAGTTCGACCTTCGTCCGTACTCGATAATTGAGACGTTGGATTTGAGAAAGCCAATATACGAAAAAACAGCGTCCTACGGTCATTTCGGAAGAGAGATATTCACTTGGGAAAAGACCGACAGAGCGGAAGAATTGAGGGATAAGTATCTCAACAAATGAAAATAACGGGAACGGTAGAAAACATAATATTTCGCAACGACGAAAATATGTATACGGTTCTCGAGCTTGAAACCGATAACTTCCCCGTCGTAGCGACGGGGATTTTTCCTCAGGTCTCGGAGGGCGAAACGCTGGAGCTTACGGGCGAGTATAAAGATGGTCGCTACGGCGAGCAGTTCGTGTCCGACGGCTATAAGTCGATAGGCTTTCAGTCGGTAGATGCGATAACCCGCTTTTTGTGCGGCGGACTTTTCAAGGGCGTAGGCGAGATAACTGCCAAGGCGATAACCGATATGTTCGGTCTTTCGACCTTTGACGTAATAGAAAAAACGCCCGAAAGATTGACTGCGGTCAAGGGGGTCTCTGCGAAAAAGGCGGCGGATATAGCCAATGCGTATAAGGATGTTACGTCCTTGAAAGAGGCGATAATATATCTTACCGAAAAGGGTATAACATTCAACTTGGCGCTCAAAATATTCAACGTTTACAAGAACCATACGATATCGACCGTCAGCAAGAACCCCTATAAGCTCGTCGAGGACGTAGACGGCGTAGGCTTTAGGACGGCGGACGACGTTGCCAAGAAGATGGGCGTAAGCTTCGACTCCGAGTTCAGAATAAGGGCAGGATTAATTTATATTCTCAAAGAGAATTCCGACAAGGACGGCTCGACGTGCTTGCCTTTCTCGGTGTGCGTAGAAAGAGGCTGCGACGTCTTGGGCTTTTCTCCCGAGGATATGGAGACCCGTTTTGAAAAGACGACTGCAGATTTAGTCTTAGAGGGAAGAGTAAAGCAGCTATACGAAGACGGCGTGAGGATATTGGCAAATTCCGCAACGTATTACGTAGAGCGCAACTTAGCCGTACTTCTTCAGAACATAGCAAGACACGCAAGCGAGCTTCACATAGACGTTGACGCCGACATAGCGGAATTTGAGAAAAAAGAGAAGATACGGCTGCACGAAAAGCAAAAATCTGCGATAAAGACAGCGCTTTCGGGCGGTCTTGCCGTAATAACGGGAGGACCGGGAACGGGCAAAACGACGATAATAAAGTGCATTTTGCACGTAATGAAAAAATTGGGCTTCAAGATAGCTCTCGTTGCGCCGACGGGACGTGCCGCCAAACGCCTTGAAGAAGCTACGGGCGAGAAAGCGAGCACCATACATAGGCTTCTCGATTTGGATTTCAAGGACGGCAACGGCAGGTTCACTTACGACGATACGACGAGGCTTGAAGCTGACGCCTTGATAGTAGACGAGGTGTCGATGACCGACGTATACGTCATGAAATCGCTGATGAATGCCGTAAAATTAGGCGGCAGAGTAATACTCGTCGGCGATAAGGACCAGCTCCCGTCGGTAGGCGCAGGCAACGTCCTGAAGGATATACTTGAAAGCGAGCTTTTCCCCGTCGTGTACCTGACCGAGGTATACAGACAGGGCAAGGAGAGCAAAATAGTCGTCAACGCCCATATGATAAACGACGGCGTTATGCCTGATCTGGAGGAAAAAAGCGACGACTTTTTTTGGTCCCCGATAAACGTTCCCGAGGTAATGGCAAAAAGAGTGGTCGAAATGATGACCGAAACGCTGCCTAAATTCAGCGGCGTACCATCAAAGGAAATACAGGTGCTGACCCCGATGAAAAAGGGTATGGTAGGCACTATTGCGCTCAATAAGTCCCTTCAGGAGGGAATAAATCCGCCGTCGGCGAACAAAAAAGAGCTGGTGATAGGCGATACGGTATTCCGTGAGGGCGATAAAGTCATGCAGACCGTCAACAACTACCACGCCGAGTGGACGAGAGCGGAAAACGGCAGACTTCGCTACGGCGAGGGCGTATTCAACGGCGATATAGGCGAGATAGTCGAGATAGACGAAAAGACCAAGGAGATAACAGTTCTTTTAGAGGACGGTAGGAACGTCTTGTACGACAGAACGGATATAGGCGATCTGATGCTTGCGTACGCAATAACGGTGCACAAGAGCCAAGGCTCGGAGTTTGACGTTGCGATAATCCCGATAACGGGAGGAAGCCCGGGGCTTTACACGAGAAATCTTCTGTATACTGCGATAACGAGAGCCAAAAAGCTCGTAGTACTCATCGGCGACAAACGCTCGATAAAGCGCATGGTGGACAATAACTATATCGAAACGAGGTTCACGATGCTCAAAGGCTTCTTGCTCGGTCGCAACCTATGAGGCTGAAAGAGCTTCTTTTCACAACGAAATATCACTGTCTCTCGTGCAAGAGGGAGATAAAGGAAGATACGGTACTTTGCGAAAAATGTCGAAAAGACTTCAAACTCATAGATAACGCCAAGGCGTGCAAATTGTGCGGTGCAGAAATTTTCGGCGAGGGCGATTATTGCCTCGACTGCAAGGGAAAGGTCGTACACTTCAAACGCAATTACGCCGCATTCCCGTACGTAGGTGCTGTCAGAAAGACTATCCGCCGCTTCAAATTTTTGAGCGGAAAGTACCTTCACGGCTTTTTATCGGAGTGCTTGGAACGAAAATACGCCGATATAGAGGAAAATATCGACCTGATAACGTTTATCCCGATGACGAAGAAAGCGCGCCGGAAAAGGGGCTATAATCAAAGCGAACTGCTTGCAAAGGGGCTTTCGGAGAAAGTCGGCATAGACTTAGTGGAGCTTCTTGAAAAGACGAGGGAGACCAAGCAGCAGGTAGGCTTGAACTTCAGGGAAAGGCAAGAAAATTTAAGAGGGTGCTTCAAGTGCAACGCCAAAATAAAGGGCAAGACCGTTCTCGTGATAGACGACGTCTGCACGACGGGCGCAACGCTGTCGGAAGCGGCGAAAGCGCTCAAAAGGGCGGGTGCGAAAGAGGTAATAACGCTGACTGTCGCAGTCAACGTAAGGCAAAACGTCTAAAGCGTTGGACATTTGAGCAGAAATATAGTAAAATTAAAAATAACGCTTAATTTTTTGGAGTAAAAATGGGACTTTTTTCATTGCTTGCCGCGCAGGACAACAAGAGGAATATAAAAAAACTCGAGAAAAGGGCTGAGGAAATAATGGCGTTAAAGCCAAAGTACGAGGCTATGTCCGATGCGGAGCTAAAAGAACAGACGAATATATTAAAAGGTCGCTTGCAAGCAGGAGAAACGCTTGATAACGTATTGAACGATGCCTTTGCGGTAACGAGAGAGGCATCTCGCAGAATACTTCACATGGAGCACTTCAAGGTGCAGATAATGGGCGGCATAGCCCTTTTCCAAGGGAGAGTTGCCGAGATGAAGACGGGCGAGGGCAAAACGCTCGTAGAGACCTTGCCGTCCTACTTAGTCGGACTTTCGGGCGAGGGCGTGCATGTCGTAACGGTAAACGACTACCTCGCTCGCAGAGACGCCGAATGGATGGGAAAGATATACAAGTTCTTGGGGCTGACTGTAGGAGTTATTTCACCGATGATGTCGGACGACGAGAGAAAGGTTGCGTATGCCGCCGATATAACGTACGGCACGAACAACGAGTTCGGCTTCGACTACTTGAGGGATAACCTCAAGATCTCGATGAAAGCCAAGATGCAGAGAGGTCATAACTTTGCGATAGTGGACGAGGTAGACTCCATTCTCATCGACGAAGCCAGAACCCCCTTGATAATCTCGGGCGCATCGGGGAAGTCGAGCGATATGTACGTAAAGGCAAACGCCTTCGTAAGAAACCTTTTCAAGGACGATTACGAGGTCGATATAAAGGAAAAATCTGTCGTACTTACCGAAAGCGGAAGCGAAAAAGCCGAACGCTTCTTTGGTGTTGCGGATATATCCGACGTTGCGCACAGAGAGCTACTTCACTATATCCAGCAGGCGTTAAAGGCAAATCACATCTTCAAGCGTGATATGGACTACATCGTCGAAAAGGGCGAGGTGCTCATAGTAGACGAGTTCACGGGAAGGATACTCATCGGCCGCCGCTATTCCGACGGCTTGCATCAGGCGATAGAGGCAAAAGAGGGCGTAAAGATACAGGACGAGAACAAGACGCACGCCACGATAACGTTCCAGAACTATTTCAGACTGTATAAAAAGCTGTCGGGCATGACGGGTACGGCAAAGACGGAGGAAGAGGAATTCAAAACGATATACAACCTCGACGTCGTAACGATACCCACCAACCTTCCGACGATAAGAATAGACAGAGACGACGTCGTTTACCCGACGGAGAGAGGCAAGGTAAAGGCGATAGTAGCGCAGACCAAGCAAAACTATGAAAAAGGCCAGCCGACGCTTATAGGAACGGTAACGGTCGAAAAGAGCGAAATGCTCTCAAAAGCGCTCAAAACGGCAGGCATACCGCACAACGTATTGAACGCCAAAAACCACGAAAGAGAGGCTGAAATAGTCGCTCAGGCAGGAAGATTCAAGTCCGTTACGATAGCCACCAACATGGCAGGTCGAGGCACGGACATACTCCTTGGCGGCAACCCCGAGTTCATGGCAAAGTCAAGGCTCATTCAAGAGGGCGTAGACAAGGATGTATTGGAAGAAGCGCTCGGATTTTCGGAGATAAAGGCTGACGAGCTCAAAGCCATCCGTGAAAAATACGACGGATACTTTGCAAAGTACAAAAAAGAGACGGACGAAGAAAAGCAAAAGGTCTTGGAAGCAGGCGGACTGTTCATATTGGGAAGCGAACGCCACGAGTCGAGGCGTATAGACGACCAGCTCAGAGGCAGAAGCGGCAGACAGGGCGACAAGGGCGAGAGCGTATTCTTCATCTCGTTGGAGGACGACTTGGCAAAACGCTTCGGCGGCGAGACATTGCAGAAGATGTACGAAAAGCTCAAGGTCGACGAGGATATGCCGATCTCGGCAAAAATTCTTTCCAACCGTATAGAGTTTGCGCAAAAGACCATCGAGGGCAGGAACTTTGCGGCACGAAAGAGCGTTCTTGAATACGATAACGTCATGAACACTCAAAGAAGCGTCATGTACGCCGAGAGAGATAAGGTACTGAGCGGCGAGGACGTTCACGGCGATATCTTGAAGATGATCCCCGATTTCGTCGATATGACCCTTTCCGAGGTTCTCGACAGAAGCGGCAAGACCGATTGCGATATAGCAAAGGCAAATAAGCGCATAGAAGAGAAGCTGCTCCCCGTCGGAACGGAGTTTATGACGGCGGACTTAGCTAAAAAGCCGTATAAAGAGGTGCTGTCTGAGCTTATCGAGAGAACGAACGAGGAATACGAGGCAAAGTGCAAACGCTATACCGACGAGGGCATACCGTTCGGCGAGGTAGAGAGAGTAATTTTACTTCGTACCGTAGACGACAAGTGGATAGACCAGATAGACCAGATGGACACACTGCGAAAGGGCATCGTGTTGAGGGCTTACGCCAACACCGATCCCGTCGTTGCGTATAAGAACGAGGCGTTCGACATGTTCGAGGACATGACCGCAAGGATACAGGAAGACACCGTCGCAGTGCTCCTTAAAGGCGAGTTCAGAAAGACTCCCGAAAACGAGGAGAAAAAGACGGCAAAGCCCTTGGGCGATGCGGGAAGAGCTCCGATAAGGGCAAAGCGACAGGTCGGCAGAAACGACCCCTGCCCGTGCGGAAGCGGCAAGAAATATAAAAACTGTTGCGGCAAGGACAAATAGCCTGAAATAAAAAAATTAGCAGCAACAAAACCAAAATACAACGAAGAAAAATAAAAGGAGAATAAAACAATGGTATTATTAGACGATTACAAAGTGCGCTTAAAAGCGTGCGCTGAAACTTTAGAACAGGCAGGACACTCTCTTTGACTTGGACGGGTTCAAGAAAAAGTTAGAGGAAATAAAGGTACTGCAAGAAGACCCTGCGCTTTGGGACGATCTCAAACGTGCGCAGAAGATAAATAAAGAAGCGTCCGACATCGAGAGCATAATAAGCGAATACGATGCGCTTATAAAGCTCAAAAACGACTGTGCGGAGCTGATATCGCTTATCGAAGAGACGGACGAAGAAGAGTTCGTACAAGACCTGGAAAGCTCGCTTGACAAGCTTGAAAACGACGTAGAGGAATACAACCTCAAAACGATGTTAAAGGGCAAATTCGACCATTGCGACGCTATTTTGACCCTTCACGCAGGTGCAGGCGGCACGGAAGCGTGCGACTGGACGAGTATGCTATACAGAATGTACACTCGCTTTATCGAACGCTTCGGCTATACCTACACCGAGCTTGATATGATACCGGGCGACGAAGCGGGCATAAAGTCCGTAACGTTCGAGGTAAAGGGCAACAACGCTTACGGCTACCTAAAGTCGGAGCACGGCGTTCACAGGCTTGTCAGAATATCCCCGTTCGACGCAAACGCGCGCCGTCATACGTCCTTTGCGTCCCTTGACGTAGTCCCCGAGATAGAGGACGACGGCTCGATAGAGATCCGCCCCGAGGACTTAAAGGTAGACACCTATAGGTCGAGCGGCGCAGGCGGCCAGCACGTCAATAAAACGGAGTCTGCGATAAGGATAACCCACTTGCCGACGGGCATAATAGTTGCCTGCCAGAACGAGCGAAGCCAGATACAGAACAGAGAGATGTGCATGAAGATGTTGCGCTCCAAGCTCTTGGAGAAAAAGGAGCAGGAACAGCAGGCACAGCTTCAGAGCCTGCAAGGCACGCTCAAAAAGATAGAGTGGGGCAGCCAGATAAGGTCATACGTTTTCCAGCCCTACACTTTGGTCAAGGACCACAGAACTGGGTATGAGAACGGCAACATTTCCGCCGTCATGGACGGAGATATAATAGGCTTTATCCACGATTATTTGAGAAAGTCTTAAAAACTACGAAAGAAAGGCTGAAAAGCCAAAGATAAAAATGGCTGACGTATATATTTTAGCAATAGAATCAAGCTGTGACGAGACCTGCTGTTCGATAATCAAAAACGGACGGGAGGTCTTGTCCGACGTTATCTCCTCGCAGATAGAGATACACAAACGCTTCGGCGGAGTAGTACCCGAGATAGCGAGCAGAAACCACGTTTTGGCGGTACAGAACGTAGTAAAAGAGGCGGTAGAGAAGTCGGGCATTCCCCTTTCAAGAATAGACGCCGTTGCGGTAACGTACGGCGCAGGCTTGGTGGGAGCGCTTCTTGCAGGACTTTCCTTTGCAAAGGCGCTTGCGTACTCTCTCGGCGTTCCGCTGATACCTGTCAATCACATAAGAGGTCATATTGCGGCAAACTACATTCAGGATAAGGAGCTTCAACCTCCCTTTTTGTGCTTGGTCGCAAGCGGCGGACATACGGCGATACTCAAAATAGATAGCTTCTTAACGCACGAATTTTTGGGCGGCACGTTCGACGATGCGTGCGGCGAGGCGTTCGATAAGGTAGCAAAGACGTTGGGACTTCCGTACCCGGGCGGCCCGTCGGTGTCAAAGCTTGCGTTAGAGGGGACGGCGTGCATCAAATTCCCCAAGATGTTAAAGACGGATAAGGGCTATAATTTCAGCTACAGCGGACTTAAAACTGCGGTAATAAATTATCTCCACAACGCCGAACAAAAGGGCGAAACGGTCAATAAAGCGGACGTAGCGGCGTCATTTCAGAAAGCGGCGGTAGACGTTCTTGTCGAAAAGACGATGAAGGCTGCCAAGGACAACAAGCTTTCGACTGTAGCGATAGCAGGCGGCGTAGGCGCAAACGAGTATTTGAGGCAGAGAATGCAGAAATATGCCGACAAAAACGGCTTCAAGCTCGTGCTCCCCGATAAGAAGATATGCACTGACAACGGCGCAATGATAGGGGCAGAGGGCTACATTCAATACGTATACGGAGGAGTTAAGGGCGACGACCTTACGGTCAACGCTTGCCCGAGCTTAAAATTATGATAGATCTTCATATTCACACGAGTTTTTCACCCGACGGACACTCCGAGATGGAGCAATATATCAAGAGGGCGATAGAACTTAAAATGCCTGCGATAGGCTTTTCCGAGCACGTCGATTACGACTACCTGCATAGCCCGCTTGAAATGGAAACGACGGACTACGATGCGTTCACAAAACGCTTCATGGAGCTCAAAGAAAAATATAACGGCAAAATAAAGCTACTTTTTGGCGCAGAGACGGGATATTCGATACCTGCGGAAAGCGATATAAACGCCTTTTTGAGCCGCTATCCCTTCGATTACGACATAATCTCCACCCATATCGTGTACGACGAAGACCCGTGGTTGCAGCCGTATTTCATAGGCAAAACGCCGCACGAAGCGTATACGAGATACTTAAATTGCGTCTTAGAGGCGGTCAAAAGCTCGATAAATTACCAGACCGTAGCGCACTTTGGCTACGTGTTGAGGCAAGCGCCTTACAAGGAGAGAGAGCTTGACTTTGCGACCTACGGCGACTACCTGGACGAGATATTGAAGACGGTCATCGATAAAGGCAAGGCGATAGAGCTAAACACCAAGACAGGCGGATTAGGACCCTTCCAGCCCGACGAAAATATCGTCAAACGCTATATCGAGCTTGGCGGCAAAAACTTCACGTTCGGCTCCGACGCCCACGAGGTAGACCGCTTGGCGGAAAACTATCACGTAGTAACCGACTTTTTGAAGTCCCAAGGAATAAAATACCTTCTCCACTTCGAAAACCGCCAGCCCGTCTATGACAAAATATAAAAAACACTCGCTCCCGATCTCGAGCAGTGTGCTGAAAACAAAAACCCAAAGGCAGAGGATTACACCCTCTGCCTTTTTTCAACCCGTATAAACATCTACACCCAACCCGTCTACGATAAGATTTGAGATAAATATCAGCAAAATTAAAGTGCTCCAATATAAAACGATGGAATAAAATAATAACAAAAAAGAATAAATAAAAAGCGAGGCTTTTCCTTCGCTTTTTCTGATATAAAACACCCTACAATTTTGCAAAATTGCGTATAGCACCTTAAAAACAAAAGACCCGATTTCGGGGCTTTTTCTAATAATAACGCAAACCATATGAAAGGCTCCTTTGTGTAAAGGAGCTGTCGTCGAAGTGTACTTCGGGATTGTTCTAAATAATAGCTTCATACACAACTATTCACTAAACACTCTTCACTCTTCACTTGTGGCGATAGCAACCAACCTCAATACTAAAAAGCGTTTTAAGAGGTAATAGGGGACACTTTCCAATTAAAGAAAAGTGTCCCCAAAGTCTAATCGTATCGCACTCCCTACTTAATATACTTGTCGATAGCGAGCTTCATTTCGTCCTTATTATTGCACATCAAGAGGTTATAAGTAGATTTCACGACGGCTTCGAGAACTTCCTCGGGGAGAGGAGACTTGCCGTCGTTTTTCTCGAGCGAAAAAAGTGCCAGCTCGTACATAACGCCTGCATAAAAATAACTTTCCAGCTCGCTAGCCTCACCGTGCGCCGCCTTGTACTCTCTCTTGAACTCGTCGGTAAACACTTTTATGAGGTCAACGTTCTCGGTATGCACGTTAATAAGCGAGCGTGCGTACTTGACGTACTCCTCCAAAGAGATCTGTGAAAAATCGTTCAGACTGTTGTCGCTCTTTTTCTTTGTGATGTCAGAAAGCGAATTGCGCCTGAATTCGAGTATTCTGTCCTGAATTTTCTCGGCTATCTCATACTTGTCGCAGAAGTGCTGATAAAAGCACGAGCGGGATACCATTGCCTCATCGATAATGTTCTGCACGGTGATTTTCTCGAATGGCTTTTTTTCAACGAGCTTCATAAAAGCGTTTATGATCTCCCTGTCCGTTCTTTGGAATTCTCTTGTAGTTTTCATAATTTCCCCCTTCAGTAGAGTATTTTCATTTCAATTATACAAAATTTACCAATTAAATGCAAACGATTTGACCGATAAATAGACACTTTGTTCACAAATAGCACATCGGATAGAAACATTGTCGATTGCGCATAGCGAGAAAAAGGGTTAGAATGAAGACAAGAAAAGAGCTTGAAGAAAGCTGTATAAGGAGGATACAAAAAATGAGTAGTAGCAAAGAAATGCAGGCAACGAAAGCAGCGATAGCGCAGATGATGGCTATAGGCTTTGCCCCCAAATTTGACGGAGGCTTCGACCCCTTGCAGTTAAGAAAAACGATAGAGATGGCGCAGAATAATATGTACGTCGAGCCGGGAGTAAAATTTGTCGAAGAAAAATTCGGCGTAATGGACGCAGAGCTTTGCATTCCCGATAACGATAAAGACGACGGCATCGTAATATATATCCACGGCGGCGGCTTGGTATGCGGCAACGCAAAAAGCTCGAGAGGGTACTCGTCGCTGATCGCAAAGGAGACGGGCTGCAAGACGTATGCTTTCTCGTATAGACTTGCCCCCGAAGATCCGTACCCTGCGGCAGTAGAGGACTGCTACCTTGCGTATAAGACGATAACGGAAAATAACCCTGATAAGCCGGTAGTTTTGATCGGCGAGAGCGGCGGCGCATACCTTTCGGTAGTAACAGCACTCATGGCAAGGGATAAGGGATTAAGGATGCCTGCCGCAGTCATACCGTACTCCGTTCTTACCGATATGACTGGTACGATAGACAGAATTCGCCCCGATACCGAGGACAATACGGTAACGGCAGACGGCATAACCGAGCTTTTCAAGCTCTATTGCCCCGATGAAAATAGGCGTAAAGAGACCTATTGCTCGCCCTATTTAGCCGATTACACGGGCTTTGCGCCCACGCTCCTTGCTTGGGATAGGAGAGAGACACTCGCCCCCGACAACGAGCTTTTGGCGGCTGCACTCAAAAAATGCGGCGTCGAGGTAGAATACAAGGCGTACGACGACTGCTTCCACGCATTCGCAACGACGGGCAAAGGCACACCCGAGAGCTCGGAAGTTCTCAATAATACCGTAGCCTTCATCGAAAAACACATCGGCAGAAAATAAACTTAAATAGAGCAATTTTTTGCGATCAAAAAAACGAAAACCACAAACAGCGTTGTGCTCATCACAACAAACCTTTTTCAGAGAAACAGACCTTGACCCAAGGCCTGTTTTTCTTTAAAAACAATTATTCCATCAAACTAAGGAATATAAACCACCGTTTCGCACGCTGCCCGAATACACACTTTGAAAGGTATCTCATAGTTAAACTATATAAAAAATATTATCTCCTTTAACTATTCAAGAGGACTGACCTACTGCCTGCCGTATCTAAAGCGTTAGTCGAACTTTTGCGTTGAAAATGCAAAAGCGCAAGGCAGTGCTATTTCGGAATCTCGGGCAGCGCAAGTCTAATAATAACGAGCAAACCAAATGAAAGGCTCCTTTGTGTAAAGGGAGCTGTCTCGGCGCTAAAACGCCGAGACTGAGGGATTGTTCTAAATAATAACTTCATCCACCACTCTTCACTTGTGGCGAAGCCCCCAACTCACCGCACAATTTTCCAAGACTGCCAATAAACAGAACACTTTGTTCACAAAACAAACACATCGTGCATTTTGTAAATTGAAATTTACCCTTGCTTGCCCTAAAATATACTTAAAAAAGGGCGTAACGCCCGAATAAGGAGAAAAAACTATGAGTAAAGCAATGGAAAGCTACAAAGCGGCGATAGAGCAAATGCAGCAAGCAGGCATCTCGCCGAGGTTTGACGGCAAGTTCGACTATACGATGCTTCGCCGTGCGAGCGAGTTTGGCGCGAAAAACATGCCGATAGAGGACGGCGTAACGATAACGCCGCAATACTTTGGCGATATGTACGCCGAGCTTATCGTTCCCGACAACGAGATAGGAGACGGCGTATTAGTGTATATCCACGGCGGCGGCATGGTATGCGGCGATGCGATAAGCTCTCGCCCGTTCGGTGCGCTGATGGCAAAAGAGAGCGGGCTCAGGACATACACCTTCTCGTATAGACTTGCGCCCGAAGACCCGTACCCTGCGGCAGTCAACGACTGCTACGAGGCGTATAAAGCCATCACGGAAGAGTACCCCGACAAGCCGATAATACTCGTCGGCGAGAGCGGCGGAGCGTATCTCACGGTCGTCCTTACGCTAAAGGCTCGTGACGAGGGCATAAGACAACCTGCAGGCGCAATACCTTATTCAGCCCCGATGAGTATATCGGACTGCATCGATAGAGCTCGTCCCGACGCAAACGACCTTATTCTCTCACCCGAGGGCATGGCGCTTCTCGGCGAATTATATTGCCCCGACGAGGAGAGGCGTAACGAGCCGTATTGCTCGCCGTGTAACGCCGATTTCACTGGCGTATGCCCGATGCTCGTATTATGGGACGGCAAAGAGACCCTTGCTCCCGATAGCGAAATTTTGGTCGAAAAGCTCAGAAATTGCGGCGTCGAGGTAGAATACAAGGCGTACGACGACTGCTTCCACGCATTCCCGACGACGGGTAAGGGCACACCCGAGGGTGCAGACGCAATAGAAAGAACGGTCGCCTTCATCTCAAAACGCATTGGAAGATAAATACTTCCACAAAAAAAACAACCACGGCTCGAAAAAATCGAGCCGTTTTACGTTAAGAAAGTCAACTTGTAAAATTTTTCAAGATAGGGGATAGCGGCGGTTTTTCGTTTGACAACGGCAAATAGTTTTGATAGTATATTATCATTGGAAGTTTTTGCTTCTGCTATTTTATAGGTTAAAATTAAGTCCGAAGCTTTCGGACTTTTTATAGGGAAAGAGCGGCTGAACGCTTGCTTTTGACCGAAAGGAGGAATATGGAAATATTGTATGAAGGCATTATGGCTTTAACGTGGCAGCAGGTAGTCATGTGGGTCATAGGTGCATTGCTCATTTATCTTGCGATCAAGAAAGATATGGAGCCGTCGCTATTGTTGCCCATGGGCTTCGGTGCTATTTTGGTAAACTTGCCAATGTCCGGTGCAGTTACGCAGATATACGAAGGCGTTGCTGAGATCGGTGCGCTTGACGTATTGTTCAACGCAGGTATTGCGAACGAGCTTTTCCCGCTCTTGTTGTTCATCGGTATCGGTGCAATGATAGACTTCGGACCGCTTCTCAATGACCCCAAGCTCATGCTTTTCGGTGCAGCGGCACAGTTCGGAATCTTCTTCACGCTCTCGATGGCAAGCCTTTTGGGCTTCGACCTCAAGGATGCGGCATCCATCGCAGTCATCGGTGCGGCAGACGGTCCTACGTCGATATTCGTAGCTAACTTCTTCAACTCGAATTACCTCGGCGCTATCATCGTTGCAGCGTACTCTTACATGGCTCTCGTACCTATCGTTCAGCCCCCTATCATCAAGCTGTTGACGACCAAGAAAGAGAGACTCATCAGAATGCCTTACAAGCAGAACACGATCAGCAAGAGAACGAGAATAATCTTCCCGATCGCAATAACGGTCATCGTAGGACTCGTTTCCCCGAGATCTGTTGCCCTTATAGGCTTCTTGATGTTCGGTAACCTTTTGAGAGAGTGCGGCGTATTGAAGTCTCTTTCCGAGACGGCGCAGAACATTCTTGCAAACCTCGTAACCCTTTTCTTGGGAATTACGGTTGCAACGAAGATGCAGGCAGAGTACTTCCTCAACTTGCAGACCTTGCTCATTTTGGGACTCGGACTCATTGCGTTCATATTCGACACCGCAGGCGGCGTACTTTTCGCAAAGCTGCTCAACCTGTTCTTGCCCGAGGGTAAGAAGCTCAACCCGATGATCGGTGCTGCAGGTATCTCCGCATTCCCGATGTCGTCGAGAGTAGTACACAAGATGGCTCTCAAGGAAGACCCGACCAACTTCATTTTGATGCAGGCAGTCGGCGTAAACGTTTCCGGTCAGATCGCATCCGTAATCGCAGGCGGACTTATCATAAGCCTCGTCAGCCCGTTGGTATAATGGAGGTAGAGTAATGAACGTTGAATTATTTTTACAGTCCCTTCAGCTCATGTGGAAAGGCATGCTCGGAATTTTCATCGTAACGGCAGTCATCGTCCTTTTCATCGTAGCATTCGGCAAGATCTCTTCCAAAATAGACGCTAAACACGCCGCAGAAGAAGAATCCGCCGAAGAATAAGAAAAAAAGAGTAGAATAAAAAAACGACCAAGCGTCGGTTGGGTAATAAAACACCCACCCGACCGAAGAATAAAAAATAAAAAGAAAAAAAGGCAGAGGATCATCTCTGCCTTTTCTTTTAATGCTACGAATATAGAATTAGCCTTAAATTCAAATACTACCAACATCAACAACGCACTAATCGGTAGAGACCTTCGGTTGAACAAATAATCGCTAAAACAAAACTCCCAAAGGCAGAGGATCATCTCTGCCTTTTCTAATGCCCACATACCCATAGGGCGACGTTACCGAAAATCCTTGATTTAATTGCTTCATAACCTAAATATTTATCGAACTCCGCTGATAATAACTAACATTATTTTCCCCAAAAAAATAGTCTAATAATAACCCAACCGCCACTATTCACTAAACACTCTTCACTATTCACTTGTGGCGAAGCCACTACTAGCCTCCCTCCGAGAGGGAGGGGGACCGCGTTAGCGGTGAAAGGAGACTAACGGAAGAAATTATTTTCTCAAACTCCGTTTTACAGCCTAACCACAGCCACTCTTAATTATAATAACTACTCCAACTCAAACTTCGCTTTCCCAACATAAAACCGTTTTCCCCGCCGCAGTCTGATAACGAGCAAACCATATGAAAGGCTCCTTTGTGTAAAGGGAGCTGTCTCGGCGCTAAAACGCCGAGACTGAGGGATTGTTAAAACCTTATTATTTCCTCAAACTCTGATAGAAACGCTTTGCCTATTCGCTGCCCGTTGTATCTAAAGCGTAGTCGAATTTTTGCGTTTTCAACGCAAAAGCGCAATGCACGGCTATTTCGAAATCTCGTGCAGCTTTACCACCACACCCAACACTCAAAAAGTGCCCCTAAATAATAACCCAACCGCCACTATTCACTTTTCACTATTAACTCTTCACTTGTGGCGAAGCCACTACTAGCCTCCCTCCGAGAGGGAGGGGGACCGCGTTAGCGGTGAAAGGAGACTAACGGAAGAAATTATTTTCTCAAACTCCGTTTTACAGCCTAACCACAGCCACTCTTAATTATAATAACTACTCCAACTCAAACTTCGCTTTCCCAACATAAAACCGTTTTCCCCGCCGCAGTCTGATAACGAGCCAACCATATGAAAGGCTCCTTTGTGTAAAGGGAGCTGTCTGCGGAGGGTACTTCGGGATTGTTCTAAATAATAACCCATCCACAACTATTCACTTTTCACTATTCACTATTCACTTGTGGCGAAGCCACATCCCTCTCCAACACTCCGCTGTCCGCTCTTTTTCCCAATTTATGTTTACTTATCCATCGTTTTATGCTATAATAACCTTTAACGTGGAGAGTTATGCGAAAATATCGCTCCACCGACCACAAAAAACGCAAAGCGAGGGCTTTTATGATAGACTTTTCACTACTCAACGACGTACAGCGACAGGCGGCACAGGACACCGAGGGAGCCGTTCTCGTATTTGCGGGCGCAGGATCGGGCAAGACGAGGGTCTTGACGATGAGGATAGCGAACATCCTCGATCAAGGCTTAGCGATGCCGTACGAGATATTGGCGATAACATTCACCAACAAGGCGGCGAACGAGATGAAAGAGCGCCTTCTCAACATGGGGCTCAACGCCAACGATATGTGGGTATGCACGATACACAGCATGTGCACGAGGATACTCCGCCGAGACATCGACAAGATAGGCTACGACAGCAACTTCTCGATATATTCCGACGTAGAAAAACAGCGCATCGTCAAGGCGATAATAGTGGAAAAAGGCTACGACGAGGATATATTCAAGTCGGTGCTTTGGAATATAGGCAACGCCAAAGCGAGCGGCTATTCCCCTGAGGAGTACGAAAAGCTCAACGGCTACAACAGGAACATAAGCGAGATATGCGAGGTGTACGCCGAATACGAAAGCCGTCTTATGAAAAATAACGCTCTTGACTTCGACGACCTTTTGACGAAAACGTACGAGCTATTGTCAACCAACGAAGAAACTCGCAGCAAGTATTCCGAAAAGTTCAAATACGTTCACATCGACGAGTTTCAGGACGTCAACGACATCCAGTATAAGATAGTCAAGCTCCTTTGCAAGAACCACGGCAACCTCTTTGCGGTAGGGGACGACGACCAGAGCATATACGGCTTCAGAGGGGCGAACGTCAACAATATCCTGAACTTTGAGAAAGACTACCCCTCTGTCAAGACGTATAAATTAGAGCAAAATTACCGCTCGACGAAAAAGATATTAGAGGCGGCGAACAGAATAATAAGCAAAAACCAAGGCAGAGCGGACAAAAAGCTGTGGTGCGATAACGACGACGGCGTAAGGATAGAATACCGCTCGCTGTACGACGAGAGAGAAGAAGCGGCGTTCGTCGCAGGCAGCATCAAATCGCTGACGACGTATTCGGGCTATTCCTACTCCGACATAGCGGTGCTTTACCGCATAAACTCCCTTTCGAGGTCGTTCGAGCAGGAGTTTTTGAAATACAATATCCCGAGCAAGGTGTTCGGCGGACAGAAGTTCTACGAGCGCAAGGAGATAAAGGACTTGACTGCGTATATCCGTGCCGTCGTAAACCCAAAGGATAACGAGGCGATACGCAGAATAATAAATGTTCCCAAGCGCGGTATAGGCGACACGACGGTAGATAAGTTAGAGGCTGTCGCAAAGCGTGAAAACGTGTATTTATACGAGCTTTTGGCAAGGATAGAGGAAAGATCGGAATTCAACCAAGGCACGAAGAACAAATTGATGTCGTTTAGGTCTCTTTACGCTTTCCTTATCGCAGAGAGCAAGGACAGAACGCCCGAGGAGTTCGTAAGGAGTATAATCGATTCGACGTCCTTCATGGAACAGTTTTCCGATAGCTCCGAGGAATCCAAATCACGCCGTTTGAATGTAGAAGAGTTCGTGCATTCGGTAGGCGAGTTCTGCGAAAAGAACGAGGATGCGACCATATCCGACTACCTGCAATCGATAACCCTTTCAAGTGCGATAGACGACTTAGAGGACGACGACAATGCGGTAACGCTTGCGACCGTCCACGCAGTCAAGGGCTTGGAGTTCAAGGTAGTCTTCATCGTAGGCTTAGACGAAAAGCTCTTTCCGATAGTCCGCCCCGACACGAAGCCGACGGACTTAGAGGAAGAAAGGCGACTTATGTACGTAGCGGTTACCCGTGCGATGGAAAGGCTATATATGACAAGGTGCGATTCGAGGTACTCATATCAGTTCGGCGAGAGGATGCCTCAGATGCGCTCGAGATTCATCGACGACGTCAAGGACCTACTCGGCATTCCCGAAAAGGTCTCGTACGAAGCTCCCACGCCTAAGACTGTGTTCACGGGAAGCATTGCCAAAAGCTTTGAAGCTCCAAAGCCTAAAATTTCTTCAAGCAATGCTGCGTATAGCGTCGGAGACACCGTCGAGCACAAAAAGTTCGGCGACGGCGTAGTAGTCGGCACAAAGGGCGAGGGCGAGTCCTTGCAGATAGACGTAGCGTTCAAGGGCTTCGGCGTAAAGACGCTTGTCGCAAGGTTTGCGCCGATAAAAAAGAAATAGCAAAGGGAAAGCATGGAAAGAGTAGACTACTTAATTGAAAAGCTCAACGAGTATGCGTATAATTACTACGTTTTAGACGACCCCACCGTCTCCGATAAGGAGTACGATGCGCTTTACGACGAGCTTGTCAGGATAGAAAAAGAGAGCGGCATAGTCAAGGAGAATTCTCCGACAAGACGAGTCGGCGGTGCGCCGCTGTCGTCGTTTTCACAGCACGTCCACAAGCATAAGCTCTATTCCCTCGACAAGGCGCAGTCGATAGAGGTATTTTCCGAGTGGCTTGATAAGACCGAAAAGGCAGTAGGCGGCGGCAGGTACTCTCTCGAATATAAGTTCGACGGCTTGACGATGTGTTTAAGCTATATGGACGGCAAGTTCGTCCGTGCGACGACAAGGGGCGACGGAACGGTTGGCGAGGACGTAACGGCGCAGGTGCTTACGATAAAGACCTTCCCGCTCGAGATAGAGTATAAAGGGGAGCTTGAGGTCGTAGGCGAAGCGATAATGTACCTTTCTACGCTCAAAAAATACAACGAAACGGCGGAAGTTCCTCTCAAAAACGCAAGGAACGCAGTCGCAGGAGCGATAAGGAACTTAGACCCCAAGGAGACCGCAAGGCGAAGCCCTCAGATAATTTTCTACTCGATAAATTACATCGAGGACGAGAGCCTGATAAGGTCGCAGGAAGAGGTAATAAGCTTCCTCAAAAAGAATAAGTTCAAGACAAGCCCCTATCAGCTTTTCACGACAGATAAAAATAAGCTTGAAAGCGAGATAGAGAAGATAGGCAAGAGCCGTGAGAAGTTGGATTTTCTCATCGACGGTGCGGTAATAAAAATCGACGACTACGCAAAAAGAGACGAGCTTGGCTTTACGGAGAAATTCCCACGCTGGGCTGTAGCGTATAAGTTCGAGGCAGAGGAAACGACGACCACCTTGCAAGACGTCGTCTGGCAGGTCGGAAGAACGGGGAAATTGACTCCTCTTGCCATACTCGATCCCGTAGAGCTTTGCGGCGTAACGGTATCGAGAGCGACGCTCAATAACTTAGGCGACATCCGAAGAAAGAACGTAATGGTCGGCGACAGAGTGTTCATTCGTCGCTCAAACGACGTAATACCGGAGATAACGGGCTTAGCGCAAAGGAGCGAAAGCGCAGTCGAGATAACAAGACCTGAATTTTGCCCCTCGTGCGGCGCAAAAACGGTAGATATAGGCGCAAACGTCTTCTGTCCCAACGAGCTCAACTGCCCTAAGCAGGTGGTCCAGAGGCTTACGCACTTTGCTTCGAAGGCAGGCATGGACATAGAGGGTTTTTCCGAAAGCACCGCCGAGAGATTTTCAGAAACGCTCGGCGTAAAAAGACCGTTCGAGCTGTACCACCTGACCAAAGAACGGCTGCTGACCGTCGAGGGCTTCAAGGACAAAAAAGCGGACAACTTCCTCAAAGCGGTGGAGAGATCGAGAAAGATAGAACTTTCAAAGCTCATATTTGCCCTCGGAATACTCAACGTCGGAACGAAGACGGCAAAGGACTTGGCAAAGGCGTTCGGTAGCATAGATTCGCTTCGCAACGCAACGAAAGAGGAGCTGACTTTGATGGACGACATCGGCGAGATAGTCGCAAGCAGCATCACGGAGTATTTCGACGACGAATTTGAGAGAGAAAACCTCGATATGCTCCTGAAAGAGGTCGAGATAATTGAGGACGAGAAAAAGCCCGAAAACGGCGTATTCAGCGGCGAAACGGTCGTTTTAACGGGCACTTTAAGCGGCTTTACAAGGTCAGAGGCTTCAAAAATAATAGAGGCAAACGGCGGCAATATCGGCTCGTCGGTAACGAAGAGCACCACCCTCGTTTTAGCGGGAAGCGAAGCAGGAAGCAAGCTGGAAAAGGCAAAAAAGCTCGGCATACGGATAATCTCCGAGGACGAGTTCACGAAAATGATATAAAGGCGGTAAAGATATGTATAGCATGACAGGATACGGCAAAGCGACCAAGACGCTTGACGGCAAAGAGATGACGGTAGAGCTGAAATCCGTCAACAACAGATTTTTAGACATAAATTGCAAGCTCCCGAAAACGCTCGTCTGCGTAGAGGATGCGCTGAGAAAGGAGATACAGAGTGTGCTTTCAAGGGGAAGAGTTGATGTTTTCGTAACCTATTCCACAAGCACCGATGCGGAAAAGTCCGTCGTTGCCGATATAGGGCTTGCCGCAGGGTACTTGAAAGCCGCAAAGGAGCTCGAAGAAAAATTGGGAGTTCAGAACGACTTAACGCTAACGGCTTTAATGCGTATTCCCGAGATAGTCAAGCCCGAAGCGTTTGACGAAGACTACGACACGCTCGAACAGCTTATAAGGGACACTGTCAAGGATGCGCTTTTTGCGATGAACGCAATGCGTGAAAAAGAGGGTGAAAAGCTCAAAACGGACGTACTTGGCCGCATAGAGACGATGAGAGGGTACTTAGAGCAGATCGCCGAGAGATCGCCGATAGTCGTCAAAAATTACAGGGACAAGCTGCAGGCAAGAATAACCGATGCTCTCAACAGCGTAGAGGTAGACGAAGCAAGGCTAATAAACGAGGTAGCGTTCTTCACCGATAAGGCGAATATCGACGAGGAGATAACGAGACTTCGCTCCCACTTTGCGCAAGCTACCGATATAATGACCAAAGAAACGCTGGTCGGCAGAAAGATGGACTTTTTGGTGCAGGAGCTCAATCGTGAGACCAACACTATTTGTAGCAAGTCCAACGACATAGAGATAACGAACACCGCTCTTTTAATGAAGTCCGAGATAGAGAAGATAAGAGAGCAGATACAGAATCTCGAATAAAAAAACAAAGGAAAACGAAGGAGAATATATGGAATACACGGAAAGAGGCATGCTGATCGTAATATCAGGCCCGTCGGGAGTGGGTAAAGGCACGGTCAAGAACGAGCTACTCAAAAGAAACCCCAAACTCATAGAATCCATCTCGTGCACGACGAGAAAGCCACGCACGGGCGAGGAAGAGGGCATACACTACTTTTTCAAGACGGAGGAGGAGTTCGACAACCTCATATTAGAGAACCAATTCCTCGAATACGCAGGCGTTTTCGGCAGAAAGTACGGAACTCTCAAAGCGTTTGTAGACGAGCAGAGGAACTTAGGCAAGGACGTTTTATTAGAGATAGATGTTCAGGGCGCATTAAAGGTAAGAGGCACCGAGCCCGACGCCGTTCTTATCATGATAGTACCGCCGTCGCTCCCCGAGCTTATCCAAAGGCTTACGAAGAGGAACACGGAGACTGAAGAGGAGATAAAAAAACGCTACTCCAAGTCAACTGCGGAGCTTAGAAACTTCAAGAGCTTCGACTACATCGTCATCAACGAGAACGACGACGTAGAGACTACCTGCGTCAAGATAGAAAAGATATTGAAGTCCGAGCTTTATAGGGCTTCGAGGAACGAAAAACTCATCGAGAGGATAATAGAGAACAGATATGACTAACGGCATCAAAACGGTACTTTTGGGTGTAACGGGCGGCATAGCGGCGTATAAGTCCTGTTATATCGCAAGCTACCTCAAAAAGAGAGGCATAAACGTCATTGCGATAATGACGAAGAACGCCACGGAGTTCGTATCTCCCTTGACGTTCGAGACTCTCACTGGCAATAAGGTCTATACAGAGACCTTTCAGGAGCACGAATACGAGGTCGAGCACGTTTCATTGGCAAAGCAAGGGGATCTTTTCTTAGTTGCCCCTGCGACGGCGAACTTTTTGGCAAAAGCCAACGAGGGTATCGCCGACGATATGCTGACGACGACCTTCCTTGCCTTTGAAAAGACAAAGGTCATTGCACCTGCGATGAACACGGCGATGTATAAAAACGAGGCAACGCAGAAAAACATTGCCGATCTGAAGAAAAAGGGCGTATTTTTCGTAGACCCCGTAGACGGACATTTGGCGTGCGGCGATAACGGAATGGGCAAGATGCAAGAGCCCGACGTGATATGCGACTTCGTGCTTGAAAAGCTCTTTGAAAAGAGAGATTTCTTGGGAAAGAGGGTGCTGGTTACTTTGGGCGGCACGGTAGAGGACATCGACAGAGTGCGTTGCATAACCAACTACTCGAGCGGCAAAACGGGCGTTGCGCTCGCAAATGCGCTGATGTCCCGTGGAGCGATAGTAACGCTCGTTATAGGAAGCGTTTCGGTGCAAGTCCCCAAAGCGCATAAAAATATTTTCGTCAAGTCAACGGACGATATGTATAACGCCGTCCTTTCCGAGCTTGCGGAGAATGATATAGTAATAAAGGCGGCGGCTCCTTGCGACTTCAAGCCCAAAAAGAGGTATGACAGCAAGATAAAGGACAAGGAGCTGACGATTGAGTTTGTCAAGAACCCCGATATAGCCAAAGAGGTCGGAAAGATAAAGGGCGACAAAAAGCTCGTCATCTTTGCGGCAGAGACGGACGACCTTCTCGACGGAGCGTATAAAAAATTAGAGAGCAAGAATGCTGATATGGTGATAGCAAACGTCGTCGGCGGAAAAGAGGGCGGCTTTGCAACGGACGAAAACGCCGTAACGATAATAAAGCGTACAGGCGAAATAACCGACGTCCCCGCTATGCCCAAGACCCAGCTTGCCGACGTCATCCTCGACAACGTAGCAGAGCTATAATAAGTATTCAGGTCTGATAACGAGCAAACCATATGAAGGCTCCTTTGTCCCCGGCATGCCAAAAACTCAGCTTGCCGACGTCATCCTCGACAACGAAGCAGAGCAATAATAAGTATTCCGGTCTGATAGCGAGCCAACCTTATAAAAGGCTCCTTTGTGTAAAGGGAGCTGTCGTCGAAGTGTACTTCGGGATTGTTCTAATAATAACTCACCCACACCAACCACAAAAAAGGCAGAACCATGATAGCAAGAGTCATCGTAGACATCACACATTCAAACGTAGACAAGGTATTCGACTACTCGATACCTCTCGGCGTTGACGTGCAAAAAGGCGCAAGGGTACTTGTGCCCTTTGGTCGTACTACGGTAGAAGGCTTCGTCATGGAAATAACTGAAACGACAGACTGCCCGCAAGAAAAGCTCAAGAGCGTACTGAGCGTTCTCGACAAAATGCCTCCGCTGACGGATGAGACCATTGCGCTTACGGACTTTGTGGCAAAAAAATACCACGCATTGACGTCCGAGGTGTTGCGTCTGATGATACCGTCCGAGATGAGGGGCGGCAAGGTAAGAGAAAAGGCGAAGACGGTAGTAAGGCTTTGCGAGATCCCTTACGCAACTGCAGTCGGAATGATAGCAAAGAATGCGCGCAAGCAGTTCGACTTACTGGAAGACGTCTACGGCGGCGAGAGCGATTACACCTATTTAGCGAGCTGTTACGGCTACCCTGCGTTAAAGGCGCTCGAGAAAAAGGGCATCGTGTACTTTGAAGAGGAGCATATAAGCCGCATCCCGTACGAGTTCGTCGAAACGGTCAAGGAAGAGCATACGCTGACTTCGGAGCAGGAGCGTGCGATAGCGTACGTAAAAAATACGGATAAAACGACGACTCTCATTCGAGGCGTAACGGGCTCTGGCAAGACGGAGATATACCTCCGCCTTATAGACGACGAGCTCAAAAAAGGCAACGGAGCGATGTTCTTAGTTCCCGAGATCGCCTTAACGCCGCAGATGGTATCAAAGCTTCGTGCAAGATTTGGCGAAGAGGTAGCGATAATACATAGCGGACTTTCGGCAGGCGAACGCTTCGACGAGTGGTGGAGAATACGAAAGGGCGAGGCGAAGATAGTCGTCGGTGCAAGGAGTGCGATATTCGCACCGCTAAGCCGCATCGGCATCATCGTCATAGACGAGGAGCACGAAACGAGCTACCGTGCCGAAAATTCCCCGAGATACTCAACGCTTGACGTAGCAAAATACAGGATAGAAAAAAGCGGCGGCAAGATAGTCTTAGGCAGCGCAACGCCCTCTATCGAGAGCTACTACAAGGCAAAAAGCGGCGAATACGGCTTAGTCGAGATAACGGAGAGGGTAAACAGAAGAAGACTTCCCTTCGTCGAGATAGTCGATATGAAGCGAGAGGTTCAAAAGGGCAATAAGTCCCTCGTGTCGTCCGAGCTTGAAAAACGGCTTAAAGAGACGTTGGAAAGGGGCGAGCAAGCGATCTTGTTCCTTAATCGCCGTGGCTTTTCGGCGTATTACCAGTGCATGGACTGCGGATACGTTTGCAAGTGCAACACCTGCGACGTAAGCTTGAATTACCACAAGAGCGAGCACGCCTTAAAGTGCCACTACTGCGGCACGAAATACGTCATACCGAAGACCTGCCCCGAGTGCGGCGGCAACCACTTCAAGATGGGCGGCGTAGGCACCGAGCGGATAGTAGAGGAAGTCCAGAAGCTGTTCCCCGACGCACGTATACTTCGCATGGATAACGATACAACGACTACCAAGGAAGCGCACAATGCGATATTGTCTGCGTTCCGAAAGCGTCAGGCTGATATATTGGTCGGCACGCAAATGGTGGCAAAGGGACACGATTTTCCGCTCTGCACACTCGTTGGAATAATAGACGCCGACCAGTCTTTGTACTATTCCGACTACCGCAGCGGCGAACGCACCTTCCAGCTGATAACGCAGGTCGCAGGAAGAGCAGGCAGGGCTGACAGAGAGGGCATAGTGCTTCTTCAGACCTACTCACCCCACCACTTCGTAATAAACTACGCCATGAAGTATAACTACGTAGACTTTTACGAATACGAGATAAACGCCCGACAGGCTACCCAATTTCCGCCCTTTTCGGATATTGTGAGGGTGATGATAATAAGCTCCGACGAGGCACGTGCAAAGCAGACTGCGAGAGCGATATATAACAAGGTCGGCGACGTAAAAAAGCAAAACGAATCGGCATTTTCCTACTTCAACGGCATGCGTTCCCCGATATCGAGGATAGACGACAAGTTCAGGTATCAGATAATAGCACGCATAACGGGCGAAGAGGTTGCTAAAATCGAAGAGAAAATATATAATATAGTCGATAATTGCAAGGACGCAGGCGTAACGAGCTTTGTAGAGATAAACCCTGCGAACATGTATTGACGAACAAAAGAATAAAGGAGAAGACATGGCACTAAGAAAGATAATACAAGAGGGCAACGACACTTTAAGAAAGCACTCACGCCCCGTAACCGAGTTCGACAAAAAGCTTGACGACCTTTTGGACGATATGAAGCAGACGCTCAAAAAAGCCGACGGCGTAGGGCTTGCCGCACCGCAGGTAGGCATTTTGAGGCGTATATTTGTCATCGAAACGGGAGACGAGAACAAGAGCAACGTAGTCGAGTTCATCAACCCCGTTTTGTTAGAGGCAAAGGGCGAGCAATACGGCGACGAGGGCTGTCTTTCGGTACCGGGAGTAAGAGGCAAGGTAAGAAGACCTCAGACGGTCAAAATAAAGGCTCAGAACCGCTACGGCGAGGAGTTCAAGATGACTCTTACCGATCTTTCCGCAAGGTGCTTTTGCCACGAGAACGACCACTTGGACGGCATACTCTTCATAGATAAGGCTGAAGAGCAAGAGGAATACGACGAGGAATAAGCGATGAGAGTAGTTTTTTTAGGAACCCCCGATTTTGCGGTAAAGCCCCTTTTAGCGATAAAAAACAGCGACCACGAGATACTTGCCGTAGTAACCCAGCCAGACCGTCCGACGGACAGAGGACATAAGATAGCGCAATCTGCGGTAAAAACAGCGGCAAAGGAGTTGGGACTTTCGGTCCTTCAATATAACAAGCTCAGAGTGGACGGTGTAAACGACTTAAAGCAGTTGAATCCCGACATAATGGTAACGTGCGCTTACGGTCAGATACTCTCGCAGGAGATAATAGACATTCCAAAATACGGCATAATAAACATTCATGCGTCCCTGCTTCCCAAGCTTCGTGGAGCTGCGCCCATCGCAAGAGCGATAATCGACGGCGAAACGACTACGGGCGTAACGCTTATGCGCACCGATAAGGGCATAGACACGGGCGATATATTGATGGCGGAAGCTACCGATATAGGGGAGGACGAAACTACGGGCGAGCTTTTCGACAGGCTTTCCGAGATAGGCGCAAGGCTTATAGTTAAAGGCCTTGACGAGATAGAGAGCGGCAAAGCGGTGTTCACTCCGCAGGATAACGACAGAGCAACGCACGCCAAGATGATAGAGAAAGAGGAGGGTAAGCTCGACTTCACGAGGAGCGCAAGGGAGCTTAAAAACCTCGTCAGAGGCTTAAATCCCAAGCCGACTGCCTTTTTCGACTTGGACGGCAATAACGTAAAGGTATATAAGACGAGCCTTGTAGACGGCGATTTCGACGGAGTGGCAGGAGAGGTCGTAGTAAGCGACAAAAAGCAGGGCTTATATATAAAATGCGGCGAGGGAGTCCTCTCGATAGACGAGCTCCAATACCCCAACGGCAAGAGGCTTAACGTAAAAGACTTCCTGAACGGCAGAGAGATACCCAAAGGCAAGATATTATAAAATTTTCGAGGCGTAATGAACTACATTTACAGGGCGTACAAAATAACGGACAGCGTTTTGCGAGACGAAGCGTTTTCGACGATAGAGCTTAATAAGGCATTAAAGGTGGCTCCCGAAGAGGAGAAGGCTCTCATCACGAAGATAGTCTACGGCACGCTTGAAAACTCCGTCCGCTACGACTACTATATATCCCTTTTGTGCGAAAAAAAGCCCAAGGGAGCGATAGTGTCGCTCATTAAAGTCGGCTTGTACCTTTTATACGAGCTTGACTCCGTGCCCTCTTACGCCGCAATAGACGAATGCGTCAAGATAGCGAAAAAGCTGAGCAAAGGCAGCCTTTCGGGCTTTGTCAATGCAACGCTGAGGCGTGCCGAAAAATACAATTATCCCAAGCCGAACGATAAAATAAAACGCCTTTCGGTAGAATACAGCGTTCCCGAATTGATAGTAAAAAAGCTTCTTTTTGAATACGGAGAGGAGTTGACGGAAAAGATGCTTCAACGGGCGGAAAACACCGACGAATGCGTCAGAGTGAACGCCCGCAATATTTCGGTCGGGGAATTTGAAACGCTCCTTAAAGCGCAGAATATCCCCTATAAAAAGCTTTCCGGAAACGCTTTTTCAATGAAGCTTTCCGATATAAACGGCAAAATTGACAAGAGCTGTTACACAGTTCAGGCGCTTGCCTCGATAATTTCCGTCGATACGCTAAAAATAAAGCCCGCCGACGAGGTTCTCGACGTATGCGCAGCCCCGGGTGGCAAAGCGGTGTATGCGGCAGAGAAAGCAAAGAGCGTAACTGCGTGCGACGTACATCCGCATAGGGTAGCACTCATTCAAAGCTACGCCGACCGCATGAACGCAACAAATTTAACTGCGATGGTCAAAGACGGCACGAAGCTTGATGAAAAATTTGTCGGACGCTTCGACAAGATAATATGCGACGTTCCGTGCAGCGGAAGCGGCGTATATATGAACCGTCCCGACGTACTTTTCGGCATAACGGAAGAAAAAATTGCAGAGCTTAACACCCTGCAGTCAAAGATACTTAAAACCTCGTCAAAGTACCTCAAAAAGGGCGGCGAGCTGATATATTCCACCTGCTCGCTCTTTTCGGAGGAAAACGACGGCGTAGTGGGTAATTTTTTGGACAGTAACCAAGATTTCGAGTGCGTTCCTGTCGAGGTAGACTGCGAGAGTGTCAAAAAAGAGCTTGGCGTTCAGCTTATCCCCAACCTGTCGGGCACGATAGGCTTTTACATGTCAAAACTTAGGAAGCTATGATATTATCAGACCTTAACAAAGAACAATTTGATACCGAGCTGAAAACCGTCGGCTTAAAGCCCTTTCAGATAAAAGCGGTCAGGACGTGGCTTGAAAACGGCTACCGCTTCGACGAGATGACCGATATACCGAAAGCGGCGAGAGAAAAGCTTGAAGATACCTATATCGACCTGCCGTTAGAGGTAATGAGGGACTTCGTCTCAAAGGACGGCACGGTCAAGCTACTATATAAAACGCACGACAACGAGCTACTTGAGGGCGTAATAATGCGCTACGAATACGGCAACACGATATGCATTTCGTCGCAGATAGGCTGTCGCATGGGGTGCAAGTTCTGCGCATCCGGTATGGACGGCTTAAAGCGAAATCTGACCGCCTCCGAGATGCTTGCCGAGGTAACCACCGCAAACAGATACTTAGGCGGCGGCAAGGGCGATAGGAGGATCACTAACATCGTTTTGATGGGTAGCGGCGAACCGCTCGATAATTACGACGAGGTAATGCGCTTTTTGGAAGAAATAAATTCGGAAAGCTCGCTCAATATCAGCATGCGCAATATTTCCCTTTCAACGTCGGGAATAGTACCCAAGATAAAGGAGCTTGCCGACAAAAACCTCGGCGTAACGCTCACTATCTCCCTTCACAACCCCTTCAACGACGAAAGGAAAGAGATAATGCCGATAACGAACGCATATTCCGTAGAAGAGGTTGTCGATGCGGCAAGATATTACTTCAAAAAGACAGGCCGCAGGGTAGTTTTTGAATACACTCTCATCAAAGGCGTCAACGACGGCGAGAGATATATAGACGGACTTTCACGCATAGTCAAGGGCTTCCCGAGCCACGTCAACTGCATAATATACAACGAGATAAAGGGCAAGGACTTCACTGCGACGACGAGAAAGGACGGCTACGCCTTCGTAGAAAAACTTACGAAAAAAGGCATCTCGGCTACGCTCAGAAGACAAATGGGCGTAGACATAGAGGGCGCTTGCGGCATGCTGAGGCGCAGATACATGGAGAATGTGGAAAACTAAGCGCATATAGTGGATGAATTGTGCATAAAATGTGGATAACTTTTTGTTCTTTTCATGTCGAACGGTCGAAAACGAACGTATATACGCTTAAAAGCCCACGATTTAATGTGATAAAGTGAACAAACTTTCGAGTTATCCACAATAAATAAGGAGAAAACGGCTATTTTAGGACGAGTAACGAAAGGAGTCGCAGGTAGCTACGAGGTCGAGGCAGACTGCGTAGTATACGAGTGCGACGCAAGAAAAAACGTCAAGACAAAGACGGGCAATATCTTCATAGGAGATACTGTCGATTTTACAGTGCTAAGTAGCGATAAGGGCATAATAGAAAAGGTCCTGCCGAGAAAAAACGAGCTAAAAAGACCCCCTATATCAAACGTCGATATGGCTTTAATTCTTCTTTCAAAAGAACCGATACCCGACCTTCACTTAGTAGACAAAATGCTCGTTTCCCTTTCCTTAAAGGACATTGCGGTAACGATCCTCGTAACGAAATCGGACTTAGGGCAGGACGAGCTATATAATACCGTCAAGGCAAACTACGAAAGGCACGTAGACGACGTAATGCTCGTATCGATAGAAGATAGTCAGTCGATAGAGCGGGTAAAAGAGAAGCTCAAAGGCAAAATGACCTGCGTAATAGGTCAGTCTGCGGTAGGCAAATCCACGTTGATAAACGCCCTTCAAAGCGAAAAGAGCCTTGAAACGGGCGGACTTTCCAAGATAAAGCGTGGCAGGCATACGACGAGGCATTCTGAGATAATAAAGGTAGATGACGGAAGCTATATAGTAGACACCCCCGGGTTTAGCTTTTTTGACTTAGATATAGACCCCAACGAGCTAAAAAAGCACTACTTTGACTTCAACGAGCATTCCGATAAATGCAGATTCAGGGGATGCAACCACATAAACGAACCCGACTGCGAGGTAAAGAAAGCTGTAAATGACGGCTTGATCTCAAAGGAACGCTACGAAAGGTACATAGAGCTATACAACGAGCTGAACGAAAAATGGAGGAAGAAATATGGATAAGGTAATGATCGCCCCGTCGATACTTTCGGCAGACTTTGCCAATATGGGTGAAGAGGTAAAAAGAGCGGAAAAAAGCGGCGCTGATGTCTTGCACGTAGACGTCATGGACGGCAACTTCGTCCCCAATATAACCTTCGGCGTAAAGATGGTAGAGGATATCCGCCCGCATACCACTCTTCCGATAGACGTTCATATGATGGTCAAAGACCCTTCGTTTTACGCCGAAAAGTTCGTTAAGGCAGGCGCTGATTTCGTAACGTTCCACATAGAGGCAGAGAGAAACGCGCGCCCCCTTCTTGAAAAGATAAGAGAGTCGGGCGCAAAATGCGGCATAGTCATCTCTCCCGACACACCCGTTTCGGAGATAGAGGACGTCCTTGATATATGCGATATGGTGCTCGTAATGAGCGTATACCCCGGCTTTGGCGGACAGAAATTCATCGAAAACAGCCTCGACAAGATAAAAAGGCTCAAAGAGCTTAAAATCTCTAAGGGATATAGCTATATAATAGAGATAGACGGCGGCGTCAATAAAGATACGGTAAAGCGTATAAAGGACGCAGGCGCCGAGCTTCTCGTAGCAGGAAGTGCGGTATATAATAAAGCCGATATGAGGCAGAATATCGAGCTTTTGAAGAGCTTATAAAGGAGCATACATGAAAGGACTGTTAGTTCTGAACGGCGATAAAAGCGAGGATATTTCCGCTCTATCTTGCTACGACTTCACTGTCGTTTGCGACGGAGCGTACGATAAAGCCGGAGCGCAATTAGATAAAATCTCCGTCGTAGTCGGCGACTTCGACTCGTTGGGCTACGTACCTACGGACGTTACGGTAAAAAAGCTCGTCCCCGAAAAGGACTTCACCGACGGCGAGGTAGGATTAAGGCTTCTTGCGGAAAACGGCTGTACGGAAATAGATATCGTCTGGGCGATGGGGCTTAGGACCGATCATATGCTCGGGAATTTAGCTCTTCTTAAAATTGCCGACGACTTAGGGGTAAAGGCAAAAATAACGTCAAGCGTAGAGGATATATACCTCACAAGCGGCGAGTTTTCGCTATCGGGCGTTCTTGGCAAGACGATATCGCTGTTACCTTTTGGCGAAAGTGCGCATATAATTGACGGAGAAGGGTTCAAATACAAGGTAAACGACCTGACCCTCACGAAAGGCAGCACGCTCGGCATATCAAACGTCGCAACAGATAGCAGCGTTAATGTAAAGGTAGACGGCGGCTCGCTTTACGTCATCGTCAACAAAGCGGAGAGGTAATGAGAATAATCTGCATAAAGCTCCCGAGATTTTTGGGAAGGATAGTGTCGGCTTTCATAAAAAAGCCGTCCGAAAAATAAAAAAACAGCAACGAAAAAGAGGGGATAAAAGCCCCTCTTTAACACTATTATAAGCCTACAATTTTTTACAAATTTGTAAAAATTTCAGCCCGCAAAAACCGCCTTTTATCCCTCTCTATTACCGCTAACTTTTTTACAATTTTGTAAAAACTTTTTGTTCCCTTAACCCCTTTTTCAGCGCTCTAACTTTTTACAATTTTGTAAAAATTATATCGATAGCCAAAACCGCTTTTTTCTCTTTTTCGCCGCTTTCCGACTACCCCAACTGCTCCAACTTTTTTACAACTTTGTAAAAAGTTTTCTGTCCGCTAAACCCTTTTTGCGATCTTTCCACACACCAATTTACCACACACCACTCACTCCAAATTTTTACGATTTTGTAAAAATCTCAACCTACCCACCACGGCTTTTCAGAAACAAAAAAAGAGGGTAGCCCCTCTCTTAAACGGTACCCCAACGCTCACTGGCTTTTTACAAATCTCTAAAACTTTTCTCTGCCAATCATGGCTTGTTATCCCCTCAAACTTTTCCGCTCTCCGACTACCCACCACGGCTTTTTCGAGTACGAAAAAAAGACAGGTAAGACCTGTCTTTTGCTTTCAGATAAAATTAAGCTCTTTCTACTTTGCCGCTCTTAAGGCAAGACGTGCAAACGTAGCACGATTCAACCTTTCCGTTCTTAACGATTCTTACTTTCTGAACGTTAGCACCTAAGCTTCTGGGAGTCTTGCGGTGAGAATGGCTAACGAGGTTTCCGCTCATAGAACCCTTTCCGCAAACGCTGCAAACTTTAGACATATATTGTGCACCTCCTCGGTAAAATACTCATTTGACTTAGATATATTATCACGCTTCCACAAAAAAAGCAAGGATTTTTAAGGGTATAGTCAAAATATTTTAGCTAAATTGTCAAATTAGTCGTACTAATTAACTTGCAAAAATGCTTGCGATATAGTAAAATACAAGAAGATTGATAAAATGGAGGGCAATATGGCGGTCAACACAAGAAACGCATACGGAAAGATAACCATCACCGACGAAGCGATAAGCATCGTTGCAGGTCAAGCTGCACGTTCGTGTTACGGAATAATCGACATGGTATCGAGACGACTTACGGACAGCATTGCGTGCCTTTTCAACAAGCATTCCGTCTCGCAGGGTGTCAAGGTAACGACGCTTGGCGACAGGATATATATAGACTTGTTCGTCGTAGTCAAATACGGCGTATCGATAAACGCTATTGCCGAGTCAGTCAAAGAGAGCGTCAAATACTCTGTCGAGAAGTTTACGGGCATGTTTGTGGATTCGGTAAACGTCAGCGTAGTAGGCGTGAAATTGTAATTTCGGAGAAAAGCTTTAATATATGTATAAATCTGTCAATGCGGCGTTGTTCCGCAAAATGTTTGTCGGAGGAGTCAAGAATCTCGAAGTAAACAAGCAGCTGGTCGATTCCTTGAATGTTTTCCCCGTACCGGACGGCGATACGGGAACGAATATGTCTATGACCCTTTCCTCTGCCGTAAAGGAGCTTAACAACCTTCCCGGCAACGATATGGGAGAAATATGCGACGTCATCTCGAAGTCCGCGCTTCGTGGCGCAAGGGGAAACTCCGGCGTTATCACGTCGCAGATATTAAAGGGCTTCTGCCAGGCGGTAAAGAAGTCCAAGTCGTTTGACAACCTTGCCTTGGCAAAGGCGTTCGGACAGGCTACGGAGATAGCCTATTCTGCCGTTACCAAGCCTCAGGAAGGCACGATATTGACGGTAGTCCGCGAGATGGCAGAGTATGCCGCAAAGGAATATAAGTCAACGACCTATTTCGAAGACTTTTTCTTAAAGATAATAGAAGCAGGCGAAGAGAGCTTAGCCCGCACACCCGAGATACTTCCCGTCCTCAAAAAAGCAGGCGTAGTAGACGCAGGCGGCAAGGGACTTTTGGTCTTCTTGAGAGGTATGTATACGATCTGTATCGGCGGAACGATCGACGGCGAGGTACAGGAAGCTCCCGTTCAGGTAGAGTCAAATCAGGATGACGCAATAGTCGGCGACTTTGATTTAGGTAACATCGAATTTGCGTACTGCACGGAGTTTTTCGTCATCAACATCAACAAGAAAGCGACGATAGCCGACATCGACAGATTCCGTCAACGCCTTATGGGCATAGGCGACTGCGTAGTAGTCGTCGGCGACCTGGAGTTCGTCAAAGTCCACGTCCATACCAACCAACCGGGCGTAGCACTCGGCTATGCGTTGGAGCTTGGCGAGCTTGACAAGATAAAGATAGAGAACATGCTCGAGCAGAACAGAGCACTCATTGAAAAATACAAGGCGGAGAAGAAGGAGCAAGGCATGCTTGCGATATGCGCAGGCGAGGGCTTAGCGGCGATCTTCAAAGACTTGGGCGTAGACAGAATAATCGAGGGCGGTCAGACGATGAACCCGTCGGCGAACGATATCTTGCAGGCGGTCAAGAGGATAAACGCAGACCACATCTTCGTATTCCCCAACAACAAGAACATAATACTTGCGGCTGAACAGGCAAAAGCGCTCGTAGAGGACAAGAACATTCACGTCATTCCGACGAAGAACGTGCCGCAAGGCATCTCGTGTGCACTCAACTTCAACCCCGATGCGTCGGTAGAGGACAACACCGAGCAGATGCTCGACGCGCTCCACACCTTGACGGTAGGACAGGTAACGTACGCAGTCCGTGCAACGGCTGTTGACGGCTTCGACCTCAAAGAGGGCGATATAATCGGTCTTGACAATAAGAAGATATTGGCAAAGGGCGACAACGTCGGCGACGTAGTAGAGGCTCTCGTCAACAAGATAAGAAAGAAGAACAACGAGATGCTCACTCTTTACTACGGCCACACCGTAACGGAAGAAGAGGCGAACGCACTTCGTGACGAGCTTGCCGCAAGGTTTGACGACCTCGAGGTAGACGTCATCTACGGCGGACAACCGCTATACTATTACATCGTATCACTTGAATAAAAAAAGAGAGCGGAAAAGAGATTTTCCGCTCGTAATTTATCTGTTACTAAAAGGTTTATGCAACTGAAAGACTTAAAAGGCATAAAAGAAAAGCGGCTTGCCGCCTTAGAAAGCGTCGGAGTAAGGACTACCTCCGACCTTTTGAATATGCTTCCCGTCAAATACCTCGATATGACGAAAATAGCAACGGATGAGGACTTAACGGACGGAGCGGAGGTATTACTCAAAGCGACGGTAATAGCCGAGCCTTTTAACCTGTTTTATTCAAGGGTAAGGACGACCAAGGCAAAGCTTGACACGGGCACGAAAAAGCTGTATGCGATGTGGTTCAACCAGCCATACATGAAAAATAACCTCACCGTAGGCGAAAAATACGTCTTTTTCGGCAAAATAAAGGACAGCGGCAAGGGAATCACCCTTCTTTCCCCGATGTTCGAGAAAGAGGCTAACGCAAACAGACTTTTCGGCATAGTTGCCAAGTACCAGAAAATAGAGGGCGTACCGCAGACTGTGATCTCGGCGGCGGTCAGGGACGTTCTCGAAAAAGAGGATGTTCTCAGCGTTTTCGACGGCGAACGCTTCGGGATGCTCTCGTTAAAGCAAGGCTATGAAAAGGCGCATTTCCCGGAGAGTATAGAGGATGCGTCGCAAGGCTCGTCGAGAATTTTCATAGAAAAAGTCGTCCGCTCGATGCTGTCGATGAGGCTTTCGGGCAAAAAGTCCGACAAAAAGGACAGAAAATACGTCGATATAGACTTAAAAAGCGAGTTAGAACGCCTTTTGCCCTTTGAGTTAACGCCGAGCCAAAGACAGGCAATAGATGAGATCTACGCCGATATGAAGGGCGTTTTTGCGATGAATAGGCTACTGCAAGGGGACGTAGGAAGCGGCAAAACGGTCGTTATAATGGCGGCGTGCCTTCTTGCGGCAAAGTCGGGGTATAAGGCGGCGGTGATGTGCCCGACGACAACACTTGCGTACCAGCACTTCAAGAGCTTCAAAGAGGTGTTGGAGCGTGCTAACGTCAGCGTTTCTCTCGTATCGAGCGGAAGTGCGTTCGATGAGCAAGCAGACGTTTATATCGGCACGCACGCTTTGTTTTCAAGAAGAATTGAGATAAACGACCTTGCCTTCGTAGCGATAGACGAACAGCAAAAATTCGGCGTCTCGGCGAGGGCAAAGCTCGTGGAGAAAGGGCTTTCGCCCGACGTACTGTCTCTTACGGCGACCCCGATCCCGAGGACTCTTTCGCTCATTTTATACGGCACTTTGAGCGTTTCGTACCTAAAAAGCCGCAATAGCGGTGATAACGTCAAAACGAGGGTAGTAGGCGAAAAAAAGACGGCGGATATGTACCGCTTTATCGACGATATGATAGAGTCGGGCGGCAGGTGCTATGTAGTCTGCCGCAAGATAGATACCACGGAATCGACTGAGGAAGAGGGCGCAGAGGAAAAATATAAGGAGCTGAAAAAGGCTTTCCCAAAAAGAAAGGTAGTCCTTCTTCACGGAAGACAGCAAAAAGAGCAACGAGAGAGTGTAATAGCCGACTTTTTGAGCAATAAAATAGACGTTCTCGTCTCAACGAGCGTGATAGAGGTAGGCATAGATAACCCCAACGCCAACGTAATGGTGATATTCGGAGCGGAAAACTTCGGACTTTCATCCCTTCATCAGCTAAGAGGCAGAATAGGAAGACGAGGACAGGAGAGCTGGTGCTTTTTGGCAACGGGCAAAACTACGGATAAACAAAGAGAACGCCTTGACTTTTTCAAGACAAATACCGACGGATTTAAGATAGCGGACTTTGACTTGGAAAGCCGTGGCGCAGGCGATGCGTACGGCGTCCGCCAGCACGGAAGATCGGCGTTTTCAGAGGGCTTTTCAGGCGGCTTTGACGACGTAAAGAGGGCAAAGGAAATATCCGACGAGATAGAGCTTGAAAGCTTAAATACCGCCCAATTTGCCCTTATAACGGGAGATTATAACGAAGATATCGACCAACCCTCAATAGTCATGAACTGACAAAACACCAAAATAAAAAAGTAGAGACAAAATGCGAAAAAAGATAGCGTTGATAGACATAGATAATACCTTGCTCGACTTTGACGAATACGTCAAAGATACGCTGAAAACGGGCTTTCGTGAGTTTGGCATAGGCGTTTACGAGCCATATATGTATGATGTTTTCGAGGAGATAAACGGCGGGCTTTGGCGGCAGATCGAGCGTGGCGAGATAGATTTCCAAACGTTGTCCAAACGCCGCTTTAACGACGTTTTTAAGGCTTTAAGCATAGATTTCGACGGCGTTACCTTTGAAAAATACTTCCGCAAAAAGCTCTTTACGAGCGCAATAAAAGTGGACGGCGCAGAGGAGATGATCGCAAATATAAAGCCTTTCTGCGTGATGTGTATAGCGAGCAACGGCCCTGTCGAGCAGCAATTAAACAGACTTAGCTTGGCAGGCTTCAAAGAAAGCTTCGACTTTTTCTTTCTTTCGGAGGATATCGGCTATTCCAAACCGTCAATTAAATTTTTCGAGACGGCATTTTCAAAACTTGAAAATGCGTTACAGAGAAAAATTGAAAAGTCGGAAGTGATAATGATAGGGGACTCCGAAACTTCCGATATAAAAGGCGGCAAGGACTTTGGCATTACGACCTGCAAATTTTTCAAACACTGCTCTCAAAAAGAAACTCTAAGCCCGATAGCTTCTATTAATAGCGACGAAAGCACGGACGATATACAGCTTTTCGCAACGGGTGAATTGAATACTTTCCGAGATTTTCCACGAAGAGAGATACGCAAACAGGGGATAGAACTCCCAACTGCCGCCGATTATGCCGTAACTTCCCTGAAAGAAGTCCCTGCCCTCTCGTTTTTTACTGAAAAATAATCAAAGTTGCGGCGTCGGTCGACCGCAAGAAAAGGGGAAGAGGAATAAAATAAAAAAAGTTAAAATTTTTTTGCAAAACCCCCTAATTTTAGTTGCCTTTTTTTTTCGACTTTGCTATATTATAAAAGCACTGATTGATGTGGGAGCTTAGCTCAGCTGGGAGAGCATCTGCCTTACAAGCAGGGGGTCATAGGTTCGAACCCTATAGCTCCCACCATTAATTATAATAACCGAAAAAATGACATGCGGGAATGGCTCAGTGGTAGAGCGTTGCCTTGCCAAGGCAAATGTCGCGGGTCCGAATCCCGTTTCCCGCTCCATTTTTTTTTATTATGAGGTGGTGCCATAGCCAAGTGGTAAGGCCAAGGTCTGCAAAACCTTTATTCCCCAGTTCAAATCTGGGTGGCACCTCCAAAAGAACAAAAGCACTTCAATGAAGTGCTTTTTTTATTCTGTAATACTCCGCACATTTTTTCCCAATATACAAAAAAATATTGAAAAATCCCTGTCGCCGTGATATAATAAAGCTGTCACACAAATAAATATCGGCTACAGGGTGTTTTTATAAAAAAATAATACCTTTTTTTGCATACCATATTCATAGGCAAAAACGCGACTTCGATGAATCCAGGTATGCAAATACTCCCTGATCCGATTCGTTTGTGTGACAACAATCGGAGTTTGTGTTTTTCGGTGCGTATAACTTCGGTTGTACGCACTTTTTATATGGGAGGAAAAAATGATGAAAAGAAAAAGTGTAATTGCAATTATTTTTCTGTGCACGGCAGTGCTCGCACTGACCTCATGCCAAAGACAGTCTGCGATAGAAGACTTTGCCAAAAAGCTAAGCGAGGCTGATAGCTATCGCATTTCGGTGTCGGTAACGCCCGATAGTGGCGGAACGTACTATTTCACCTACGACGTCGACGGAGAGGTGGTATATTCAAAAGCAAGCGTTTTAAGCCCCGAGTTGTATATTTCGAACGGCTCGGACGTATACGAAAACGTAGACGGACGCTATGTTCGCACGAAAAAAAGTAACGCCGCACCCTTGCCGCCAACGCAGATAATAGAGGCGTTTTTCAAGGACGTCGACTGCTACGAAAAGATAGAGGAGCTTGAAGATACCTATATATTAAAGCCCGACTTCGCTCCTGAAAACGCATCCGACATAACGCTGCGTGTCTTAGAAAGCGGCTGCGTGATAGAACTGACGATTGAGTATAACGGCACGCCCTGTATGTGCGAGATAGTCGTCGGAAAGCTCAACGAAATAAACCTTTTGCTTCCGGAATTTGAATAAAAAAGCGTCAAAAAAACCCCTCATAGAGGGGCTTAAATAATACCGTTTTTGCAAGGTTTTCAGCCTTCGCTGTAATATTGCGCCTGAGCGTTCCAAAGCTCGAAATACTTGCCGTTTTCGTCCGAAACGAGCTCGTTGTGGCTGCCTATCTGTGCGATCCTGCCCTCGTCGAAGACGGCTATCTCGTCGCAGAATTTGCAGGACGACAGACGGTGGGAGATATAAATAGCGGTCTTGTCGGTTGCGATCTCGTCGAAGTTAGAATATATCTCGGCTTCTGCGAGAGGGTCGAGTGCTGCGGTCGGCTCGTCGAGAACGATAAGTGGCGAGTCCTTATAAATTGCCCTTGCGATAGCGATCTTCTGCGCCTCTCCGCCTGAGATCTCCACGCCGCTCATATCGAAGTCCTTATAAAGGTATGTGTCGATGCCGTTTGGCATTTTATCAAGGTTTTGCATAAATCCTGCCTTTTCGAGTGCGTCGAGGACTTTACTGTCGTCGCCGTCGCTTTGTGATGCGACGTTGTCCTTGATGCGCAGAGCGAGCAGCTCAAAATCCTGGAATACGACGGCAAACAGCCTCATATATTCCTCGTAGTTATACTCCTTGATGTTCACGCCGTCAAGTAGAATTTCACCGCTTGTCGGGTCGTATAGCCTGCAAAGCAGCTTAATAAACGTCGTCTTGCCCGAGCCGTTCATACCGACTATCGCAAGTCGCTTGTTTAGCTTCAGCTTAAAGTTAACGTCTTTAAGCGCATAAACGTTCGTCGAGGGGTACTTGAACGACACGTTTCTGAACTCGATAACGGAGTTTTCAGACAAAGTCTTAGGCGGAATTTTGTCTCCGCACTGCATGGTAGAGGGGAGGTCGAGGTATTTGTACGAAAGCTTCAGAAAGCTTCCGTTATTTTTAAGTACGCCTAAAATTTCAACGAGATACCTGACTCCGCCCGTGAGCATCGTGATAGATGAAACGTACTGCGTAACGCCGCCCACGTCGAACGCACCGCCGATCGCTTTAAGGCATACGAATGCGTAAACTACTGCGTTGAGCAGCGTTGCAACGACTGATGCGAGTGCGACGAGAGGTCCTGCCGTCTTTTTAGCTATATTCGCAAACGCTCCGTTCGAGGAGAAAGTATCTTCTTTAGAGCGGTTATACTTTTCGCAGAACAGGTCTTGACGATAAATTCTCACGTCCATCGCAAGCTTACGCCTGTACCCGAGGAATCCGAAAAAGCTGAACAGCCTGTTGCCGAGGTTGTGGGTGTTGGCAAGCTTTGCCCAGGATTCTCCCGCTTTGGTAGAGATGATAGGGGAGATTAGCGTTATCGCAAGCATAAGAATTACTACGCCGATGTTTACGAACGGGTCGTTTAAGATAGTAAGACTTCCTGCGCTCTCGGGAATTTTCAATGTAAAAAGCGTAACTGTGAGAGCGATACCGCCGATAATTTGCGTAAAAGATGTAACGAGCCCGTCAATGCAGCGAAGAACTCTGACAAGTCCCCATCCGCCACTGCTTTCGTTCTGCTTAACGGTAGCGATAAGTGAGGCTGTTTCGGTATTTTCAAGCTCCTTGTAGTCGATAGATTGCGCCTTTTCACCGTAGATAGCGTTGACCTTGTACCACATAGCGGAGTTTTCGACCTCATACGTTCGCTTCAACAAAGCGGTAATAAGAGAAGTTATCGCCGCAACGCCGAGCGAAAGCAAGACTAAAAATACCAGCCTGTCCGGGTCTGCGTTGCCTGCTATCTCGCTTAAAACGAGAGCGGAAAAATACACCGCAACGTAAGGCGTCAGCGAGCTCCATACGAAATACACCGTGCGTGAGAGCATAGCCTTGGGGAATTTTTTATTAAAAAGCCTGAACGTTCTCAAAGTAACGTCGACAGCTCTTTTCCAAGAGATAGTACCGTCATTCTTTCTCATTTTGCGCCTCCTCACGGTAATATTTGCTCTGCACCTCAAAAAGCTGAGCGTACTTGCCGCCTGCCTTCAAAAGCTCCTCGTGCGAGCCTTGCTCGGCGATCTTAGCGTTGTCGATAAGAATTATCCTGTCGCAAAAACGTGTAGACGCCAACCTGTGCGAAATATATATCGACGACTTGTTAGAGGTCATCTCGTTGTATTTGTTATAAAGCTCCGCCTCGGCGATAGGGTCGAGTGCGGCAGTCGGCTCGTCGAGAATGACGTAAGGAGCGTTCTTATATAACGCCCTTGCGAGCATAAGTCGTTGCTCCTCACCGCCCGAAAGAAGCACTGCGTCTTCGTAAACGTCTCGGTTGAGGTGCGTATTGACGCCGTCGGGTAGAGAGTTTATTTTCTGCGTAAGCCCTGCACTTTCAAGACAGGAAGATACTTTCTCGTAGTCTATATTTTCCTCCGTCTGCGCAACGTTGGCGGCGATAGTTGCAGGGATAAGCGTAAAGTCCTGGAAGACTGCGGAAAACAGCCTGTAATAGTCCTTGTGCTTCAGCTCCATCAGGTCCTTTCCGTCGTATAGTACCCTGCCGCTCGTCGGCTGCATAAAGCCGCATAAAATTTTGATGAGCGTAGTCTTGCCTGCGCCGTTAAGACCGACGACTGCGATCTTCTCGTTGGGACGGAGCACTAAGTCGATGTTTTCGAGCGTGTACTTCTCTGCGCCGTCGTACTTGAACGAAACGTTTTCAAGGCGTATCTCGCAAGGCGTGTCGGTGAACGGAATAGGCGTTCCGCTGTCGACGTTGAAAGCGTCGGGATACTCAATGCACTCCATAACGGTAGAGATGTCGATAGACTGCTTGTGCAGCCTGTTGACTCCGCCGAGTATGCCCGTGACCCAAGCGGAGAATCCGCTTACTGCAGAGAAATAGAGGAGGAACTCTGATGCGTTTATCTCACCACGGACGACGAGCGTAATGAGGAGTGCGTACGCCGCGCCGTTTCTTAAAAATGCCATAACAAGGTCGATGACGCTTGCAACGAGCACCTTCGTCTCCGCCTTTTTAATGATAGCGGAATAAGAGTTGACTGCCTTTTCAAAAAGCTCCTCGAGCCAGGGACGTAGCCCGAAAATGCGGATGTCCTTAGCGTAAGAGGTGCGTGTCGCACGGTCGGCTGTGTAGTACATCTGGTTAGAAAACTCTGCGATCTCCGTGCGCTTCTCGTATAAGAAATTGTTGGCACGCTTGGTCGCAAAATAGCTTACCGTCGAGGCGAGGATGACGATAACGAAAAGAAGGGGCTGAACGTTTGTGAGTAGCAAGACGTAAACTACAAAGCCTAAAACGTCTTTGAGAAGATTAGTAAGCGTATTCCAAACGTCCTCGGTCGCTTGGTCGTTTCCAGACGTGCAGTCTCCTGATTTTTCAAGAAGCTTTCTGAACTCCTCGTTGAAAAGGTTTGGGTACGACGTCGTAGCCGCCTTGCTGTTCAGCATGTTGATTATCTCACACCTTACCGTAATGCGCCCGTACTGCTCGTTCTCGCTGATATAAGAGCTGACTGCCGATGTTATCATCATCAACACGGTGAATGCGCAAATAGTCAGAATAATGTCAGAAACGCCCGCATTTTCCTGTATCATAGAAATAAGCGTCGGCGATATATAAAGCCCTAAGATGTTGCCCAAAACGGCGAAAATAGCCGAAAACAGCCCCATAACGAGCACTTTTTTCTCTTTGGACACCCAAGCAAGCCGTATCATAAAGCACGCCGTCTTGAACATTCCGTACTTGGGCTTTCCTTGAGCTTCTTTTTTCTTACCCATAAATAACTCCTTAAAAATTTTTATCGCATAAAACCTATTGCATAGATCTTGCTTTCTCAAAAAACGAAAATTTGTCCGTAAAAGCGACACAGACCGCAATTTTTCAGCAAAGCCTTATCGCACTGACAGCCTTATTGCAAGCAAGTTTGTGTGGTCTTGCATTATGCTCATAAGAAGCAAAGATTTTATCTGACGCTAAAATCTTTACAACGCCTTGCGGCATTGCTGCAAAACTACCGTTTTGCGCTTCTCATTCGTGAAACACTGCGAAACCCCAAACCCTTGCGAGCAAGTTTGTGGTTTCTTGTATTATATAACCATTTCATTCGATTAAGCAAGAGAAACCGTCTCAAAACGCCTCAATTATCGCTTGAATAGTGCGAAAACCGCTCGATCGATGCTTGAGAACGCCGCCACCACCTACCATTATACCCCCCCCAATAAAAGTCAAGCGTATTTCCTCCCACTCAAACAAAAAAGGTCTTAAAAGTTGACCTTTCAAGACCTTGTGGTGGA
>CAYOSU010000010.1:57780-58084 GCA_964406735.1 uncultured Clostridia bacterium | reverse complement strand
AATCCCTCAGTCTCGGCGTTTTAGCGCCGAGACAGCTCCCTTTACACAAAGGAGCCTTTCATATGGTCGAGTTTTTATTAGACTGGAGTGGTGGTAAATTATTATAAGCGAAAAATCATACCTTATTTGGGTTGCAAACGGGGAAGTGATTGTGGTATAGTTACAATGGAATAAGTTGTGCATTCTTTTGTTTTGCGAAAATGCGAGAGTTAAGCAAAGCGGAGTGTATTCCTCTATCTTGCGAGAAAGAAAAAGGCTTTGCGGTTTTCGGACAGACAAGCGGCGGAATACAGAACAAGAGTAA
>CAYOSU010000010.1:45401-57680 GCA_964406735.1 uncultured Clostridia bacterium | reverse complement strand
TTTGGAGTTCTTTCAGTTTGGAGCAATATAGCTTTCGAGCGGCGGTTGACCAAGCAAAGAAGAGCAGTTCCTCTATCTTGCGAGAAAAAAAAGGCTTTGCGGTTTTCGGACAGACAAGCGGCGGAATACAGAACAAGAGTAAAACAAAGCGAAAGCCAAGTAAAATTCTCTATTCTAAGAGAAAGCACAAATACGCCGAAAAATTTTGAGAGTCGATAACGTTTTTGGAGTTCTTTCAGTTTGGAGCAATATAGCTTTCGAGCGGCGGTTGACCAAGCGAAGAAGAGCAGTTCCTCTATCTTGCGAGAAAGAAAAAAGCTTTGCGGTTTTCGGAGCGAAAAGCTATGAGAGCAAGCAAAACGGAGCGAAAGAACAGTTCCTCTATTTTTCAACTAACAACAGCTATACAGCTTTTGCGAACGAGCGTAAGAAGAAAGCCATGCAAAAGAACTGCAATGCGAGAGTAAAAGCGGCGTATTCTTATTTTCTTTAAGAAAGAAACACCTCTTTGTTTTTGCGACTAATCAGCGAGAGCAGATTCAGGGCAACTTATTCGATCAAGTAATACTATTTTTTTATAGGATAGGAGTATTTTTATGAGAAAGACGAAGATCATTTGTACTATCGGGCCTGCTTCGAGCGACGAGAAGGTCTTTACGGCTATGTGCAAGGCGGGGCTTAACGTTGCGAGGCTGAATTTTTCGCACGGAACGCACGAGGAGCACAAGCAAAAGCTCGATATGATCAAAAAGGTCAGGGACGAGCTACACTTCCCTATCGCTATCATGCTGGACACCAAAGGTCCCGAGTACAGGGTCAAGACGTTTGAAAACGGCAAGGTCACACTCAAGGACGGGGACGATTTTACCTTTACGACCAAGGACGTCGTCGGAAACGAAAGCATCGTTTCTGTCAACTACAAGGGGCTGTGCAACGACCTATCGGTCGGCGACACGGTGCTCGTCAACAACGGACTTGTCATCTTTAAGGTGGTATCATTGACCGATACCGACGCCGTTTGCAAGGTAATTACCGGCGGAGAGATCTCCGACAGGAAGAGCATGAGCTTCCCCGGGAAGACGCTCAATCAGGTGTATCTTTCCGAGCAGGACAAAAAGGACCTCTTATTCGGCATCGAAAACGACGTTGACTTCGTTGCGGCGTCGTTCGTTTCGAGAAAGCAGGATCTTATCGACATCAAAAACTTCTTGCACGAGAACGGCGGAGACAACATCGACATCATCGCTAAGATAGAAAACCAGGCAGGTATCGACAACATCGAGGAGATATGCGAGGCGTGTGAGGGTATTATGATCGCACGTGGCGACCTCGGCGTCGAAGTGCCGTTTGCGGAGCTGCCTGCGATCCAGAAATACATCATCGAGAAGTGCAGAATGCTCGGCAAGCGTGTTATTACCGCAACCGAAATGCTCGAATCGATGATCACTAACCCACGCCCTACCCGTGCGGAGATATCCGACGTTGCGAACGCCGTCTACGACGGGACGAGCGCTGTTATGCTCTCGGGCGAGTCGGCGGCAGGTAAATATCCCGTCAAGACCGTTGAGGTCATGGGAAAGATCGTCGAGGAGACGGAAAATCACATCAACTACGCTAAAAGGTTCAGGAACGCTGACTTTAAGATCAAAAACCGTGTGGACGCCATCTCGCACGCAACGTGCGGTATGGCGATCGACATCGGCGCAAAGGCTATCGTCGTTGCGTCACGCTCGGGTATTACCGTGCGCATGGTCTCTCGCTTCCGCTGCCCTACCGACATCATCGGTATGGCGACTAACCGTAAGGTGTGGTACAAGCTCGCTCTCTCCTGGGGCGTTATCCCCGTGCTGAGCGAGGAGTTTAACTCGACGGACGTTCTTTTCTATCACGCAACGAAGGTCGCTAAGGCAACCCTTGGGCTCGAATCGGGCGACAATATCGTTATGACCGCAGGCAGCGTTAACGGGTCGTCGGGTGATACTAACCTCATCAAGATCGAGGGAATCAAGTAATATACAAGCAAATTTTCTTAGAAATACGGTATTTTATTGACATCTATGCCGCAAAGTGCTATACTTTCTAAGTCAAAAATGCCGCTGTGGCGGAATAGGCAGACGCAAGGGACTTAAAATCCCTCGATAGCGATATCGTATCGGTTCAAGTCCGATCAGCGGCACCACAAAAATACCCAAGTCAAAAAAGACTTGGGTATTTTTTATCCAAGCCGTCAGGCTTGGTATCTCATCACCGCATTTATGCGGTGTATCTCACCAGCCGTTAGGCTGTATCATCCCTCGATACGATATCGCATCGGACGCGATCGACGGCTTTCAGCCGTAGCGATACGCTATTCCGTCGCTTCGCTCCTTGCAAGTCCGATCAGCGGCACCACAAAAATACCCAAGTCAAAAAAGACTTGGGTATTTTTTATCCAAGCCGTCAGGCTTGGTATCTCATCACCGCATTTATGCGGTGTATCTCACCAGCCGTTAGGCTGTATCATCCCTCGATACGATATCGCATCGGACGCGATCGACGGCTTTCAGCCGTAGCGATACGCTATTCCGTCGCTTCGCTCCTTGCAAGTCCGAAAGAACACTATAAACGACTTAACCTCTAAGTCAAGGTGTATTTTACGTGTTTTGAAATGATATTCGTTTTATTGTAAATAAAAAAGGCATCCGAAAAGATGCCTTTTTGCGTATTGCTGATTTTTTGGGGAATAATTTTTTATACGGTTTGTTTTATCCAGCACTCCGTGCTGATGAGATGCACCGCATAAATGCGGTGATGAGATACACGGCTACGCCGTGATGAGATGCCAAGCCTTACGGCTTGGATAAAAAAAAGACCAACTACAAAAGTTGGTCTTTTTTTTATGGTGCGGCTGGTGGGACTTGAACCCACACGCGCCATGCATACGCACCTCAAACGTACCTGTCTGCCTATTCCAGCACAGCCGCACATCGCTATAATATATTACAAAAAAACTCATTTATTGTCAAACAATTTGCGCCGTGTTTTTGAGGAATTTTTGATTTTTTTCATTTATTTTGGCGCTAAGCAAAAAAGTGGCGGTCTTGCCGTTGATATTTATTGCAATATGGGGAGGAGAAATTCGTACAGGCGCATCAGGCGGAGGACTTTTTGGGTATAACGTCGGGTCTCGTAGAAGGGAATATCTGCGATTTTTGGGAAATTTTCGCTTATTATTCCCTCTTTCAGCCAATTCGAGACGTTGCCCTCGCCTGCGTTGAAAGCTGCTATTACGAGCGTTTTTTTGCCGAAAATGGTGTTTAAGTAGGCAAGGTACGCCGTGCCTAACGCTACGTTTATCTCCTCGTTAAATAAGTCGTCGGTAGCTATCGGCATTCCGAGGCGGTAAGCCATATATTTTGCGGTCTCGGGCATCAGCTGCATAAGCCCTATCGCTCCCTTTTCCGACACGGCTTTTTTATCGTAGCCGCTTTCGGCGTCTATGACGGAAAATACGAGCGATTCATCCACATTGAAGCGTTCGCATTCCCTTTGAACGCACGGGTAAAGGCGTTTTACAGCGGCAATTTTGCCCGAAAAACGGCACAAAAACGCCGTGGCAACTACTAAGATTAATAGCGCGAAAGCCACGGCTAAAAGGCATATTTTAGTTCCGTTTTTCAAATTTCCCAAGCTCAAGCGCCACCTCTTTTTCTACGTCTTCGACGCTACCGTCGTTATGTATTATTACGTCGCTTTTTGCTATTTTATTCTCGTCAGAAAGCTGGGCGTTTATACGCTTTTGCGCCATTTCTTCCGTTACGCCGTCCCGTTTCATCACCCTTTCAAGTCTCGTTTCGGCATTGGCGGTTATCAGCCATATCTCGCAAAACATGTCTTCTAAGCCTGCTTCGAAAAGGAGCGGACACTCGACGAAAACGGTATCGCCTAAATTTTTTGCCTTTTCGAGAGTGTTTTTTATTATTATCGGATGGAGAATCATGTTTAGCGTTTTCAGCTTCCCGCTATCGGAAAATACTACCTCACGAAGGCGTTTTTTATCTACTTTATCGCCCGTGAATATCTCCTCGCCGAATGCCTCTTTGAGCGCCGTTTTACCCTCTGCGTACGCATTTTGCGTGAAGTCGTCCATATTTACGGTCGGGTAGCTTTTCGCAATAATTTCCATTACCTTGGACTTGCCGCTACCAATGCCGCCCGTTACACCTATAAGCCTATTTTGCGTCATACCAGCTTTCTCCGTACGAAATATTTACAGTGAGCGGCACATTGAGTTTGACTGCGCTTTCCATTTCCTCTTTCAGTATCCTAATAACCTTATCAAACTCCTCGGGAACGCAATCTACTATCAATTCGTCGTGTACCTGCAATATCAGCTTGGACTTGATATTTTCCGTCTTAAATCTCTTATATACCTTGATCATAGCGATCTTGATTATATCAGCCGCACTTCCCTGCAAGGGCATATTCATCGCCGCACGCTCTCCGAACGACCTCTGTACGAAGTTGTTGGACTTTATCTCCTTGATCATTCTGCGACGACCCGTTATCGTGGAAACATAGCCCTGCTCCCTCGCCGTTTCGACGTTGCCGTCCATATAGCGTTTGACCGCAGGGTAGGTCTCGAAATACTTCTGAATGTACGCCGCCGCACTCTTTCTCGTTACGTGCAGTTGGTTGGCTAAGCCGTAGTCGGAAATTCCGTATATTATGCCGAAGTTTACCGCCTTGGACATACGGCGCATGGAGTCCGTTACCTCTTCTAACGGTACGCCGAATACAGACGCTGCCGTCTGGGCGTGTATATCTCTGCCCTCGTTGTACGCTCTTATCAGCTCCTCGTCCATCGAGAAATGCGCAAGAAGCCTAAGCTCTATCTGCGAATAGTCCGAAGACACTATTAAATTGCCAGTCTTTGAGGGGACGAAAAGCTTTCTTAAGTCCTTGCCCTCGTCCGTTCTCACGGGAATATTCTGCAAATTGGGCTCTTTTGAGGACAGTCTGCCCGTTACCGTGAGCGCTTGGTTGAAGACGGTGTGTATCTTGCCGTCTGGGGATATCTGCGAGGAAAGCCCTAAGACGTATGTGGACATCAGCTTGGATATTTTTCTGTAACGCAAAATGAGCGGCACTATCGGGTGCTTGTCCTCTATCTTCTCTAAGACGTCGGCAGCCGTTGACGGCGTTTTGCCGCCCTTTTTCGCCTGCAAAAGCCCCATTTCACCCAATACCTCGCCAAGCTGTTTTGGTGAGTTGACGTTAAAATCTCTGCCTGCAAGGGAATGTATCTCGTCCGTCAGCGTGGAAAGCTCGCTCCCGAAGCGTTTTTCAAGCTCCACAAGAACGCCTGCGTCTACAGTAAAGCCCGTGCGCTCCATGTCGTAAAGAACGTCCGTTAAAGGAAGCTCTAACTCGTAGTACAGACTCTCTATGTCAAGCTCTTTTAGCTTTTTCTTTAAGTCGAACTTTATCGCAAGCATGCCGCCTGCACCCGTTTCGTCCGCATAGCCGTGGTAGCGAAGTAGCGTTGCAAGGGTGTTTACCGTGCTTTCAAAGTCTACGACGTATTGCATTAAGCTAAGATCGTACTTGACACCCTTTGCGGTTATTCCAAAGCCGTCGAGGTAATAGGAAAGCGCCTTTTTGCCGTACACCGTCTTTTCTACGCTTTCGTCCTCTAAAAGGGGCTTAAGGGCGCTTATGAACGTCGCTTCATCAACTCCGGTGAAAAAGTCGGTCATAACGGAGACCTTGTAGCACGTAGTTTCGTCAAACGCAAAGGTGAGCGTTTTTTCGTCGAACGCAAGCTCCTTTTTGTCGGCGTTGTTTTTTATTGCTTCCGTCAACGCAAGAGCCGAATCTACCGTTTTTATCTCTATCGGCTTTACCGCTATCTCCTCTGTGCCCTCAGAAAAAAACTCCGTGCGCTTCAGGATGGACTTGAACTCGTATGAGCTCAAAAGCTCAGTCGTCTCTTTCGGGAAAGGCAGAACGAGGCTTAGCTCGGAAAGCTCGTATTTGAGCGGAACGTTGCAATCTATCGTAGCGAGCGTTTTGGACATTACGGAGTCCTTTTCGCCATCTATTAGCTTTGTTTTGAGCGCACCTTTTATCTCCTCTATATGCTCGTATACGCCCTCACGACTGCCGTAAGTCGTTATGAGAGTCAGCGCAGTCTTTTCTCCTACGCCCTTGACGCCGGGGATGTTATCCGAGCTATCCCCCATAAGGGATTTCAGGTCTATTATCTGGCTCGGGGTCAAGCCCTTTTCGTCGAGAAGGTTCTGAACGTCCATTTTCGCCATGTCCGTCAAGCCCTTTTTGGTGATATATACCGTCGTCGTATCGGAAATCAGCTGCAAATAGTCGTTGTCGCCCGTCAGAACGACCGTTTCGCCGCTATACTCTTTCGCAAGCGTCCCTACTATATCGTCAGCCTCGAAGCCCTCGCATTCGAAGTATTTTATCTTCATCGCAGAGAGCATCTTTTTTATCAGCGGAACTTGTACACGAAGCTCGTCGGGCATCGGGTGACGAGTAGCCTTGTAGCCGTCGTACATCTTGTGGCGGAATGTGGGTGCGTGAACGTCGAACGCTACGGCGATATATTTTGGGGAAAAGTCCGTTATCGCTTTGAGGAGCATATTCGTGAAGCCGAATATGGCGTTCGTCGGCGTGCCGTCGGACATCGTAAAGCTGCCCGGAGTTGCGTAATACGCACGGTTGAAAAGGCTGTTTCCGTCTATTAGCAAAAGTTTTTCCATTCTGACCTCTAATTTTTTTCTAAAAATGACGATATTTTCTTGCCAAATCGCTTTTCGTATGCTAAAATATTTGAGCGTGCCGAAATGGTGGAATTGGCAGACGCGCCGGACTCAAAATCCTGTGTTGGCAACAACGTGTGGGTTCAAGTCCCACTTTCGGCACCAAGAAAGATTCAGTCGAAGCGATCTTCGGCTGAATTTTTTATTCCCCGAAAACGCTTTTTTAATAAGTCCAAAAGAAATTTATTCTTCCTTTTGATTATACACGAAATCGCCTATTTCGTAAAGCGATTTTGGAAAAGCACTTTAAGCAAAAAAGCAAGCCTGAAATCTTTGGCTTGCCTTTTTTATTTTGCGTTGTTTGTTATCTTCTCGCTTCGCCGCTTAAAAAGAACTTTTCGTATGCATCTACCATCTTTTCTATTCTGTCCGTAAACGTCTTCATCTTTCTTTTAAGTTTCATCGTTCGTTACCTCCAATAATTTTGTTTTGCTATTTCGTTACATTCTCGTGTTGGTCGTTAAAAAGAATCTTGCGTATGCGTTTACCGTCTTCTCCATTCCGTCCATGAATTTCTTTACCTTTCTTTTAAGTTCCATTGTTATTACCTCCAAATCTTTATTTCTGATAGTATTATGCGCTTCCTTGGTAAATAAATGTGAACTTTTGCGTAAACAAATCGTAAAATCACGTAAACTTTGCGTAAACTTTTTGAAAAAGGGCGGTTTGTGGGAGACAATTAGTTTATTTAGGGAACACTTTCTTTAATTTGGAAAGTTGCACCTATTGCCCCTTCAAACGCTTTTTGGTATGGGTTGTGGGTATCAAAGCCGAGGGGTTGCGGTTACGCTGCCCGAGATTCCGAAATAGCACTGCATTGCGCTTTAGATACAGCGGGCAGCGTGCGGTTTTAGTGGGTAAAGCGGAGTTTGAGGGAGTAGTTAGGTTTTAACAATCCTTCAGTCTGCTCCGCAGACAGCTCCCTTTACACAAAGGAGCCCAGTGTGGCGTAAACGCCACAAGTGAATAGTGAAAAATGAATAGTGAATAGTGGTGGATGGGTTATTATTCAGAATGTGACGGGAACAAGCCACCACCCTACGGTAAGTGGGGAGTGTTTTTAAGTGAAAAAAGCGAAGTTTGAAAGAATAGTTAGTGTGTAAACAATCCCTCAGTCTCGGCGTTTTAGCGCCGAGACAGCTCCCTTTACACAAAGGAGCCCAGCGTGGCGTAAACGCCACAAGTGAATAGTGAAAAGTGAATAGTGAATAGTGGTGGTTGGGTTATTATTAGACTGCGGAGGGAGCAAGCCCCGCCCTACGGTATGAGTGCATTAGAAAAGGCAGAGTGGATACTCTACCTTTTGGTGTTATATTTTTGTTATCGAGCTGAAAGAGTTTTCGTGCCGTTCTATGAGCATTTCACATAGATCATTTTGTTTGAAAATGCCCGTCTGAAGCTTTTCAGTTGCAGTGCAGAAGTTCGACTGACGCTTTAGATACAGCGGGCAGCGAAGTTCTATTCATTCGTATACAGTGTGTCAGAAAAGGCAAAGTGAATACTCTGCCTTTTGGTTTGAAAACTTATAATCTTATTTGGTTTTAGTCGAGCTCGAAGGCGCCTGTGTAGAACCTATAGTACTGACCCTTTTCGGCTATAAGCGTTTCGTGGTTGCCTCGTTCGATTATTTCGCCGTGAGAGAGTACTATTATCGCATTGGAGTCTCTTACCGTCGAAAGTCTGTGAGCGATGACGAATACCGTTCTGCCGTTCATAAGCTTGTCGATGCCCTTGCCGATTATCTTCTCCGTTCTCGTATCGATGGAGCTCGTCGCTTCGTCCAAGATGAGTACGGGGGGATTTGCGATCGCCGCTCTCGCTATCGCAAGAAGCTGCCTCTGTCCCTGCGAGAGGTTATCGCCGCTACCCGTTATTACCGTGTTGTAGCCCTCGGGAAGTGCGGAGATGAAGAAGTGCGCATTGGCAAGCTTTGCCGCCTGTACGACCTCTTCGTCGGTCGCATCGAGCTTTCCGAACCTGATATTATCGGCAACAGTGCCCGTAAAGAGGTTGGTATCCTGAAGTACGATGCCGAGAGTGTGTCTCAAATCGTCTTTCTTGATATCCTTGACGTCTATGCCGTCGTAGGTTATTTCGCCCTCGTCGATGTCGTAGAACCTGTTAATGAGGTTGGTTATCGTCGTCTTGCCTGCGCCCGTCTCGCCGATGAATGCAAGCTTCTGTCCCGGCTTTGCGTATACGTTGACGTCCTTGAGTATCTGCCTCTTGCCGTCGTAGCTGAAATATACGTCGTTGAATCTTACGTCGCCCTTGAGTTCTACGAGCTCGTATCCTCCATCAACGGGCTTCTTCCAAGCGTATACATCGCCATTTTCGTCCTCTACCAAGCCCTCTCCCTCACGGTGAGCCATTACGAGGGTTACGTTTCCGTCGTCTACCTCTTTAGCCTCGTCCATGAGTTTGAATACTCTGTCTGCGCCTGCCAAGGACATTACTATCGTATTGAACAACTGGCTGACGTTGCTTATCGTCTGCGTGAACGACCTCGAAAGGAGCAAAAACGAGCCGATTATTCCGAGCGTTAAGCCGCCTATTCCCTTAATAGCAAGGAATGAGCCGACGAACGCAATGATTACGTACAAAATATAGCCGATATTACCCATGATAGGCATCAATATGCTGGCGTAGGAGTTTGCACTGGTGTTATCCTGCCTCAACTGCTCGGCAAGCTCGTCGAACTCTCCGATAGAGACGTTCTCGTGGTTGAAGACCTTGACTACTCTCTGACCGTGGATGTACTCCTCGATGTAGGCGTTGACCTTTCCGAGGGATTTCTGACGGCGCATGAAGAAGTGTCCCGATCTCGTTCCCAAGAACCTTACTACGAAGATGGAAGCAAAGTCTACTACCAAGACGATGACTGTCAATATCCAAGAGTACCTGAACATCATAAACAGTGTGCCGACTATCGTTATCGTCGAGGAGATTATCTGAAGTATTACCCTCGAGATAAACTCTCTCATCGTATCGGTGTCGTTGGTGTATACCGACATGATGTCGCCGTGCTTGTGCGTGTCGAAATATTTTATCGGAAGGCGCTGCATGTTCGCAAACATCGCTTCTCTTATCGTCGAGAGCGTGCCCTGCGATACGTCTACCATCAACCTATTCTGCAAGAAGCTTGCAAGTACCGCTACGGCATAGATGCCTGCAACCTGCAAAAGTCTTATCGCAAGCGGAGTGAAATCGGGGTTCTCCTGTCCGATAAGCGGGACGATATAGTCGTCGATAAGGGGTTTGATGAACGCCGATGCAAATACCGATACGCCTGCCGATACGCAAAGGCATACTATCGTGAGAAGGAACGGGACTTTGTAGGAATCCCACATCATCTTCAATATCCTGCCGAATATCTTCAATGGGTTCTCGGGCATTACGTGCCCTCTGCCGTATACTTTCTGCTTTTTGCCGCCCTTCTGCGGCTTGCCGTTCATCTCGGGAGGCATCTTCATTTCTTCTGCTTTTGCCATTATGCCTTACCTCCTTCGACCTGAGTCGTGTATATCTCGTTATATATCGGCGAGCACTTCATAAGCTCGTCGTGAGAACCAAATGCGGATACTCTGCCCTCGTCGAGGACCAATATCCTGTCGGCGTGCTCGATAGACGAAATTCTCTGTGCGATGATTATCTTGGTAACCTCGGGGATGTAGTTCTTGAAGCCCTCCCTTATCGTTGCGTCGGTCTGCGTATCGACCGCACTCGTTGAGTCGTCAAGTATGATTATCTTGGGGTTCTTCAAAAGCGCACGGGCAATGCAGACACGCTGTCTCTGTCCGCCCGAGAGGTTTACGCCGCCCTGTTCGAGCATCGTGTCGTATCCGTCGGGGAAGGACATTATGAAGTCGTGGCAGCAAGCCATCTTGCACGCTCTTTCAAGTTCCTCCTGCGTTGCATTCTCGTTGCCCCAACGGAGGTTATCTCTTATCGTGCCCGAGAAAAGGACGTTCTTCTGAAGTACCATCGCAACGCTGTCACGAAGTACCTCTACGTCGTAGTCCTTGACGTTTACGCCGCCGACCTTGACTTCACCCTGACTTGCGTCGTAAAGTCTGGGAATAAGCTGTACGAGCGAAGACTTCGAAGAGCCCGTTGCACCGAATACACCTATCGTTTCACCCGACTTGATGTGAAGCGTTACGTCGGAAAGAACGTTGTTCTCTGCGCCGCTTGAATATCTGAAATCTACGTCTTCGAAATCAACGGAGCCGTCCTTAACTTCCTTGACTGCGTTTTCGGGAGAGGAGATCTCGGGGGTCTCTTCCAATATCTCGACAAGACGTCTTCCCGATGCTACAGCCATAGAGCCCATGGACGCTATCATCGCTACCATCATGAGCGACGAGAGTATCATCGACGAGTAGGTCAAGAACGTCATGAGCTTTCCTGCGGAGAAAGTGCCGGCAACTATCTGCTGACCGCCGAACCAATATATCGCTATCGTTACGGCGTACATGACGAACATCATGATCGGGTTCGTCCAGATGATTATCTTTTCTGCCTTGACGGAAACGTCACGGAGATCCCTCGACGAAGCGTTGAACTTTTTGATCTCGTTGTCCTCTCTTACGAAAGACTTGACCGCACGGATACCGGTAAGATTTTCTTGCATAAATATGTTCATATTGTCATATTTATTCATCATTACCTGGAAGAGCGGTGCTGCCTTTGCCATGACGAAGACAAGTCCGAACATAAGTACGGGGATCGCTACGAGGTAGATGACGGAAAGCGTTTTGGAAAGCCTTACCGCCAGGATCGTTGCGATAATCATCATGAGCGGTGCTCTGATGAATATTCTTATCATCATCTGGAATGCCATCTGAATGTTTTCCGTATCGGACGTTACTCTCGTGATTATCGAGCCCGTGGAGAACTTATCGATATTGGAGAACGAATAAGTCTGAACCTTGGAAAACAGTGCCTTTCTGAGGTTGCACGCAAAGCCTGAACCTGCTCTTGCGTTCATTATTCCGCACATTATACCGCAAAACAGCGATAAAAGCGCAGTGCAAAGCATAAATATTCCCATCTCTACTACATAGTCGAGGTCGCCCATTTCAAGTCCTTTGTCTATCAAGTCCGACATGAAAAGCGGGGTCGCTACTTCGCAGATGGTCTCCATTATTACGAATAACGGCGTCAATATCGTTTCTACCGTGTATCCCTTAATGAATTTTGAAAACTTCTTTATCATAGCTTCTCCATAATAAATTTTTGTCTAGGTAAAATTATAGTCGCAAAATTGTTAGATGTCAAACAATTTAATGCCACCTTGAAAGTATTTTTTTTATACCACAAAAAGTTTACAATAAGTTTATTTTTGAGCTTGCCTTTTCCGTCAAAAGGAGCGGTCGGTGGCGTTTTTTTGCCCGTCAAGCGGAGCGAGTGGGTTACCGTCAGGCGTACGGAGTGGGTAGTCAATCGAAGCGAGTGA
>CAYOSU010000010.1:0-45301 GCA_964406735.1 uncultured Clostridia bacterium | reverse complement strand
GTTACCGTCAGGCGTACGGAGTGGGTAGTCAATCGAAGCGAGTGAGACTATCTGCCAAAGCGGAGCGAGTGGGCTAAGCGAAGTAAGTGAGTAGCCGTTGGTCGCACGGAGCAAGTACTCAAGCGAAGCGAGTGAGACTATCTGCCAAAGCGGAGTACACTGCTTAAACGCCTTGCGGTTTTTGGTCGTAAAACGCAGTTAATTTCTGTTATATTTTGCGTTAAGGGCTTTTATCGAGCGAAGCTTATTTGCCGTAAGCTCGCCTTTTTTTAGCCTGAATTGCCAGTTTCCGCTCTCTATCCCGGGGCTGTTCATACGCCTTGAAGAGTCGAGGCACAAAATATCCTGAACGGGGACTATTGCAAGGTAAGCGTTCGAGGAAAAGCAAAAATCCATCAGCTTTTTGGTTACACGCTTTCCCTCTTCCTCTTGCGTTTCGCTCAACTTTTCCTTGAAGCCTATTATCTTTTTGACGTAAGCCTTGCTTTGTTCGTCAAGAGCCAAGTACCAGCCGAAAGTCGTGTCATTATCGTGCGTTCCAGTGTATATGACGGTATGTTCCTTTACATCCTTTGGCATCAGGTAATTGTCGTTATTCGGGTCGAAGGTGAACTGCAACACCCTCATTCCGGGGAGCTTTAAGCTATCACGAAGCTCGATGACCTTATCGGAAAGAACGCCTAAGTCCTCGGCTATTATCTCTAAGTCGCCAAGATTTTTGTGGAGGGCGTTGAACAGGCGCTTTCCCATTCCATCGTTCCATTTGCCGTTTTTTGCCGTCTTTTCGCCGTAAGGCACGGAGTAATAGTTGGCAAAGCCGATAAAATGGTCGAGACGTATCATATCGTAATACTCGGTAGCCTTTCTTATCCTCTCTACCCAAAAGCCATATCCCGTCTTTTTGAGCCTATCCAAGTCGTAGATGGGATTCCCCCAAAGCTGTCCGTCCTCACAAAAATAATCGGGCGGAACGCCTGCGACCTCAGTCGGGACTAACTCGCCGTCCAATCTGAACGTCTTGGGATTTGACCAAACGTCGGAGGAGTCGATGGCTACGTATATCGGAACGTCCCCCATTATTTTTATGCCGAGGGAGTTTACGAACGCTTTCAACCTCTTCCACTGCAATGAAAAAAGGTACTGGGTGAACTCGTAGAATGCGATCCTGTCTTTTAGCTCCTCTCTCGCCTTTGCAAGGGCGTTTTTGCGGCGCATTTTCAGCTCTTTCGGAAATTCCTGCCAGCTCGCGCCGTCGTAGCGTTCTTTTAACGACATGAAAAGCGCAAAGTCATTTAGCCACGTGTTCTCTGCCGAAAACCGTTCGACCGCCGCCTTATTTTTCTCATAAGAAAAGTCAAAAGCCTTTTGCAAGGTGGCGTAGCGTTCAACATACAGCTTTCCGTAGTCTATTACGCCGTCGTCGGGATATTTGTCGGGCAGGTCTTTTTTTCTCAAAAAACCGTCTTTTACAAGCTCGTCTAAGTCGATAAGATAAATATTGCCCGCAAAGGTGCAAAAGCTTTGATAGGGAGAGTCGCCGTATGAGGTGGGGTTTATCGGCAATATCTGCCATACCTTGCACCCTATATCTTTTAAGCCTGCGGCAAACTTATACGCCGCACGCCCCATACTTCCTATTCCGTAATCGCTGTTCAGCGACGCTATGTGAAGCAATATTCCGCTCTCTCTCATATCTGTTCCTTGGTTAGTTTTTTGCATACCGCTTTATTATACACTTTTCCGCACGTTTAGTAAACAAAATGAGCTTTCTATACTAAAAAATACGCAAGTCATCCTTGCGTATCTTCTATTCTTTTTTCGTTATATTATTTCATCGAGTTTATCGCACGCATTATCTGATTGTCGCCCGTGTAGGTATACGGCAGATTGGTGTTTATCGAATAATCAAGGTAGTACCCTGCCGTCGGCTGTATGCCTATCTTTTCGTTGGTGTTGCCGTAGGGCGAGAAGAAGTAGGAAACCGTGTAGGTGATAGCGTAGTTTGCTATCGGAAGGTAGGACGTTTCAAGACCCGTGCCCTTGCCGTAGGTCGTCGTGCCGATGATTTTATTTACAGTGCCGTAGTCCTGCATCGCAAGAAGGAGTGCCTCGGACGCCGACGCCGTATTGCCGTTTACGAGCACTATCACGTTCGTGAAGCCGTATTGGTCGTATACGCAATCGTCGGTATAAAGGCTGGTCTCCGAGCCATCCTTGAAGCGTTGGGTCAGGATCTTGACCTTTTTGCTCCCCTCACCGTCTTTCAGAAGGTGGTCGCCGACTGCCGCTAAGTTGTAATCACTGCCGCCGCCGTTGTCTCTCAAGTCCAAAATGAGCTTGGTCTTGCCCTTTTCCTTGAATTTTGCCATGCAAGCGTCGAACTGCGCCTCTACGTCTCCCATAAAGGACGTTAGCTTTATATAGGCGGTATCACCGTCGAGAACGCCTGCAAACTCCTCGCTGTCGCAGTCAAAGTACATGGCTACCGTTTCGGTGTATTCTTGCCTCTGTACCGTTATCGTAACGGTCTGTTCCCTCGTGTGAGTCATCGTACCGTCATCATAATACGTCGGCAGTGCGAACACTATCACGACGTCGGTATAATCGGGAACGGAGAGAATGTAAGGCGTTAAGTCGTCTACGTGCTTATCCCAGTAGTCCACGCCGTCGACGGAGACTATTCTGTAATCCACTTTGATGCCCGCTTTATCCGCAGGAGAGCCTGCTATTATCGACAGCACGTAGATGCCCTCGAAGTAATTATACGATCCGACGGTCATACCTATCGAGGTGTTGCTTCCCGTAAAGGAATTTTGCAGCGCAGACATATCCTCGGGGTAGTATACCTGCAAGTATGGGTCGTTCGGAACGCAAGCCGCTATGCCCTTTATCGCTAAGTCGTTGACCGTTATCGGATCGGTTACAAAGTACGCTCTCTCGTTGAGAGTGTCGCACGCCCATTCGGCAAAATAGCTCGTGCCGAACGTCCTTTCGACGTACATACCGCCGAAAAAGCCGCACATTGCGATTATTATCGCAAGGAGTATCGCTATTACCCTATTGGACTTATTGCCCCTGTTTTTGGGCGTTCCCGCCCTCTTTATACGCTTTTCGGTCTCCTCGTTGGCGTTGCCGAAAAATACGGGGTCTGCTTTCTTCTGAGCGTCGTCGCCCTTTAAGATATTGTCTATCTCGCTCGTTATCTCTTGCTTCGAGCCGTTTTGTCCGAGCTCTTCAAAAATATCGTCTCTTTTGTCGTCCATAATTACTCCGTTTTATCGCTACTTAATATCTTTTTCAAGAACTCGCCCGTGTAGCTGTTCTTATTCTCCGCTACCTCTTCGGGCGTTCCGACTGCAACTACCGTGCCGCCTCCGTCTCCGCCCTCAGGGCCTAAGTCTATTATATAGTCCGAGACCTTGATGACGTCGAGGTTGTGCTCTATCACGACGACGGTGTTTCCGCCCTCGCAAAGGCGTTGCAAGACGCTTATCAGCCTCTCTACATCCGCCATATGAAGTCCTGTCGTAGGCTCGTCGAGAATGTACACCGTTCTTCCCGTTCCACGCTTTGAAAGCTCGGTCGCAAGCTTTATCCTCTGCGCCTCGCCGCCCGAAAGGGTCGTCGAGCTTTGACCTAAGGTGATATAGCCAAGACCTACGTCCTGCAAGGTCTTTATCTTATTGTATATCGTAGGTATCGCCTCGAAGAACTTGCACGCCTCGTCTACCCTCATATTGAGGACGTCCGAGATGCTCTTGCCCTTGTATTTTACGGCAAGCGTTTCCCTGTTATATCTCTCGCCGTGGCATACCTCGCACGGAACGTATATGTCGGGCAGGAAGTGCATGCCTATCTTGATGATGCCGTCGCCTTGACAGTTCTCGCATCTGCCGCCCTTGACGTTGAAGGAGAATCTGCCGCTCTTGAAGCCTCTCTCCTTGGCGTCCTGCGTGGAAGCGAAAAGCTCCCTTATCTGCGTGAACACGCCCGTATACGTCGCAGGGTTGGATCTCGGCGTTCTGCCTATCGGGCTTTGGTCGATGGCTATTACCTTATCGACGTTCTCTAAGCCCGTTATTTCGTCGAATTTGCCCTGTACAAGCCTTGCACGGTTGAGCTTTGTCGCCAAGTGCGGATACAGTATCTCGTTTACGAGCGAGGACTTGCCGCTACCCGATACGCCCGTTACGCAAGTGAATGCACCTATCGGGAAGCTCACGTCTATGTTTTTGAGGTTGTTCTGCTTTGCGCCCTTGACGGTGATGAACTTATCGCCTATCTTGCGCCTTATCTCGGGTATCTCTATCCTCTTTTCGCCCGAAAGGTACTTGCCCGTTATCGAGGACTTGCACTTTTCAAGACCTTTTTCGCTTCCTGCGTACACTATCTCGCCGCCCATATCGCCTGCGCCCGGGCCTATGTCTACGACAAAATCTGCCGACCTTATCGTATCCTCGTCGTGCTCGACGACTACCAACGTATTGCCTATATCCCTCAGATTTTTGAGGGCGTCAATGAGCTTCTGATTGTCCCTTTGGTGAAGTCCTATGCTCGGCTCGTCGAGAATGTAAAGTATTCCCGTAAGTCCGCTTCCTATCTGCGTTGCAAGCCTTATTCTTTGCGCCTCGCCGCCCGAAAGAGTGCCTGCGGCACGGGAGAGAGTCAGGTAGGAAAGACCTACGTTTTTGAGAAAGTTGAGCCTTGAATTTATCTCCTTTAAGACGTTTTCGGCTATCAGCCTCTGCGTATTCGAAAGCTCAAGCTTTTCAAAAAAGTCGAGCATTTTTTCTATCGAAAGGTCGGTAAGCTCTGCGATATTCAAACCACCTACCTTGACGGAAAGAGCCTCTTTCCTAAGTCTCTTGCCCTCGCACACCTCGCAAGGGTCGGTCGTCATATATCTTTCAAGCTCCGACTTCGTGAAGTCGCTGGTCGTTTCCTTGTACCTGCGCATCAGGTTGGGTATTACGCCCTCGTACGACGTCGTATAAGAGCCGTTGAAGCGGTATGCGTTGTATTTCAGCTCGAACTCCTCGCCATTGTTGCCGTAGAATATCATATGCTGGATATTCTCCGGTAAATCTTGGAAGGGTACTTTGGTCGAGAAACCGTATTTTTTCGCCAATGCCTCGAAGTACATCGTGCTGAATCTCGACGTGTCGATGTTCCAGCCGCCTACCTTTATGCAGCCGTCGTCAAGGGAAAGCGTCCTGTCGGGGCAGATGAGATCTTCTGAAAACCTCTGCGTGAAGCCAAGTCCCGAGCAGTTCGGGCACGCTCCGAACGGGGAGTTGAACGAAAAAAGCCTCGGCTCTATCTCCTCTATGCTCGCTCCGCAATCGGGGCAGGAATACTTCGTCGAGTACAGCACCTCTTCGCCGTCGTAGTCCGCTACTACTATGCCATCGGAAAGCTTGACGGCGTTCTCTATCGCCTCGGAAAGTCTGCGTTCGACACCTTTTTTGACTATTAATCTATCGACGACGACGTATATGTCGTGCTTGATATTTTTGTCTAATTTTATCTCCTCGTCGAGAAGGTACACGCTTCCGTCTACCTTTACTCTCGCATAACCGCTCTTTCTCAAAGCCTCGAAGTTCTTTTTGAACTCGCCCTTTTTGCCTCTTGCAACGGGGGAAAGCAACAAAACTTTCGTGCCATCGGGCTTTGCTAAAACTTTATCGCATATCTCGTCTACCGTCTGGCGGTCTATCTTTCTGCCGCAGTTTGGGCAATACGGAGTGCCTATTCTTGCATAAAGTAGCCTTAAATAGTCGTATATCTCCGTTACCGTGCCGACTGTCGATCTCGGGTTCCTGCTCGTCGTCTTCTGGTCGATGCTTATCGCAGGGGACAAGCCCTCTATAAGCTCTACGTCGGGCTTTTTCAGCTCGCCCAAGAACTGCCTTGCGTAGGACGAAAGGCTTTCTACGTATCTCCTCTGTCCCTCGGCAAAGAGGGTATCGAACGCAAGCGTGGACTTGCCCGAGCCGCTTAAGCCCGTGAACACTACGAGCTTATCTCTCGGTATCTTCACCTCGACGTTTTTGAGGTTATTCTCTTTTGCACCTTTGATGTGTATATACTCGTTCATCTTTTATATAATCTTGCCTTTAATTTTGCTATCGTATTCCTTATCTCTATCGCTTTCTCGAAGTCGAGCTGGTCGGAGGCTATCTTCATAAGCGTTTTGAGCTTGTCTATCTCCTTGGGGATGTCCTCTTTGCGTATCCTATCCCCCTCGCTCACCTTGTGCGATATTTCAAGCGTGTTCTTGACCTCTTTTATTATGGTCTTGGGCACTATGCCGTGCGCCTTGTTGTATTTATCCTGCGCTTCACGTCTTCTCTCCGTCTCGTCGATAGCTCTTCTCATGCTGCCCGTTATCACGTCGGCGTACATTATTACGTAACCGTCGGCGTTTCTCGCAGCTCTGCCCACCGTCTGTATGAGAGCCGTGTCGCTACGCAAAAAGCCCTCTTTGTCGGCGTCCAGAATTGCGACGAGCTTTACCTCGGGAAGGTCCAAGCCCTCTCGCAGGAGGTTTATACCTACGAGCACGTCGAACTCGCCTGACCTTAGGCCGTTGACTATATCTATACGCTCCAAGGTGTCTATATCGCTGTGCATATAGCGAACCTTTATATGCCTATCCGACATATAATCGGTGAGCATCTCGGAAAATTTCTTGGTAAGCGTCGTTACGAGTACCTTGCCGCCGCCGTCCGTTACCTTGATCACCTCGTCGATAAGGTCGTCTATCTGGTCTTTTGTGGGACGCACCTCAATCTTCGGGTCGAGAAGTCCCGTCGGGCGGATGAGCTGTTCGACTACCTGCCCCGATACCGACATCTCGTATTCGGCAGGCGTTGCCGAAACGAGCACCATCTGCGGCGCTTTTTTGTCGAACTCCTCATAAGTCAAGGGTCTGTTGTCGTATGCTGACGGCAGTCTGAAGCCGTACTGCACGAGGGAGTCCTTTCTCGACCTGTCGCCGTGGTGCATCGCACGTATCTGCGGTATGGTCATATGGGACTCATCGACGAATATCATTAAGTCCTTGGGAAAATAATCAAGCAGGGTGAACGGAGGCTCGCCGGGCTCTCTGCCGTCAAAGTAGCGGGAGTAATTCTCTATGCCCTTGCAATACCCGAGCTCCTTCATCATCTCGATGTCGTAGGTTACTCGCTCTCTTATTCTTTGCGCCTCTATCAGCTTGCCATCTTCCTTGAAAAGGCTTTCCTGTATCTCCATGTCCCTCTCTATGCGTGTGAGGGCTTCCTTTATCTTTTCGTCCCCTGCGGCGTAGTGCGAGGCGGGGAATATGCCGACGTGGTCTAAGCTCTTGGTTATCTTGCCCGATACCGGCTCGACCTCGTAAATATTTTCTATCTCGTCGCCGAAAAAGTCTACTCTTATGGCAATATCGCTCCTATCGGCGGGGAATATCTCGAAGACGTCTCCGTTGACTCTGAACGTCGAACGCTTGAAATCGAGGTCGTTGCGCTCGTAGCGTATCTCTACAAGTCTGCGCATAAGCTCGTGTCTGTCTATCTCGTCGCCCTTTCGAAGCGATATCGACAGCTTGAAGTACTCCTCGGGCGCACCTAAGCCGTATATGCACGAGACGGAGGCTACGACTATCGTATCACGCCTTTCCGCAAGCGATGCAGTCGCCGAGTAGCGCAGTTTGTCTATCTCGTCGTTCATCGATAGGTCTTTTTCTATATAGGTATCGGTGCTCGGGATATAGCTTTCTGGCTGGTAGTAGTCGTAGTACGAAACGAAGTACTCTACCCTGTTTTCGGGGAAAAACTCCCTGAACTCGTTGCAAAGCTGTGCGGCAAGCGTCTTGTTGTGCGCTATGACGAGAGTGGGGCGCTGAACACGCTCTATTACGTTCGCCATAGTGAACGTCTTGCCTGAGCCCGTAACGCCCAAAAGGACCTGTCGTGAAAGGCCGTCTTCTATGCCCTCGACAAGTTTTTCTATAGCCTCGGGCTGATCTCCCGTCGGCTTATATCTAGATACGAGCTTGAATCTTTCTTTGCTTTCCATACTCCGTATGATAACACTTTTTCGGCTATATTGCAATCGATTATTCGACCTATTAAAAAATAACCGAACAAATATTTACTTATAAATTCCGCACCGATATAGCTTGCGTTTTTGGGGCGGTTTTTATCGCTTTTGCAGCCTTTTTACGCAAAAAACGCCTCTTACGGTTTCCCGTAAAAGGCGTTCTGCGTTCATTTCAGCGTTTACATTTGGGCTTTCCCAATATCTCGGAAAAGACCATGTATTCCGCAAGCTTGTTTCTGTCGTCGGAGACCTCTTCGATTATCTTTTCGGTGAGCACGAAGCGAAGGTTTCCGTGGTCGTGGTCGTTACAGCCCTCGTCGTCTATCTCGCCAAGCGATCCGATGTATTCGGGGCGTTCCTCGACTACTATGCTCTTGCCCTTTTCGGAGGGGTGAACGTGGTCGGGCTTCGCCGCCTTTTTCGGCTGCTTTGAGGCGTTTGCCGTTTTTACGGGCTTTTTGACGGGAGGGGTCTTTGGCTCGACGGGGTATATACCCTCGACGATCACCTCATCCAATTCGTCAAATACCATGCTTATTTACCGCTCTGACCGTTATTCTTGGGCTCGCTGCCGTTTGCGATAGCGTTTCTCATATCGGTATCGGCATTGAGGTTTTTGAGGTTGTAGTAGTCCATTACGCCCATCTTGCCCGTTTTGAGTGCCTCGGAGATAGCCTTGGGAACTTCTGCCTCTGCCGCAATGAGCTGTGCACGCATCTTCTGCGTTTCGGCCTTCATTTCCTGCTCGGCAGCTACTGCCATTGCTCTTCTTTCCTCTGCCTTTGCCTGAGCTATCCTCTTATCCGCCTCAGCCTGATCCATTTGGAGCTGTGCGCCAACGTTTCTGCCAACGTCAATATCAGCTATGTCTATCGACAAGATCTCGAACGCCGTTCCCGAGTCAAGACCCTTTGCAAGAACTGTCTTTGAAATTCTATCGGGGTTCTCCAAAACCTCTTTGTGGGTAGTCGCAGAACCGACGGTCGTTACGATGCCCTCGCCTACTCTTGCGATTATCGTCTCTTCGCCTGCACCGCCGACAAGCCTCGTGATGTTGGCTCTTACGGTTACTCTCGCCTTTGCCCTGAGCTCGATACCGTCCTTTGCGATAGCCGCAACGGTCGGAGTCTCTATTACCTTGGGGTTGACGGAGACCTTTACGGCGTTGAGTACGTCTCTTCCTGCAAGGTCGATCGCCTTTGCCGTCTGAGAGGACAGGTCGATATTCGCAGAGTGCGCAGATATGAGCGCATTTACGACGTTGAGGACCTTACCGCCTGCCATTATATGCGTTTCGAGCTCGTCTATCGTGATGGAAAGACCTGCTTTTTTCGCACTGATATACGATTCGACTATCATCTTTAAGTCTATCTTACGAAGCTTGATTCCGATAAGTCTCGAAAGAGGTATGTGAGCTCCCGAAACGAGCGCTCTGAACCATACCGACAGCGGCAAGAAAGCCAAAAGTATGAGTACGATCACCACTGCGGCTACGATCGCAACGATCGAACCGGTGCCTATTTGCAATAAAAACATTTTCTACCTCCAATCATATTTTCTTTACTATTATCTTCTGCCCTTCGACAGAAATGACCTTTATTTTTTCGCCGCTCTCTATTATCTCGCCGTCGGACGCTATGACATCGTAGGTGGTATCCTCGACGCTCGCTTTGCCTATCGGGCGCAAAAACGTCGTTGTTACTCCCTCTTTGCCAACTAAATGCGAGTAATCGCCGGTTCCCTCGGTGTGTCCCGTCGATACGGCGTTTTGCGAAAGAATGAGCGGAGACTTCGACAGTCTGCCCTTTTGCGCAGAACGGGACATTATCAAAAATACAGCGATGAGTACCGCTACTATCGCAACGAGCGTCAATACTATTTCAAGCGCAGTCGCTCCTGCGATGACTCGCAAGACGACGCCCGCTATGCACGCTAAAATGCCTATTATTCCGAACAAGCCGAAGCCCGGTGTGAATATCTCTATGCAGGCAAAGAACAAGCCTACGACGTAGAGTATTATCGGTATGTAAATAGGGATCGTCGGTACGACTTCGGTTGCGGCTTCAAGTATAAACATCTTTTTCCTCCTTTTTAAGGTCTTGCATATATATATTGTACCACATTTCGCATGCAATTGCAATAATAGCTGAAAACATTGGTTGCATATTCTTATTTTACCCCCCCCCGATGAAATGTCAAGGGTTTTTGGGAGTTTTTTTACCCTTTATATAATAAACACGCAAAAAGCCTTTTCGATAGCACGAAAAAAGACCCGACTTTGAGGTCGGGTCTTTCAGTAGTTTTTTATTTGACGTAGCGGAAATTTTCGGGATCGTCCGTTCTTTCGAGCAGTCCGTCGTCCGCCATCCTGTTCAATATGTCTCTTGCTTTTACAAAGCCGTATTCAAACAGCGACTGTACCTCCGATACCGAGATGGCTCCGTCTATCGACGCAAGCGTCGTTATCGTCTCGCACTGTTCTTCGTAAGTGGTGGCAAAGCCCTCCATTTCTTCTTCCTCCTCTGTTTCCGTTTCGGGTGTTTGTTGCGTCGTTTCGCTCACCGTCTGAGCCTCGGGCGTTACTTCCGAAGGCTCTTCTGGCACTTTCTCGGAAGTTTCTTCTTCCTCTTCGGGGAGTTGTTCTTCGGGTTCTGCGGTAGTTTCCGTTTCTTCCTCGGGAATTTCTTCCTCGATAGCAGTCTCTTCAAGGGGTTGGTCTTCGGGCTCGTCAAGGTCAGAGTCTTCGCTTTCTTCCTCTGAAACAGTGGTTTCTTCGACTGTTTCCTCGGGCTTATCGTCTATTTCCTCGCAGGGCTCTTCTATCTCTTCTTCAAGCTCGTCTACGGGCTCTTCGGGAAGCTCGGGCTGTTCTTCATCGTCAAGGGGTCGGTCGTCGGAAATCTCTTCCTCGGTTATCTCTTCGGGAGCGGTCTCCGGCTCTATCTCCTCTTCTTCAAGGGGTTCTTCCTCTTCGGGAACAGTCTCTTCGACAAAGTCATCCTCAAGAGGTTGATCGTCTATCGGCTCGTCGTCGGGGGCTTCCATTTCTTCATCGGAGAGTGGTTCTGCCTCTTCCGCCTCGTCAAGGGCCTGCAAATCTTCCTCTTCTTCCGTCTCTTCAAAGAAGTTTTCTTCCTCGACAGGCTCTTCGGGGAGCTGTTCGGTTTCCTCTACCCATTCGTCTTCTTCGGGTTCGTCAAGCTCTTCGGTCTCGTCAACATCTTCCGTTTCTTCGGAAATCGGTTGCTCTTCGGGGAAAGTCTCTTCGGTCTCATCGGGGATATTCTCGGGTTCGGGTTGCTCAATTTCCTCGTAAGCAGGCTCTTCGAGCGCTTCCTCTACCTCTTCCTCGGGAATTTCTTCCTCGCAATTAGGCTCTTCGAAAGGTAGTTCCTCTGTCTGCTCGGGTTCTATCGGCTCTTCCTCGGCTTTCAGGTCGTCTACGGAGGTAAATACCTTGATCGGGCGTGGCGGCTCGATAGGAGTTTCCTCTATCTGCTCTGGTACCGACTGCTCGATAGGCTCTGTTACGGTCTCAACAGGCTCTTCCTCGACAAGTATTTCTTCCTCAACAGGGGCTGTTTCTTGCGGCATCTCGGGCTGTTGAGGCTTTAAGTCCTCTGCCTTGGTGAATACCTTTAAGACGGGCTGTTGGGGCTTTATCGGCATTTCCGCCGCCTTTTGCGGCGCTTTTTTCTCCGTTAAAGCGTCTCTTGTCAGGTTTACGCCCTTATTGAAGTCGAAGCCTTGATTCAAGAAGGGGTTGGCTACCAGCCATACGCCCTTTTCGACGTCTTTATATTTGATGCTATTGACGAACTCGAACGCATCGGCAAACGCTTGCAATTTCATCTTATCGTCGCCCGTTTTTGCCTCGGCAAAGCGGTTGAAAAGTTCCTGCAAGCTCGTTATCTTTGTCTCGTTCTGCGGCTTGAATGCGTGCGGTGCGTAGATATAATTGTCGCAAAGGGACTGCTCCAACAAGAACAGCTTGCGCATATCCTCTGGCAGGTTTTTGGAAAGGGCGTACGCCGCAAGCTTTTTGGCGTTGTCAAACTCCCTTATCTGCCTCAGAATATCGACTGCGCACTGCAGCATATTAAGGTCTGGATGAGCCTTGAATTCGCTTGATCCTATGTGCTTCAAAATGAGCTTTGCCGCCTTTTCAAGCAATATCTCGGCTTCCTTTTCTCTCTTTTCGTCTCTGCATCCCCACGCCGCACATAAATATGCGTGCGACGCATGATAATACTCGCTCTGGCGTTCGTATATGTACCCTATTGCGATGTAGTTCGCAATATACTTGGGGAACAGGTCGCTTTTTATTATGGACTCGTACTCGTCGCTCGACACTATGCTGCTGTCTTTGAGTATGCTCTTTGAAACGTCAAAGCTTGCGTAGCCGCACTTCGGGCAACGCATTACAGTCCTTTTCAGCTCGAAATTGCCGTCCTCAAAGGGCTTGCCGTCAAGGTATTTCGGGACGGCTACTTTGAAGTCCGACGGCATCGGATATTCGGCTACCGTTCCGCAATGACAACACTTTTTCGATACGAAATTATCCGTCATCTCTTTTCTCCACCTGTGTTTTTATTGGTAAAATAGCAAAAAATGCGTATCGGAAAAGCGATACGCATTCGTCTAATCGTCAGCGTTTGTTCTCGCAGGTATCGCAGTGCTCGTCTTCGCAGGTGTAGCACGCACAATCGTCGCACGTATCTTCCTCACAACCCGAGCATACGCACTCTTCTTCGCACTCGGCGCAAGACTCTGCCTCGCAATCTCCGCACTCCTCGCAGTCGCAATCGTCGTCGCAATCACATCCGTCATCGCATCCGCAATCGCAGTCGTCGTGGTGATGGTGGTGGCAATCGCAATGCTCATCCTCGCACTCGTCGTCAGCCTCTACCAACGCAAGGTACTCTTCGTATACCGCATTGAGTGTCTTGTCGTCGTCGATCGTCATGAAAACATCTTCGCCCGTCTTTTCGTCCGTTGCCAAACGGAAGATCAAAAGCTCGTCCTCGGAGACCGTTTCAGTCGTCTCTGTGGGCTGTAATACTACGTACCACTCTTTCTTGTATTCAAGCGTTGCTAAATGATAGAAGTGCTCGACCTCGCCGTCGTCGCCGACAAGTTCAAGTATATCTTCTTCCATATTCTCTTCTTCGGTAAATTCTTCGACCTGTTTCTCGTAATCAGACATTTTGTTGTCCTCCTGATTGAAATTTATTTTAATTACAGTCTCTGTAAATAACTGTCAAGTATTATTGACGCCGCAACCTTGTCGATGACCTTTTTTCTGTCCTCACGCCTTACGTCGCCCTCTAAAAGCATCTGCTCCGCCGCCCACGACGACAGTCTTTCGTCTATCTCAACTATCTTGCAGTCGGTAAAGCCCTTTAAGCTCTCTATGAACGCTCTCGTCTTTTTAGTCTGCTCGGACTCCGTGCCATCCATAGAATACGGAACTCCCACTACTATCGTGTCGGCATCCTTTTCTTTGGCAAGCCTTGCTATATATTCAAGGTCTCTGTCGTCGCCAAGTCTTTTGTACGTCTCGTAAGGAGATGCGATTATCCTCAGCATATCCGAGCACGCAATGCCTATCCTTACGTCGCCGTAATCTATTCCGATAACTCTTTTCATAGCCACCTTAATAAAGTTTTATACACATATTCTCGCACGCAGAGCCGCAATAGCCGCACAAAACGCACTTATCTTCGTCTATTGTAACATTTTCGCCCACTAAATGTATAGCGTTTTGAGGACAAACTGCGGCGCATTTGAGGCATTTTTCGCACCAATACTGGATCTGAACCCTCTTTTTCGCTATATCGGGAGGCGTTACGTTAAAATCACTTCCTTCAAAAAGCGCAACGTTGTGCCTTACTTCCTCTATCGTTGCCATACCTACAACGGAGCTATCGATAAAATCCTTGGAAAGTATATAATCGACAGCCTGCTTTCTATCGCCCAAAAGATGTCCGCCGCCGAAGACCTTCATCGAATAAATGCCGATGCCTTTTTCGTGGCACGCATGTATCGCATTCTCCATATCCTCTCTCGTGCCGTCGAAAAGTCCGTAGCCCTTGTAGTTAATAAGCGGATGAACGACGTCTATCCACGGGAATTTGAGGCAGTCCTTAACGCAGGTTATTCTATGTGTCGAAACGCCTATCGCACGGATCTTTCCCTCTCGCTTCATCTTTTCGTAGAACTCGAACGCCTCTTTGTGTCCTCTTATCGTCCACTCGTCCTCTTGCTCGTGCATCAGGAAAACGTCGATATAGTCTCTTCCTATCTCCCTTAAATGCTCCTCGACTGCCTTTCTTGCGCTCTTTTCGTCGTATGCGTAGGACTTACTCGCAATGACGACCTCTTTATTTTGGCGGACGAACTCACGCAGAACGTCGTAACAGCCGTAAAGCTCTGCGCCGTCAACGAAGTTGATGCCGTTCGCTACGCACTCGCCGATAACAGCCTCTATCTCCTTTTTGGAGGAGTTTTTTTGAAGCTTTGCCATGGTAAGGCTACCTAAGCCCAGCCTCGAGACCTCTATTCCGCTTTTTCCAAGCTCTCTTTTTTGCATTCCGCCTATCCTTATTCTCAAAGTAAAATAATTCTACCTATATAGTATCACAAAAATGCAAAATGAGCAAGGGGTTGCCTCGCTCATTTTTTCGCCTTGAAATTAAAGCGATCTTATTTTGTCGGTTATCTTGCCTTTTGCCTTTTCGACGACCTTTTGCATATCCTTGCTGTAAGCTATCGTCGCCGCACCTGTCAGCATACCGACGGAAAGTCCGATCAAAAATTTGTTCATAATCTTCCCTCCTTGGTAGCAGTATGCGTAATCTTGCGGTATTTATTCGGCAATAAGGCGTTTTGCTCTTTTACGCTTTCTCGCCTTTTCTCTTCTCGTAGTCGTCGAGAGCGGCGTTTATCGCCTCTTCAGCAAGCACCGAGCAGTGGATCTTCTGCGGAGGAAGTCCCTCTAAATACTCGATGACGTCGGCGTTTTTGAGCGCTCTTGCGTACGAAACGGGCTTGCCCTTTATCATCTCGGTCGCAACGGAAGAGGTCGCTACCGCCGCCGTGCATCCAAAGGTCTGGAACTTTGCGTCTGTTATCGTATCGCCGTCTATTTTGAGCGTTATCTTCATTATATCGCCGCATGCGGCGTTGCCTACCACTCCGACTCCGTCGGCGTTCTCTATCTCTCCAACGTTTTTGGGATCTCTGAATACTTCAAGCACTTTTTCGTTATACATTAGCGATTTCCTCCATTAAATTCTGCGTATAAGGGCGACATATTTCTAAGCCTTTCGACCGTCTTTTTGAGCGATTCGACAGTGTAGTCGATGTCTTCGTAAGAATTCTCCTCTCCGAGCGTCATTCTTATCGAGCTATGCGCAAGCTCGACGTCTACGTCCATCGCAAGCAGGACGTGAGAGGACTTTAAGCTTCCCGAGCTGCACGCCGATCCCGTCGAGACCGCTATGCCGTCGAAGTCAAGAAGCATCAATATCGACTCGCCCTCGATGAACTTATACGATATATTGACGTTGTTGGGAAGTCTGTTCGTCGGATGGCCGTTCAAGGTGGTATACGGTATCTCCGTCAATATCCTGTTGATGAGGTAGTCCCTCTTTTTGGCAAGCTCGGCGTTCTTTTTCTCAAAGTCGCTGTACATTAGCTCCATAGCTTCCGCCAAGCCCACTATAAGCGGCGTTGCAGTCGTTCCTGCACGCAGATTTCTCTCCTGCTCGCCGCCGTCGATATATTTCTCTATGCCGAGACCGTTTCTGATATACAAAACGCCTATGCCCTTAGGACCTCCGAACTTGTGCGCCGAAAGCGAAAGCATATCTATGCCCTGCTCCTTAACGTTGAAGCGGATAGCGCCTATCGCCTGCACCGCATCGGTGTGGAAGGGTATCTTATGCTCCTTTGCAATCTTTGCTATCTCATCTATCGGCTCTTTCGTGCCTACCTCGTTGTTAGCCGCCATTACGGAAATGAGTATCGTATCGGGGCGGATGGAGTTTTTGAGCTCCTCTACGTCAACGGTGCCGTATTTATCTACGTTCAAGTAAGTTATCTCGAAGCCTCGCTTTGCTAAGCTCTTGCACGTCTCCATGATGGCAGGGTGCTCTATCTTTGTCGTTATGATATGCCCCTTGCCCTTTTTGTTGGCTACGCCCTTGAGCGCCCAGTTATCGGACTCCGAGCCGCCGCTCGTGAAATATATCTCGCTCGGTAAGCATCCCAAAAGCTTTGCTATCTTCTCTCTCGCCTCAATGACCGCACCGGCTGCTTCCTGTCCCATCGAGTGAAGGCTCGAAGCGTTGGCGTATACCTCGGTGAAGTAAGGCATCATCTTCTCAAGAACACGCTCGTCCGTTTTCGTCGTTGCGGCGTGGTCTAAATAAATCCTTTTCATATATACTCCTTGACTTGTTAAGTCAAATATTATTATCTCTCATATCTTTGAGCGTCATACCGTCAAGCGTGTCGTTTATCGCATCGTAAACCTTTTCCCACACCTTTTTGGTCTCGCACATCCCGTTGCACGGCGTTTTGCCTATGCAATCGACTATCTCGAGGTCCTCTTCAAGCGCCCTTATTACCTCGCCGAGTGTTATCTCCTCGCACGGCTTGGCAAGCAAGTACCCTCCGCTGACTCCTCTTGAAGACTCTATTATGCCACGGGCTTTGAGCAGGCGCATTATCTGCTCTATATACGCAGACGAGACGCCTATGTCCTTCGACAAAACGGAAAGAGGAACGACGTCGCCGTCGCTCTTTGCCAAAATATATACCGCCTTTAAGCCGTATCTCGATTTCGTCGAAAGCTTCATTTGAAAAACCTACTAATTTACTTGATATTTATAATATACAGCACGACGGGGTTAATGTCAAGTAAAAAAGTAGGATATTTGAGCGAAAGCATACGAAAAGCCTCCTCTTTTTTTTGAGAAGGCTTTTTTGTTATCGTTAATTCATTCTGATTGCGGCTTCGACGGACCTGACGAATGGCTGGGTGCTTATTTTGTCAAGCGCCTTTCTGACTGCGCTCTCGTTCGCCTCGTGGGTAAGTATGATGAGCGGAACGGTGTTATCCTTGCCAGCGCTCTTTTGCAAGACGTCTGAAAGAGAAATGTCGTTCTCCTCGAAAATCGAGCCTACCTTTGAGAGAACGCCGACTTTATCGTCGAGCTTGAGCCTTATATAATACCTCGTGCGGAAGTCTTTTTCGACGGGCATATCGTTTGTGCAAAACGCCGTGCTTTCCGCGATATTGTAGTGCTCCTTTTCCTCTATGAAGCGTGAAGCGAACACTATGTCGCTTACTACCGCAGAGCCTGTCGGGAGCGAGCCTGCGCCCTTGCCTCTAAGCATTATCTCGCCGACGTTGTCGCCTACTATCTCGAGGGCGTTATACGCACCGTCTATCGACGCTAACGGGTCGCTGTTCTTGATGAAGGTCGGGTGGACACGTGCCTCTATCCTCTTGCCGTCGCACATTCCTATTGCAAGAAGCTTCAGCGTTAAGCCGAACTCTTTGCCGTAGGCTATGTCCTCTGCCTTTATGTTTGAAATTCCCTCTCGAAGTATCTCCTCGCACGGGATCTTTTCCTTGAACGCAAGTGCACTCAATATCGAGAGCTTATACATTGCGTCGTAGCCCTCTACGTCGGACGTCGGGTCTGCCTCTGCGTAGCCTAAGCTCTGCGCCTCTTTGAGTGCGGCGTGGTAGCTTACCTTTTTCTCCGACATCTTGGACAAAATGTAGTTGGTCGTGCCGTTGACTATGCCACGTAGTTTGAGTATGCTGTTTGCCTGCATGCTCTCGGTGAGCGTTCTTATTACCGGCGTTCCGCCTACGCACGAAGCCTCGTAATAAAGCCCTGCGCCGTTCTTGCAAGCGAGCTTGTTGAGCTCCGTGAAATGCTTTGCGAGAAGCTCTTTATTCGCCGTAACGACCGTTTTTCCGCCCGAAAGTGCGTTCTCTACGAACGTTTTGGCTACAGTCGTGCCGCCGATAAGCTCTACGACGACGTCTATCTCGGGGTTTGCGACTATCTCCATGATGTCGTTTACCCTTATCTCCTCGGGGACTTTGTTCTTGTCCAAGGTCTCCTTGTTCCTGTCAAGGACTGCCAAGACCTGCATATCGACGCCGTAAGCCTCTCTTATCTTCTTGCCGTTTTTGGTGATTATCTTGTAGGTTCCGCTTCCGACGGTGCCAAGTCCGAGTATTCCTATTCCGATCTTTTTCATTAAATTACTCCTTGTTGAGGTCGTATATTATCTTTAAGCCCGACAGCGTCAGATCACGGTCTACAAAGTCTATGATCTTCTTGTCGGAGTGCTGCATGAGCTGACTCATTCCTCCCGTTGCGATGACCTTTATATCGTCACGCCTGAGCTCTTTTTTTATCATCCTGACGATGTTCTCTACAAGCCCTATAAAGCCGTATATCGCACCGCTTTGCATGTTGGTTATCGTGCTTTTGCCTATTACGCAAGGGGGCTTTTCAAGCTCTATCCTCGGAAGCTTCGCCGCATTCTGGACGAGTGCGTCAGTCGCCGTCTTGATGCCTGGGCATATCGCTCCGCCCAAGAACTCTTTTTTCTCCGAAACCACCGAAAAGGTGGTCGCCGTGCCGAAGTCTACTACTACACAAGGTCCGCCGTATTTTTCGTACGCCGCAACGGCGTTTACTATTCTGTCCGAGCCAAGCTCTTTCGGGTTGTCGTATTTTATTACAAGTCCCGTCTTTATGCCGGGGGCAACTACTATCGGGTCTTTGCCGATAAAAAAGCGGCACATATGCTCCAACGTGTAATTGAGAGCGGGTGATACAGAGGACATTATTACGCCGTCGATGTCCGAAAAAGACAATCCCTTTCTCTCCAAAAGGGAGGACACTATGACGCCGTATTCGTCGCCCGTCTTCCTCAAATTTGTCGCTACTCTGAACGACGCTATGTTTTTATCGCCGTCAAATACGCCCATTTTTATGTTCGTATTGCCAACGTCCATTACGAATATCATATCTGTCTCCAAAATTTATCTTATCGCTTTCTCGACTGCCGTTACTATGAGCGGCGTCATGATGGCTGCGACTATCACCTCGGGTAGGAAGTTAGTCGCAACGATGCCCATCGCCCACGGAAGTCCTATAGCAGTTCCCGTCGAAAGCACGTCGCCGTTATATATGAGTACGAGCGCACCCAAGAAAAGCAACGTATTGGTCGCCGTGCCGAGTATCGCCGATACGACGGACGGGATAGTATTTTTCTTCAGCCTGTTGCCGTAGCCTATAACAGGCTCGTCGTCTGCTTTTTTATCCTTGAAAAGCTTTCGCATTCCCCTATACGAGTAATGCGCAACTAAGCCTATCATAGCCCTCGGAAGTACGGAAACTATGGGGTTCTGGACGGCAAAATATAAAACTCCTGCGCCTGCCGGGTTTACGTATGCACGTATCATCGAGAATATCCCGAAAAAGGTCGATACTATGACGGAAACTATGGGGTTCGTCGTCTGCGCGCACACGAGTATGGGCACGAGGACGATATTTACCGACAAAAAAACGAGCGGTATCATACCGAGCATCGGCACGAAGGTCATTACCGCAACTATTGCGATGAAAAGTCCCGCTATCGCTATGTCCTTGCTTTTGAGCTTCATTTTGCCTCCAATCGGATCGCTTTGGCGTATCCGTCGAAAAAAAAGTTTGCTTATCCGCTGTCTTGATACGGTCTTTTTTCAGTGCCGCTCGAGCGAATTTATAGATATTATACCCGTGTAGCGAAAAAAAAGCAATTAAATTGAACTTTATTCGTGAGCATTACATAGTATGGAGTATGAGAAAAGCGTTTGCCTACTACTTTTAGACGCTTTGGAAAGCCAAAGACGAATTTTTGGAGGTACTTATGAACGGATTGAATTTCGGTTGCGGCGAGGGCAAGGATATTAATTGCTCCTGCATGATACTGCTCCTTTTGCTCCTCTGCGGAGGGTGCGGAAACAACACCTGTGGCGAGAAGACTTGCGGCTGCGATATCTGCACGATACTCGCTATCCTTATTCTTATCGGCGCCATCTAAATCTTTAACTACATATGAAAAGGGTCTGAACTGAAGGTTTGCTCGCAATATTCTTACTTTTTGACCCTTTATGCACGAAAGCAGACGGAAATTTGCCCGAGTTTAGCCTCGGGCAAATCATTTTGTTTGACTATTTTTCGGAATGAAGATATACTTAGTTTGAAATTATTATTTGTGTAGGAGATATATCCAAATGTCTGAAAAAAGAGCAGTTACTATGGACAAGCTCGTCGCACTCTGCAAGAGCCGCGGCTTTATTTTCCCCGGAAGCGAGATCTACGGCGGACTCGCTAACTCCTGGGACTACGGCCCTTTGGGCGTAGAACTCAAAAACAACATCAAGAGGGCTTGGTGGAGAAAATTCGTTCAGGAAAATCCCTATAACGTAGGTCTCGACAGCGCTATCCTCATGAACCCCGAGGTCTGGAAGGCGAGCGGTCATATCTCTAACTTCAACGACCCCCTTATGGACTGCAAGGCGTGCAAGGCAAGACACCGTGCGGACGACCTTATCGAAAAGTATATGCAGAAGCACGACTGCGTCGAAGAGGTCGCAGGCTGGTCTAACGAGAAGATGTACGACTATATCGTCGAGCATAACATCGTCTGCCCCGTTTGCGGAAAGAGCGACTTTACTCCGATAAGAAAGTTCAACCTTATGTTCAAGACCTTCCAAGGCGTTAACGAGGACACGGCGGCAACAATTTATCTCCGTCCCGAGACGGCGCAGGGAATCTTCGTAAACTTCCTCAACGTTCAGCGTTCTACGAGAAGAAAGCTCCCGTTCGGCGTTGCACAGGTCGGTAAGTCGTTTAGAAACGAGATTACGCCCGGTAACTTTATCTTCCGTATCCGTGAGTTCGAGCAGATGGAGCTTGAATTCTTCTGCAAGCCCGACACCGATCTCGAGTGGTTCGCTTATTGGAAGGACTATTGCGCTAACTGGCTTTATAACCTCGGAATCAAGAAGGAAAACCTCAGACTCCGTGATCACGATCCCGAGGAACTTGCGTTCTATTCTAAGGCAACGACCGACTTCGAGTATAACTTCGCTTTCGGCTTCGGCGAGCTTTGGGGTATTGCGGACAGAACTAACTATGACCTTACCTGCCACGCTAAAACGTCGGGCAAGAGCATCGAATATATGGACCCCGAGACCAACGAGCATTATGTTCCGTACGTTATCGAGCCCTCTTTGGGTGCCGACAGAGTTACGCTCGCATTCCTGACGGAGGCTTATGACGAGGAAACTCTCGAGGGCGGCGACACAAGAGTCGTTATGCACCTCCACCCCGCTCTCGCACCTTTCAAGGTTGCCGTTCTTCCTCTCCAGAAGAAGCTCGGAGACAAGGCAAGAGAGGTCTACGCAGAGCTTTCCAAGTACTTTATGTGCGACTACGACGAGGCAGGCTCGATCGGTAAGCGTTACAGAAGAGAGGACGAGATCGGCACTCCGTTCGCAGTTACTATCGACTTCGATACCCTCGAGGACGAGACCGTTACTATCAGAAACCGTGATACGATGGCTCAGGAGCGCATTAAGATTTCCGACATCAGAGCGTACGTTGAAAAGGCAATGGAATTTTAAGAAAACATAACATAAGACGGCTCGGATATTTCCGAACCGTCTTTTTTTGTCGTCTTATTTACGGTTGAATGAATTTGCCCGACTCTTTTTCGGAATCAGCGGAAAAAGCGGACTCTCTGTACTCTTTCGGCGTCATTCCGAAGTATTTTTTGAAGATATTCTGGAAGTAGCTTTGCGATGAGAACGCCAAGTATTCGGATATTTCGCCGACGGGCATTTCCGAAAGGGTCAGTAAGTCCTTTGCCTTTTCTATCTTACGGCGGTTGATGTACGACGGAATGGTATCGCCGACAGCCTTATGGAACTTTACGGAGAGGTACTCGGGGGACAAAAATACCGTCTTGGCAACGTCGGAGACCTTGATACGCTCGTGCAGATGCTCGTCTATATAGCGTATGGCGGCGTTGATGTCGTCATAATCGGTGAGCATACCGCGGATCTTGCGTACCTTTTCGCAATACTCCCTCGCAAAGCTCATCGCAACTACGTTGAGGGTCTCTATCGACGTGCAAGCCTCTATCTGCTGGATGTTTATCTCGCCGAGCTGGAAGCAGAACACCTTTGAAACGCCGCCCTCTATCGCCGCTCGGTTCAGGATATTATTGAGGATTATCGCCGAGTTTTTGAGGTACCTCAGCGAATCCGAGCCGAAGCGGACGGTGAAGTAATTGACGGTATAGAGATAGTCGAGGAGCTTTTCCGTCTCCCCTTTTCTTACGTACGACGCAACGGTGCTTTCTATGTTATACATATCGCTCTGCTCGCCGCCGAAGTACAGTCTGTCCCGCTCTTTTTCTATTACGTTCTCGCCCAAAGCCTTTGCGCCTTTTTCAAGCTTGGCTTCGCCGAGCACGTCGTCGGGAGATATCGGCTCGTCGAAAAACGGGGATGCTATCAGGCAAAGCTCGGCAATAAAACGTCCGACGGAGACGTAGCGCGCGTTCTCTACAGCGTGTTGCATCTTGCCGTCGGCTTCGTCATCGGTTGCGGAGTAGTTGCGGTAAAAGGAGCTTATGAGCTTTTTGGCTACAGCCATATCGCAAACGTCAACTACCGCAGGGCCTACCAAAAGGCAACCGCCGTCGAGTTCGACTTAGCCGTGTATGAATGAGTTTGCGTAAACACGGTAGTTTATCTTCTTGCCGTCAGCCTTGAACTTGTGTAAAATACTCGACAATATCTCTATGTCGCCATAGGAGTCGCTCAAATAGCGGACGGGATAGCCAAAAAGTGATGTGCTGAGCTCGCACATATTATTGATATATTCTGTAGTCTTTGCCATAATTTTTGTATTTTACAACTTTTATTTGAAAATTACAACCGTGTATGGCATAGAAAACGCTATTTGTGGGAATACGTGGGATCTTATTTTTCGATCAAGGTAAACCTTTATCCTCTTCTGCAGTTGACTTAAACGTTTGAAAGCAACAATCCCTCGCCTCGGAGTTCAAGCGCCGAGCCACCTTCCTTTACACAAAGGAGGCAATAATGCGGATCGCTTTTACTTAATAAGGGAGATCAAATGATGAAGTCGAGCGTTATAAGCGACATTTTTTGTGTATATTTTTAGTGGCAGCAGCACAACATTCTACGGTTAGGAAAACTCTTATTTTTCGGCAGCTTTGTTGAGCTTTTTGTAGGTTCGTATTATTATGACGGCGGAGATGACTGCCGTGCATATATCTGACGCAGGCATCGAGTAAAGCACGCCGTCAAGCCCGAAAAAGGGCGGTAAAAGCAGGGCAAAGCCTACGCCGAAGACTATTTCTCGTACCATGGAAAGCATAGTCGATTCGACGGCGTTCCCCATCGCTTGCAAAAAAATGAAGGTCGCCTTGTTTACGCAGGCAAGTATCATCATGCAAAGGTAAATACGAAAGGCTTTTATCGCAAAGTCAGTGTAATATACGCTCTCGTTTTTGGCTCCGAATATCGCAATCAGGCTTTGAGGGAAGCACTCGACGGTAATTAAGGCTACTAAGCCAAGAAGCGCCTCGCACGCTATCAGCATAGTGAACAGCTTTTTTACCGTCTTATAGCGTTCTGCGCCCATATTATAGCCGACAATCGGGATACAGCCTGCCGCCATGCCTATCACTATCGAGATGACTATCTGGAAGAACTTCATGACGATGCCGACTACCGCCATAGGGATCTGGGCGTACTCCTCTTTGCCGAAGACCTCGTCAATTGCGCCGTATTTGCACACCATGTTGTTTATTGCCGCCATTGCCGCAACGAGGGATATTTGCGCCAAGAAGCTGCAAAGTCCCAGCGAAAGCGTTTTGGAAACTATCTTGCCGTCGAGCTTAAGGTCACTCTTTTTGGGCTTTATTATCTTTGCTCTTAAAAGATACGCTATCGCAAATATTGCCGTTGCTATTTGTCCTATCACCGTTGCGACGGCAGCTCCCATCATTCCTAACTTGAATGTGAAGATGAATATCGGATCTAAGATGATATTTATCACAGCGCCTATGAGCGTTGAGAGCATCGCAAATTTCGGACTGCCGTCCGCACGAATGACGGGATTCATCGCTTGCCCGAACATATAAAAGGGAATGCCGAGGGTTATCCAGAAAAAATACTCCTTGGACATCGTGAAGGTCTCTTCGTTGACGTTGCCGCCGAAAGCAGTCAATATCGCATCGTCGAAAAGAAGATATACGGCGGTCAACACTACGCTCGACGCAACGCAAAGCGTTATTGCGTTGCCGACGGACTTCGAGGCGTCGCTTGCCTTTTCTCTTCCGAGCGAGAGGCTGACGAACGCACAACAGCCGTCCCCTATCATGACCGCTATGCCGAGCGCAATGACAGTCAGCGGAAATACCGCCGTGTTCGCCGCATTGCCGTATGAGCCTAAGTAGTCGGCGTTTGCAATGAATATCTGATCCACGATGTTATACAGCGCACCGACGAGCAGTGAGATTATGCAAGGAACGGCGTATTTTGCCATTAACCTGCCTACTTTTTCGCTATCGAGCGCAGTTGTCTTGTTGTCTTCCATGAAATATACCTCCTTAAAAAAACAAAAAAGGCGTAAATCCGACGAAGTCGGACTTACACCTTTTCAGGAAACACACTTTTGATATTTTATCACCTTTCAACGAAAATTTCAAACGATTTCGTGGCTATTAAGGACAAAAATCACTGTATTTTTCGCTGAAAACGGCTATATATTGCGAAAGCTCCGCAATATTTTGCAGGGCTTTGTCTTTATACTTTTTTAATTATTGGTCCTATTTTTCCACTCGTTAAGCTCCAAATTCCAGTCGCTTCCCATAAAGGCAAACAGCCTTGAAACTCTCTTTCTCGGGGTCAATATCTCGTCTGGAATATCAAGCTTTCTACCAAAGTAATACTCGTCATTCATGCGCAAGTCCTTTATAAACTCGCTATACGGGCGTTTTTGCTCGTTCCAAGCGGTCTCCGCAAGCGCAGCCATACGGTAAGTTGCGTAGAAGTACACTTTGTCGGGACCTTCTACCCACTCTGCCCAAAGGGGAGCTTCTATGCCGACGATGTTCTCGGGCTTTTCTACGCCCTTCATTACGGGGTCAAACTCGTAGGTCTTTTTGAGCGGCGTCATGCAGTAGGGATAGTCGCAATAATAGTGCATGAAGTCGGAGATTATCATCTTCTGACCTGCGTTTATGCGCTTTGCCGTCAGCTTCGCCGTACCCGGCTTCCAGTGCTGTACGGTCGCCTTGTTATCTACCTCGTCAAGTCCGTCGTTCCAGCAGATTATCTTTACGCCGTTTTCAAGAAGGTAATCCCTTACTTCCTCTCTGAATGCACCTATGAGCTGGCGTTCGGTCTTTATGCCGAGCGCTTTCTTCCTCGCCTGACACTTGGGACAATTTTTGAGCTTATCAGTTCTTATCTCGTCAAAGCCGACGTGCATAAGGTCGGTCTCGAAAACTCTCGCTACCGCAAGAAGCAAGCCCTTTGCGAACTCTCTCGCCTCGTCGTTTCCTAAGCAAAGGGTATTCTGCAGGATGCCATAGCTTCCGGGAACTTCAAACGGTTTGCCCTCGCAGGTATACTCGGGATGAGAGGACAGAACTGCCGAGAAGTGACCGGGAAGGTCTATCTCGGGAATTACCTTTATTCCCCTCGCCTTTGCGTACGCTAAGACGTCCCTTATCTCCTCGACGGAATATATGCCGCTATGAGGCGTTTCGTCGGAATGGGCGTATTTGAAGCCGCCTACATATGAATACGCTCTTTTTGAAGCGTTTTCAGCCATAGCCTCGTAGGCGGGGAGCATTATTCTGAAGCCTTGGTCGTCGGACAAATGCCAATGGAAAACGTTGAGCTTTAATTTGAACAGCATGTCGAGAACGCACTTCACGGTATCTACCGTCTGGAAGTGTCTCGCTACGTCGAGCATAAAGCCTCGGTGGGCAAATCTCGCCTCGTCCTCTATCTCGCACTCGGTAATATACGAGCCGTCGGCATCTTTTTCTATTAGCCCTAAAAGTGTGGAAAATGCGTCGTAAACGCCCTTTTCGGTCGCTTGTATCCTTATCCTTTCGCAGTTTACGGAAAAGGTATACTTTTCCTCGTCGCCCGTAATTTTCTCTACTAGAACGGGAATTTCCGCATCGCCGCAAAGGCTATTATTCAAAATTGCGACGGTGTCTTCAAGTCCGTTGAACGTAGTTTCTTTCAACAACAGTCTGCCAAGTCTTATTTTTACGTCAGTTTTCGTCAGCTTTTTTATTTCAGGAATCATATTGTTATCCTCCTAACGCTTTACCTTATTTAATTTTATCACACTTTTATTACGATTGCAATAGGCTTTTTTTATCAGCAAGCACAAAATCGCCGTTTTTGTTTTGCAAAACGGACGGTTTTCCTGTATACTTAACGTATCGATTGTTATAAGCTTGATCATCAATATAAAATCAAAGGAGAGACCTTATGGATAACGCAAGAATAAACAAATTTGCAGACGTCGTTCTTAAGATCGGCGTAAACCTCACAAAAGACCAGATGCTCATCATAAGAGCACCGCTTCACACAAAAGAGCTTGCTCACGTTATGGCGAAAAAGGCTTACGAGATGGGCGCTAAGAGAGTCATCATCAACTGGATCGATCACGACCTTTCCCGTATGCGCTTCGAGCACGAGGACGTTGAGACGCTTACCAACATCTTCGAGCACGAAAAGGAAGGTAGAAATTACTACGCAGACAAGGACGTTTGCTCTATCTCTATCGTAAGCGAAAACCCCGATAAATTCGACGGGATCGACCCCGAAAAGGTCAAAAAATTCAACGTCGCAAGCCGCATTGCGTTCCGCCCGTTCTTCGAGGCTACCTCAGGCAACAAGGTACGTTGGTGCGTTTGCGCTTATCCAGAGGTCCAGTGGGCTAAAAAGATGTTCCCAGAGCTTTCGGACGACGAGGCGGTCGAGAAGCTTTGGAATATGATCTGCTCGGCTATGCGCCTCGACGCAGAAGACCCTATCGCAGAGTGGAAGAAATTCTCCGAGAACGGCAAGCGTCGCACGGACATCCTCAACAACTCCGGAATCGTATCTATGCACTATAAAAACTCGCTCGGAACCGACCTTACGGTCGGCATGATGCCTGACTCCGTTTGGCTTACCGCAGACGAGCCCGATAAGAACGGCGTTATGTTTATGGCTAATCTCCCAACCGAGGAGATATTCTCCGCACCTGACAGAAACAACATCAACGGCGTGCTTTATTCCGCACTCCCCCTTTGCAACAGCGGCAACATCATCGACAAGTTCTGGCTTAAATTTGAGAACGGTCGCATCGTTGACTTCCACGCCGAAAAGGGTGAGGCGTTCCTCAGGAACATCATCGAGACAGACGAGGGCTCGCACTACCTTGGCGAGATCGCTCTCGTTCAGTACGATTCCCCTATCTCCAACATGAAGACGCTGTTTTATGAGACTCTCTTTGACGAGAACGCTTCCTGCCACTTCGCTTTCGGCAACGGATATCCTACCTGCTGCAAATCGAGCGAGACGCTTTCTCCTGAAGATCTCGTCAAGCACGGTCTTAATTCCAGCCTCGAGCACGTTGACTTTATGGTGGGTACTTCCGACCTCGAGGTCGAGGCTACACTTTCGGACGGCAGCAAGTTGCTCGTTATGAAGGACGGAAATTTCGTTATTTAATATAGTAGTTTTGAAAGAGTCTCCCTATTCGGGAGACTCTTTTTTTGTTGTTTTATTTGTGTGACACTTTCAAACTCTCATTGGAGTTAAAAAAGACCCTGACGTAGGGTCTTTTTTTCTTGTTTTTTTGCTTACATGCTCTTTGTTTTTGCAACAGATCACGTTCTGTCGGCAATCATTTCCTTGACCTTCATAAGTCTTGTCTTCGAGCCTCTGTCGTTCTCCTCAAGCTTCATCTGGATATATTTTATCGTTTCTTCAAGCTGAGGTATCATGACGTATTCGAGGGCGTTGACACGGCGTTTGTTCTTTTCTATCTCGTCAGCCAGCATATTGCACGCTTTCTCCGTTTCGGCAAGCTCGATGAGCTTTTCCAAAACGCTCGACAGCGCCTTTATCGAGGAGTCTGCCTCGCCCGTTACCGACGAATAGGCGTAAGGATAGGTGTCGCCCGAGCCTTCGCCCTCCACTATCTCAAAGGACGGGACGGCGACGGACATGACGTTCTTCGTGCCGCACTTTATCTCCGCACTCTTTGCAGGTATCGCCAATGCCTCCTCTATCTGTATCTCGGAGGTCAACGCTTTTGCGAGAGTAAACGCAGACATCGTGTCGGCAAGTCCTCTCTCCACCTCTTCGCGCAAGCTCTTATTCTTGCGGATGAGTATGGAGAACTGCCTTATCATTTCGTCCGATTTGTCTTTGAGGAGCTTGTAGCCTCGGGTCGCCGTCGAAAGACGGGTCTTTAAGCGTTTAAGCTCCATTCTCGTCGGGTTTACGTTAAGTCTTGCCATAGTTTTTTACGCCTTGTGATAATACTTTTCGATGTACTCGTCCTTGATACGTTTAAGCTCGGACTTCGGAAGTATTCCGAGAAGCTTCCAGCCCAAGTCCAAGGTCTCTTCTATCGTTCTGTTCGTATCAAAGCCCTGATTTACGTACTCTTTTTCAAACTCGGCGGCAAATTTCGCATAAAGCCTATCGGTCTCGGAAAGCGCAGACTCACCCAAAATGGTAGCAAGCTCCTTTGCCTCTTTACCCTGCGAATACGCCGAGAAGAGCTGGTTCATCGTATCGGCGTGGTCCTCTCTCGTCTTGCCCTTGCCTATACCCTTATCTTTAAGTCTTGAAAGGGAAGGAAGTACGTCAATAGGAGGGGTTATGCCTTTCTTGTGGAGCTCTCTCGACAAAATTATCTGTCCCTCGGTGATATATCCCGTAAGGTCGGGTATCGGGTGGGTCTTGTCGTCCTCGGGCATCGTCAAGATAGGTATCTGCGTGATAGAACCCTCTTTGCCCTTTATTCTGCCCGCTCTTTCGTACATCGTTGCCAAGTCGGTATACAGATAGCCGGGGTAGCCTCTTCTTCCGGGGACTTCCTTTCTTGCGGCGGACGTTTCACGGAGCGCCTCGGCGTAGTTGGTGATGTCGGTTATTATTACGAGAACGTGCATACCAAGCTCGAATGCCAAGTATTCTGCGCACGTTAATGCCATACGGGGCGTTGCGATACGTTCGATCGCAGGCTCGTTCGCTAAGTTCATGAAGAGTACCGTTCTCTCGATAGCACCGGTCTTTCTGAAATCGGAGATGAAGAAGTCAGCTTCCTCGTAGGTGATACCTACGGCGGCAAATACTACCGCAAACTTGCTGTCGGAGTTGAGAACCTTTGCCTGACGGGCTATCTGCGCCGCCAAATTTGCGTGCGGAAGTCCCGACATGGAGAATACGGGGAGCTTCTGACCTCTTACCAGCGTGTTAAGTCCGTCGATAGCAGAAATACCCGTCTGAATGAACTCGTTGGGGTAGTCTCTTGCGGCAGGGTTTATCGGCTGACCATTGATGTCAAGCCTATCCTCTGGGATTATCTCCGCACCGCCGTCGATGGGCTTGCCCATGCCGTTGAATACTCTGCCGAGCATGTCCTCGGAAACGGCAAGTCTCAAGCCGTGTCCCAAGAACCTTGCCTTGGACGTCGATATCTTCAAACCCTGAGCACCCTCGTAAAGCTGTACGAGCGCTTTGTCGTTCTCCACCTGAAGAACCTTGCCCATACGGATCTCGCCGTTCTCCTGCTCGATCTCTACGAGCTCGTCGTAGGTTACGCCCTCGACGTTCTCTACGAGCATAAGCGGTCCTACGACCTCTCTTATCGTTCTGTATTCTTTAAGCATCAATAAGTCCTCCCTCTCTTTCGAGCGCTTTTAGCTCGCTCGCCATCAATTTCTCGATAGCGTCGAACTCGGAAAGGTCTTTTTCTTCGATATATTTCGCTCTGCCTATCTTCTCTCTTGCGCTTATCTTGAGTATGTCCTCAAGGTCTGCGTCCTTATCGAGAGCCTCTCTTCCGCTCTCATAGAAGGAATATATGAGCTTGAGCATTCTATATTGCTTCTGCATGGAAGCGTAGGTGTCTACCTCGTGGAAAGCGTTCTGGTGAAGGTAGTCCTCTCTTATCGTCTTCGCAGTTTCGAGCGTCAATCTGTCTCTTGAAGAAAGGGCGTCGATACCTACTAAGCGGACTATCTCGTCAAGCTCGGATTCCTCCTGCAGAACTCTCATCGCAAAGCTTCTTAAATTTATAAAATCGGGTGAGATGTTCTCCGCAAACCAATCGGCAAGCCTATCGGAATACAGCGAATAGCTGATGAGCCAATCGATCGCAGGGAAGTGTCTCCTGTACGCAAGGCTTGCGGACAAGCCCCAGAATACCTTGACTATTCTGAGCGTTGCCTGCGATACGGGCTCGGAAAGGTCACCGCCCGGAGGGGATACTGCGCCGATTGCTGTTACAGAGCCTTGTACGTCCTCTGTTCCCAAGACCTTGACGATACCTGCTCTCTCGTAGAACTCGGCAAGTCTCGATCCCAAATACGCAGGGTAGCCCTCTTCGCCCGGCATCTCTTCGAGACGGCCAGACATCTCTCTTAATGCCTCTGCCCAACGGGAGGTGGAATCTGCCATTATTGCGACGTTATAGCCCATGTCTCTGAAATACTCAGCTATCGTGATTCCCGTGTAAATAGACGCTTCTCGTGCCGCTACCGGCATGTCGGACGTGTTCGCTATAAGAACAGTCCTCTTCATGAGCGGTTCGCCCGATTTCGGGTCTTTAAGCTCGGGGAACTCGTTCAGAACGTCCGTCATCTCGTTGCCGCGCTCGCCACAACCGACGTATACGATTATCTCTGCGTCAGCCCACTTCGCAAGCTGGTGCTGAACGACCGTTTTGCCGCTTCCGAAAGGTCCAGGAACTGCGGCTACGCCGCCCTTTGCTATCGGGAACAGCGTGTCGATAACTCTCTGTCCCGTTATCATCGGGGTGTTCGGAGGCAATTTCTCCTTGTACGGTCTTCCCTTTCTTACCGGCCACTTCTGAAGCATCGCTACCTCTTTGCCGCCGATGACGGCTACTGTCTCCTCTACGTTGAAGTCGCCTGCGTTTATCTCCGTTATTTCGCCAGATACGCCGAAGGGTACCATTATCTTGTGTAGAACGGTCTTAGTCTCCTGTACCGTTCCGATGACGTCTCCTGCCGTTACTACGTCGCCGACCTTTTTCGTCGGTACGAACGTCCACTTCTTCTCGTGGTCGACAGGTGAAACGGATACGCCTCTGCCTATTCTGTCGCCGCTTTTTTCTACGAGCTTATCGAGCGGCCTCTGTATGCCGTCGTATATGCTCTCGATAAGTCCGGGGGCAAGCTCTACCGAAAGGGGTGAGCCTGTGGATTCTACTATATCCCCGGGGCCTAAGCCTGCGGTCTCTTCGTATACCTGTATGGACGCCTTGTCTCCGCGAAGCTCGATTATCTCGCCGATAAGTCCCTTGGAAGAGACCTTGACGACATCGTATATCTTCGCATCTGCCATATTCTCCGCTACGATGAGCGGTCCAGATACTTTTATTATTCTTCCGGCCATGTTTTCTCCAATACTTTACTTTAACTTAATCTTTTCTGAACAAAATGTCTGCGCCGATGGCTTTCTCCATGTCACGCCTTACGCCCTCCATGCCGTAGCCCGTACTTCCCTTTGAAGAGGGAACGGGGATTATCGCAGGGGTGGGGTTTGAGCGGTACTTTTTGAGGAAATCCTCAAGCTCCTCGGCATAATTCTCGGTGATGAATATCACCTTGAAGTCCTTGCGGGACATTTCTTTTATATGATCCTTTGCTTCCTCTGCACTCGATACGCCGAACGTCTCGACGCCGATCGCCTTGAACGCAAGTATGCTGTCGGCATCGCCGACTATTCCTATTCTATTACGCATAAGTCTTTCTCAACCTCTCTCTCATACGGTCTTTATCTATGCCGTTATTAAGGCAGACCATGCATATGCGAACGTTCTTGACAGCCGTAAGCCTTGCGAACAGATACCCGAAAAATTGATCCATACCCTCGGGAGGCATAGTGCGCTTTTTCTTGTATACGTCAACGAGCACGTCGTCTCGAATTAGCTCGTATTCCGTTACGCTACCGTCGAGTGCAACGTCAACGATACGCCTAAGCTCCGTATACTTTACGCTATCACGAAGCTTCATATCGCCACCCTCGACAAGGCCTATCAAAAGGCTTTTTTCGAGCGATCCGCCGCTTATCAGCATATTTTCGAGCGACTTTGCGCTGTCGCCGTTTTTTACAGCTCTTGCAGCCGTTCCGACGTTGATAAGATCGATACTCGTCCTGTAATACTCGTTCAAGGTCTTTTCTCCGCCTGAAAGCGTTAAGACTTCTTCAAACATCGCTTTATCGGCTAAGACGTCTACGACGGACGGGGTGAGCTTGCCGTTTACGTGCAACAAGTCTACATCTTCGCAAAGCTTTCTCTGACGCTCGGACAATTTGCCGTATTCGTCGGCAAATATCATCTCCTTTAAGTCCTCGGGAGCTATCCTCGTGAATGAGTAGGTCATCTTTGAAAGCTCAACCTTTGCGCCGTACTTTGCTTTTAACACCGCCTTGATATTGTGGTAGTCAAAGCTTGCCGTGAACGCACGGGTCAGCTTCTCGTCCGGGCAAAGCTCCTCGCAAAGCCTATACGTTGCCGCTTCTTCAGCCTTGCAGAGCGTTTCGTATTCGGCGGGGCTCGATATTATCATGCCATCGCCAAAGCCGTATTCGCCCAGTATTTTGACCGCCGTTTCGCCGTTTTTGCACTCTGCAAGCCTCGTCAGCTTATCTCCGCCGATGAGCTTTTGAGAAAGCGTTTCAGCCGTTACGTTGGCGTAAATCTTTCCGCTTGCCATTACAAAACCTCCAAGAGCTTAGCGATCTCCTTTTCTTTTTCATCGCGCATAGAGCGAAGAAGTGCATGAAGCGTCAGATTTTTGTCGCAATAGGACGATCTCAACACTATTCCGCCGACGTAATTGCCTTTTTCTTCCGAAATGCCGAGCTTTTTACCTATTCTTGCGGAAAGCTCTTTTACGAACGCCTCGTCGACGTATTTTTCTTCGCTTCCCAAAACGAGAACGTCGCCGTCCTCTGCGTTTTCTTCACAAAGTCTTGCTATAAGCTTCAGATACTCATCTCTTTCAAGGGAAAGTATCTTTTTCTCGGCTTGCTCAAAGCACTCGTCGATAAGCTCCTGTCTTGCCTTCAAAGCTATCTTCTTGGAGTCGAGCGCTGCGACGGTCTTTCTTCTTTCGACCGTAAGCCTTGCTTGCTCCTTTGAAGCCTTATCCTCGCTTTCAAGATATTCGGAAGCCTTTATTTCGGCGTTTTTTATCATCTCGTTCGCCGTGTTTTCGGCATTTTTGACGATAACGCTTGCGTTGTTCTCGGCATCAGCGATTATTTTATTGATTATTGCCTCACTTCCTGCCATTTTCACACCTATAAATTAAATCTGTACGCCGACAAATACTGCGAGGAAGGATACCAAAAGTCCTAAGATCGCATAAGTCTCGACCATAACCGTCATCGTGATAGCCTGTCCTGAAGCCTCGGGGTGCTTTGCAGTCATGTTCATACCTGCAATAGCTACCTTTGACTGAGCTATTGCGGACAAAAGACCTACGATAGCGATAGGAAGGCATCCTACTAAAAGCTGAAGTCCCTGCTCGATGGAGACCTCTACTCCTGCCATGCCGCCGAAAAGGTTGATCTTGATGAATACCATGATGGCGATAAGGAAGCCGTAGATACCCTGCGTGCCGGGGAGAAGCTGCAAAACGAGGAGCTTCGAGAAAAGATCGGGCTTTTCAGCAGATATTGCGGCAGCCGCCTGTCCTGCTTTGCCTACGCCGATAGCAGATCCGATACCTGCCATGATAGCTGCAAGGGCAGCACCTAAAATCGCAAGATATGCGCCGTCCGTAATTACGATCTTTGCGCCTTCGTTAACTACTTCCAATAACATTTGTTTTTCCTCCAATTGATTTTCAAAATTAAATATTGTTTTTTATATTGACATATTTCGTTCTGCTGCCAAAGGGTACGAACATATGTCCGCCGCCCTCGTAGAATTTGCCGAAGAACTCAATATATTGCAATCTGCAATCGTGTACATATGCGCCGAGCACGTTTATCGCCATGTTCATAAGGTGTCCTACGATTATGAAGATGAACGCCACGACGCCGCCCGCGATCGGTCCCAATAACTCTACGAAGACCGCCGCTATTCTATTGAATACCATTCCGACGACGCCCGTTGCCAAGCCAAGACCGAAAAGTCTTGCGTAAGACAGTATGTCGGATACGTAGTTTACTATATCGTAAAGGGAGGCTAAGCCCTTTATTATCTTCTTTGGTACGGTAGCTTCCTTTCGTCCACCGGTCAGAACTATTACGACAAGTCCGATTCCCGCAACGATAAGCCCCGGGGTCGCAAACGCCGCAAAGCCCTCTACCATTGAAAGCGCGTATAAGCCCACTCCAATGAAGACGAGGTACCAGCTTCCTATATCGAGTACTGCGTCGAGAGCGTGTCCGTGCTTGATAAGCTCTCTTGCCTTTAACGCCAAGCCGTAAAGTATCTGAACGACGCCTATTCCGAGCGAAAGTCCGAGTACTCCGATAGGGTTTTCAAGCGGTGAGAACCAGCACAGCTTTTCTAAGAACGTGCCCTCTATCTCTATCGAGAAGAAGCCGCCGAACAATAATCCCCATAGTATCGTCGATACGCCGCCGAGCGCTATTACGATAACGAGGTTCTTCATGCCCGGTTCGAGCTTTACGAACTTCAATATCAAAGCTCCAGCTATCGCAAGTATGAGTCCGTATCCTGCGTCGGACAACATAAAGCCGAAGAACAGGAAGTAGAACAGCATGACGGAGAACGTCGGGTCGGACTCATAATAGCTCGGGACGGAGTACATATTGGTTACCGACTCGTACGCTTTCATAACGGGACCGTTATCCGAAAGCGTGGGAGGCATTTCGTCTTCTTTGGGGTCTTCGAGCTCGATATATACCCTGTCGGTCTTCTCCAAAAGGGCTTTTTCTACCCTCTCGACCTGTTTCTCGGGAACCCAAGCCTCGAAGCCTACCGCAAGCTCGCCCTCGGTGCGTCTGAAATCGCCCGTTCTTTCTATCTTCTCTTTCTCGTAAGAATAATAGTCGTAAAGGAGCTTTAAGTCGTCTACCTTGGGGTAATTTGCCATAGCATCGCCGTTCAAGGCAATTTCTTCCTCGTCAAGGCGTTTTATCTCCTCTTTTATCTCCTCGATACGCTTACTCGGTACTTCGTCGCACTCGATATTCGTCCTCGAAAAGCCCATATCTGTGAGCTTTGCGTATACGCTGTCAGCCGCCGCCTTATGGTATGCGATAAACACCGTCAGGTCCGAGCCGCCGTTTTTCACTATTTCATAGGAAAACGCCTCGTCATCTACGCTATTTAACGCACCTATTGACGTTGAAGGGAGCAAGCCTATCTCCATGACGACGTTCTTTGAGTCTTTGACACTCGAAAGCGCAACGTCTAAGTCTTCGTACGGCTTTAAGGCGGTTATCTCCGTTTCAAGCTGTGCACGCTTGCCCTTTATCTCTGAAAGGGAGAAGGCTATTCTGTCAAGCTCGTCGATAGTCCTGAACGCCTCGTCGGAGTTTTTGCCCTTGGCGTGGAAATCCTCGTGCAAGACATCGGTCCTTGTCGCTACGAGCGGCTTTTTGGGCGGCTCGTATTCTACGACCTTTTTCTTCGCTAAGTTCTCTCTTACACGCTTCTGAGACTCCAGGAACTCCAAGGCGTTTGAAAGCCTTGCAAGCTTTCCGTTGACGTCGTTAAGCTCGTTCGTATCAAGCCTTGCGTGAGTATTCTCTATCTCCTCGCACTCTTTGAGCTCGACAGCACCCGTTTTTTGCAAAACGTCGAGTATTACATCCTTTTCATCGGAAAGCCCGACAAGCCGCATTTTTTTCATACGGACGGTTGCCATCAGATGATCTCCTCCGTTATGAAGTCTACGGCCTTTGCGATATTTGCCTTTGCGTGCGCTTTGGTCTCCTCGGCGCCCTTTCTGGCTATCTCTATCGCTTCGTCATACTCTTTCTTCGCTTCTGCGTTCGCTTGTGCCATATCTTTAAGCCTTAGCTCCTTTGCCTTTGCTCTCGAATCCTCTGCGATAGTCTTCGACTTTTCGTCGGCGTCTGCGATTATTTCTCTTGCGGAAGCGTTTGCTTCTTTTACGATCCTGTCAGCCTCTTTTTCTGCCTCTAAGATCGAGGTTATAACTTCATTTATCATTTTTTTTACCTGAAATCATAATCAGGCCGTATTTATCTTAAATACGGCCCGTCAAATGCTAATTCGGCGAGTATTTCCCGCACTTTTAAATTATTTAGTTCCGAACAATCTGTCGCCTGCGTCGCCAAGACCGGGAACGATGTAGCAGTGGTCGTTGAGCTTCTCGTCAACTGCTGCAACGTATACGTCTACGTCAGGGTGAGCCTCGGTGAGCTTCTCGATTCCGTAAGGAGCTGCGATAAGGCAAAGGAACTTGATGTTCTTGACTCCTCTCTGCTTCATGAAATCGATAGCCGCTATCGCAGAACCGCCGGTTGCAAGCATAGGATCGAGGACGAGGAAGTCTCTCTCCGTTGCGTCAACGGGAAGCTTGCAGTAGTACTCTACAGGCTTTTTCGTCTCGGGATCACGGTAAAGGCCGATGTGTCCTACTTTTGCGTTGGGAACGAGGTTCAAAATTCCGTCTACCATGCCTAAGCCTGCTCTCAAGATGGGAACGATGCCGAGTGCGTGGCCTGCAAGCATCTTAGCTTTGGTCTTGCAGATAGGGGTTTCGATCTCGACTTCACCTAAGGGAAGGTCTCTCGTTGCTTCATACGCCATGAGCATTGCGATCTCTTCTGCGAGCTCTCTGAACTCTTTTGTGCTTGTGTCCTTGTTTCTCAAGATAGAGATCTTGTGCTGTACGAGCGGATGATCGAATACTACTACTTTACCCATTTTTGTTTCCTCCAAAATATATATAAATTTTATTTTTTATCTTGTGTTTTGTCTTTTCTTATTTGCCGAACTCTTCTTCAAGCGCAGCTATCTTATCAAGTCTCTTCTGATGATAGCTGCCGATATAGTCGGTGTGGAGATATACGTCTACTATTTCGAGCATGGTCGAAAGACCTATTACCCTTGCGCCCATCGTCAGAACGTTGCTGTCGTTGTGCATTCTCGTCATTTTTGCGGAATATATGTCGTTTGCGCAGGACGCTCTTACACCCTTTACTTTGTTTGCCGCTATCGACATTCCGATGCCCGTTCCGCAGATGAGTATGCCTCTGTCAAACTCGCCCGACGCTACCTTTCTTGCTACCTTTTCGGCATAGTCGGGATAGTCGCAAGACTCAGTCGAATACGTTCCGAAGTCTTCGTACTCAAAGCCGTTTTTTGTAAGGTATGCGATAAGCTCTTCTTTGTAGATTACTCCGCCGTGGTCGAAGCCCAATGCTATCTTCATTTCTATATACTCCTTAAAATTTTTATATCAAATTGCCGCCGCACGATTTGGTCGCACGGTTATATAAGCCCTCTGCAGTTTTTTCCTCAAACGGGATGAAGCAGACTATTACGCTTGCGATATTTTCAGCTTTTCTTAGCGACGAAAAATATCCGTGCATGTACTCCTCTACCGTTTCGCCCAAGGTTATATGGGTCACACCCTCTATTTTTTCCGCCTCGCCGTTTCCTATCAGCGCAACGGTCTCGCCGCTGTTTTTAAGCTCGTCTATTTTTTCCTGCAAGCCGTCTATATTGCCAAAGCGGCAGTACATCGTGCATTTCGGGCAGTAGTGGCGGTATTTCATGCCGGGAGAGCGTACCTCGTCGGTCATGCCGGCTATCTTTACGCTTCCGCACACCCTTCTGACATCCTCGCTCGTTATCTTGCCGGCTCTTAGTATTATCGGCGTTTCGCCTCTGCAATCTACGACGGTAGACTCTATCCCGACTTCGCATTCGCCGCCGTCGAGGATATACTCTATCTTGCCGTCCATGTCGGTCAAAACGTCCTTAGCAGTAGTCGGAGATGGGCGTTTTGATGTGTTGGCGGACGGTGCCGCTACGGGAACTCCGCACTCTTTCAAAAAACGCCTCGCACCTTCGTGCGCGACGATCCTTATTCCAACGGTGTCAAGCCCCGCCGTTACTTCGTCCGCAATACGGGCGCTTTTTTTTACTACGCAGGTAATAGGTCCCGGAGCGAACGCTTTGAACAGCTTTTTCGCAGTTTCCGTTAGCTCGTCGGTCGCAAGCACCGCATCCTCTATGTCCGCAACGTGGCAGATAAGGGGATTATCCGACGGTCTGCCCTTTACCTCGAAGACCTTTTTCACGCTCTGACCCATATATGCAGAAACGCCAAGCCCATAGACCGTTTCGGTCGGAAAGGCAACAATTCCCCCCTCTCTGACCTTTTCGGCGCAAAGCTTGACGCTGTCGTTGTTTTCTATTGGTAAGACGTGAGTTTTCATTGTTAAAAGTTTATCACAAAAAAAAATATAAGTAAACAAAAAGCACAGGGTTTTGTTGATTTTTACATTTATTCCACAAAGTCAGTTGCAAATTCCAAGCCCTATGGAGTATTATTTAGCTATGGATAATTTTGAAATAGTCGTAGCGACCGCTTTCGGCATCGAGAGCGTTACAAAAAGAGAGCTTTTATCTCTCGGAATAGACGCGCCCTGCATCGGCGGACGGTTTTATTTTGACGGGGACTTCGACCTCGTGATGAAACTCAATATGTTCCTCAGAACTGCCGAAAGGGTGTTTATTAGGCTTGGACACTTCCACGCCGCCTCATTCGACGAGCTTTTCGACAACGTTAAGACATTGCCGCTCTCTCACTTTATCACCAAAGACGGAAAGGTGGCAGTTAAGGCTAAGTGCGTTAACTCTACCCTCCATGCGCTGTCTGCGACGGAGTCTATCGCTAAAAAAGCAATCGTTGACAACCTCAAAAACGCATACCGCATAAACGTCTTCCCCGAAAGCGGAGCGGAATTCAAGATAGAAATTTCTATACGAAACGATGAGTGCGACGTACTTCTGGACACCTCGGGAGCAGGGCTTCACAAGCGTGGGTACAGAAGTCTTGCGTACTCTGCACCGTTAAAGGAGACTTTGGCGGCGGCACTTATCGACCTATCGATCTGGAACGAGAGCAAAACGCTCATCGACCCGTTCTGCGGAAGCGGTACTATACCGCTCGAGGCTACGATGAAAGCACTCAACATCGCGCCCGGGATAAACAGGAGCTTTGCGTTCGACGCTTTCCCCTATATCCCCGAAAAGGACAAACAGCTTTTGCGTGAAAATGCCAAAGACCTTGAAAAACGGGACAAAAAGCTCTCTGTACTTGGCTTCGACATCGACGACAAGGCGGTCTCCGAAAGCCTTTTCCACGCAAAGAGGCTAGGCGTTGCCGACAAGATACACTTCCAGCGTGCGGACGCAAGGGAGCTTCGCTCGGCAAGCTCATACGGCGTTATCATCACAAATCCCCCGTACGGAGAAAGGCTGTTGAGCCCGAAAGAGGTCAGAACGCTTTATTTCGACTTCGCAAAGGCGTTTAAGTCGCTCGACAACTTCTCGGCGTACGTTCTTACCGCAATGCCCGACTTCGAAAGGGTCACTAAGCTCAAAGTCAACAAGGAGCGAAAGCTCTTTAACGGCAAGATCGAGTGCAGATATTACACTATTTTAGGCGCAAAGCCACCGAAAAAGCAATGAATTACGAGGTTACGAAAGAAAAGATAATAGTTCCGAACGCTCTGTTTGACGCAAAAGCGACGCTGTTTTCAGGGCAGGCGTTCCGCATTAAAACGCTTTCCGGAAACAAGTGGCTGGTGCCGTCGGGCGATTTTGCCGCTATCGTCGAAAGACAGGAGACGCATACCGAGATATTTTGCGACGACAAGGAGTATTTTATCAATTACTTCGACTTGGACGAGGACTATTCCATATTTTTATCCAATATTTCCGACGAGTTTGCCAAAAATGCGATAACCTCCTGTCCGCCGCTTAAAATTTTGCGGCAGGAACGGTTTGAGACTATAATAGACTTCATTATGTCGGCAAACAACAACATCAAAAGGTTCTCCAAAACGCTCGACAAAATAGCCGAAAAATACGGCGAGAAAAAGGAGTTTTCGGGAGTCAGTTATTATGCTTTTCCCTCGCCCGAAGCTCTTGCGAACGCAAACCTTGACGATCTCAAAGCGTTTGGGTGCGGATACAGAGACAGGTACGTAGTTGAGACGGCAAGGGCTATCGCAGACGGATTCGACCTTGACGTTATTTCGTCGCTTGACACAATTTCCGCAAACAAGTACCTTTGCAAGCTCATGGGTATCGGCGAAAAGGTCGCCGACTGCATACTCTTGTTTGCATTCCAAAAGTACGACGCTTTCCCCGTCGATACCTGGATCGAACGGGTATACCACGAAAGCTACGGGCTTCCCGACACCGACCGCAAGAAGATAAGAAGATTCTTCGTGGAGCGTTTCGGCGAAAAGGCAGGTGTCGTTCAGCAGTACCTTTTTTATAACGCAAGAGAAAATCAATAAATAAAAAAGTCTCGGTATTCCCGAGGCTTTTTATTATCAAAAGATATAGGTTCAGGCGTAAATTATCGTTGCGAGGTATCCCGAAATAAGTCCTACCAAGACGAGGATTCCGACGATCGCAAGATTTTCTTTGAGGTTTTTCTTGTCTTTGACGAGCACCATTACGCCAAGTCCTGCGTTAACGACGAGACCTCCAAGCATTGCGCCGAAGCCTATCGCTCCGAGCGTAAAGATGTTGGCAAGAAGAAGTGAGGAGGCACAGTTTGGAATCAAGCCTATGACGACCGCAAAGAGCGGAGTTAAATATTTCCCCGACGTCAGAAAGCCTATCAGGCGGTCTTCGCCGATGAAATATAACAGCGTTCCGAATGCAAGGTTTATCGCAAAAATATACGCAAAGGTCTTGAGTGAATGTACGAGCGGATGTAGTAGCAAGCTATGGAGCTTGCTTTCTTCCCCTATCTCGTGGTCGCAACAGCCTTTCAGCTCAGAGTTTTCATCATTTCCCGACGAAACGGACTTAGGAAAAGGCAAAAGCTTATCTGCCAAAACGCCTACGAGCACGGCAAGGACGAATTTTGTGCAAAGCAATACTACGAGCTCTTTGTAGCACGACGGGTCGCTGAGAAGCACGGGAAGCGCTTCGTCGCTCGTTGCGATATATACCGCAAGAAGGGTGCCGACCGTTATCTTGCGCTTTTGGTACATATCGGTCGCTATGACCGAAAAGCCGCACTGCGGTATCAGTCCGACTGCGCCTCCGACAAGGGGCGACAAGCCCTTTGCTCGTTCTATCGCCTTGGAAAGCTTTCCCTCGACCAAGCCCAAAAGTACGTTGACGGCAAAGAACACTGCTACGACTTTGAGTGAATCTATTAAGCAATCTAATAATACTTCTAACATCGCAAATAAAATACTACCTTTTTGCGGCGTTGTCAAGAAAATTGTGTTTTTTGAATCATTCACAAAAGGGTGAACGCATACTTTTTCAAAAATCTGCGTGCTGGCGTCCGTTTTGGCGGCTACTTTGCGCAAACTACCGCATTTTATTTGACAATTACGGCAAATCGTGATAAATTTAATAGGCACGACGAGGTGTAGCGCAGTTTGGTAGCGCGCTTGGTTCGGGACCAAGAGGCCGCGAGTTCGAATCTCACCACCTCGACCAAAAACTCTGAGCTCATTTGAGCTTGGAGTTTTTTTATTTTGCGGCACGGATAGGAGTTCTTTGCAGCGGTTTTGGTCGAACATGAGCGTGATATTACGGTTTCCCCTTAATTTTGCCGTTATTTTAAGGGGAAAAGATAAAACATCCCTCTGCTTGAAGTAGTGGGATGTTTTTTATTTTTGGATAGTATCGTTATTTTTTGACGACGGGGCGGACGTATTTGAAGTAGCGGGAGCAGTCGTGGAAGAAATAGAAAAGTCTACCTTCGGTAAGATCCAGCTTATAGCCAGTTTCGTCTAAGTTAAACTCTTTCATAGCTTTTTCTATCTTTTCTTCGACGGCGGCGTTTTCCGTCTCGAAATCGAACGGTCCGTGCTCGAAGACTATATATTCTCCCTCGGGAACGTCGGTCAATATCATTTGCGGCGGTACTTCGCCGTCATAATCGCTCGCAAGTCTTACGCCGTAGCACTCGGCAAGAGGTATTCCCCAGGAGCATATCCTGCCACGATGGTCGTTCATGAACGCCATTATCTGTCCGCTTCCGCTATCGTGCTCGTTGCCGCCGAGGTCGTCGAGCTTGCCTTTTACGCTATCGAGCAAGCCGCAGATCGTTTCGCAGTCCTGCCCCTCTATCTTTGATTGCTTTTGCCAAAAATCCCAGTAGCCGATACTTTCTAAGTTCTTGATATACATGAACTTGTGCGCAGGTATGGTTGCGAAGTAGATCTTTACTTCGCTTTTTGTCGTTGCGTTTTGCATGTTCTTGTCTCCGAATTCCATTAAATAACAGTCGAAAGGCTTGATGACGGTGCGAAGCACTACGGGGACAGGCTTTTTCCTATACTCGCTTGGCGTTACGCCGTACGCCTGCTTGAAAGCTCGGGTGAACGCTTCGTTTGAGGAAAAGCCGTATTTGACGGCGACGTCTAACACGCTTTTATCGGTATCCCGAAGCTCTTTTAAGGCAAACGCAAGCTTGCGGTAGCGGTAATAGTCTCTGAAAGTCATACCAGAAACAAGAGAGAACCGTCTTGACAGGTAATACTCCGAGTAGCCGAGCTTTTCGGAAAGCGCAGAAAGAGTGAGTTTTTCGTCACTGCCGTCTTTTATATAGCAATCGATGAGTTCTATCGTTTGCTGTATGTTTTTGCTCCATTCGTACATCGCTTATCTCCTTTCGTAATAACTATTATAGCACCGCTTTTTCTTCCTCGCTTGATACGTCTTGCGCTTTTATATTAAAAAAATCTCGTTCATAAGAACGAGATCTGCTGGTGGGCGTTATTGGACTCGAACCAATGACTTTCACCACGTCAAGATGACACTCTCCCAGCTGAGTTAAACGCCCATATTTATTTTTTTGCTTCGAGAACTCTCTCAGCGGATTTTATTGTAACACAAGCAGAGGGTATTTGTAAAGCCAAAATGACCGTTTTTACGAAATTGCCTGCCGTCATTTTGGCTTTACCCCTGTTTTACATCTTAAATTATTGCGGTTTTTTGCCCGTTACTGCCTCGAAGTGGTATTTTACGATGCCGAGGTCCATCCTTGCGTAGAAGCCCTTGCCGCACGTTGTCTTTACGCTTCCGTCGGGCTGAAGGTCGAATCTGAACTTCTGCTGATTCATAGCGGTAGGTGCAAGAAGTGCCGCTTCGACGCCCTTTCTGAACCATTCGGGAGAGCTTTCGTCGCAGTTACTGACTTCCACTAACGCCTTATTTTTATGCGTTACGCCCTCGTTTTCGCCATATCCGAGCGATATTATGCAACCGAGCTTTTCGCCCTTGTTTATCTTTGCGGCGCTTTTGCCGTGAGACATCGCTACCCAGCAGGTGTTAAGCCCCAGCTCCTGAGCCTTTAACGCAAGCTTTTCGCCGTAATAACCGAGTTTTTCGTCCAAGTCCGCCGACTTTTTGCCTATAAGGGCAATATAGCTGTTTACGCCGCTGAATTTGCCGTAATGAGCCATAAATGAGTCGAAGCACTTGGGCTCGTCGTATATTATCTGAATATTGAGACCTGCTTCCTCGTTTGCGAACTTAGCTATCTCGTCAAGCACCTTGCGCTTTTCGTCCTCTATCGCAACGTCTTTATACTGCCTGACGCTGTGTCGAGCTTTCATTACTTCCATCATATCCATAGGGGTTGCCTCCATAATTCTTTATTCTCCACGCCTGTCAGGAAGGGACTTCGTTAGCTCCATGGCAAGCGTTAAAGTGTCTACTAAACGGGAAAAGACTTCCATCTCGGGGTCGAAGTAGTAGTATATCTTCGTGCCCTCTTTGCGGGATCTGACTATTCCTGCGTCTTTCATTATCTGCAGGTGGTGGGAGACCGCAGGGCGTGAAAGGTTGGTGCACTCCGTTATCTCTGACACACGGACGCCCTCGCATTTACCCATCTTTATCATCTCTAATATGAGGTGCTGTCTCGTTTCGTCGCCGATCGCTACCAGCATCTTTGAGCAGGTCTTGAAGCCGTCGGCGATCGTTTTTATAATTTCTTGTTCGTTCATATGAACCTCTCTTTTGTCTAAGCACTTAAACAATTGCATTATAGCACAATACATCCGGAAAATCACGTCGGTAAAGAAAATCAAGACGAATTTTTTTAGGGCGGGTCGGTTTTTGTTTTTCAGGAGATAGTGATTTTTTATTAAAGAACAGTTTTAAACGCTTTTTGGTTGGTGGTACGGTTACGCTGTCTGAGATTCCGAAATAGCACCGCATTGCGCTTTAGATACAGCGGGCAGCGTGCGGAGCGGTGATTTCTATCCAAGTTTGAGGGAATAATTATTATAATTAAGAGTAGCCGTGGTTAGGCGGGAAAGCGGAGTTTGTGAAAGTAATAATTTATTATAATTAAGAGTAATCATAGCGGTTGTAGTAAAACGGAGTTAGTGGGAATAGTTAGGGTTGTGGCAATCCTACCGATTCGGCGTTTTAGCGCCGAATCACCTCCCTTTTGCATGAGGAGGCTTTTTATATGGATTCTGTTGCTATTAGAATTTTTAGGGAAATGAGGTTTTAGATTCTATCCATAGTTTGAAGAAATAGTTAGTTCCGTTAATCTCCTTCCACCGCTAACGCGGTCCCCCTCCCTCTCGGAGGGAGGCTTGTGTGGCTTCGCCACAAGTGAATAGTGAAGA